>PKXS01000090.1 GCA_003132425.1 Gammaproteobacteria bacterium | reverse complement strand
CCAGGCAGAAGCCGCCCGCGAGGCAGGCGACACCCGCGAGTGAGACCGAGCCCGCGGTAGATGCGGCCCAGCTCGGGGTCGCGCTTGTGGGATCATCGCTTGCCCACGCCTGCCCCTGGGTGTCGACCGCGACACAGAGGCCCGACGACGCGCACGAGACGGCCGTTGGATGTTCGCTGCCGATCGGTGTGAGGCTCCACGTCGGCGCCGGCACTCCAGCATCTGCGCTCGCGAGTGCGTGGCCGCCGTGGTCGACGGCGACACACGTGCCAGCCGCCGAGCACGAGACGGCCACCAGTTCTTCCGAATCGATCTTGTCTTCCGACCAGGCAGCGCCCGGGTTGGTCGTGGCGAGCACGTTGCCGGTACTGTCGACGGCCACGCAAAGCTCCGTCGACCCGCACGAGACGGCCCGCAAATCGTGGCCACCGTGGCTGCTCGCGAGCGTCCAGCCACCGCTCGCGGGGCTCGTCGTCGTGAACACGCTGCCTGCTTCATTGACCGCGACGCATAGCCCGGCGCTCGGACAGGAGATGCCGGTTAGGACGCCTCCGCCGGGAATTGAGGAACCCGACCACGACGTCGCGCTCGGGTCGACGCTCACGAATGCGGTGCCGGCACCATCGACCGCAACGCACGGGCCACCGGGGGCACACGAGACGGCGCTCAGGGCGCTCGTATCGATCGAGGTGGAGCTCCAGGTCGGGCTCGGGCTCGTGGGGTCCGAGGTGCTCAGCGCCGCGCCCTGACGGTTGACGGCGACGCACAGCGATTCGGAGGCGCACGAGACCGCGCTTGGAGTTCCGCCGCCGGGAATCGCTGTCGAGGACCAAGCGATCGGCGAAGCGGCCCGCGCGCAGTTATTCGACATGTATTGGTCCGATCGCGATGTACTGCCGGGGAAAACATCGGCGCAGCGGCGCGCGATTCTCGAACACACCAGCTACCGCGATTTTCTCAAGCGCTACTGGAATGCCGATGAGGACGTGCTGAAATTCCTGCAGACCCGCACCCACGATTTATGGGCCGTCGGTATCGACGCCGTGCCGGCAAGCGAAACCATGAACTTACCGGGACTCAAGGCGCAGCGCGCGGCCCTTAAGGACGACGAGGAAGATGAACCGTACATTTATCATTTCCCCGACGGCAACGCGTCGATCGCCCGCATGCTGGTGCGCCGGCTGATTCCCGGAATCGCGCCCGGCGATTCGATGGAGGACATCGTATTGGCGCGCTTCGACTATGGGCAGCTAGATCTAGCGGATCGGCCGGTACGCATTCGCTTAAGCGCGACCGCGGTCGACGTGCGCAATGTCGGGGATGGCGTCGAGGTTGCCTACGTGAAGGGCGGCAAGGTGCGGCGAGTCGCCGGCAGCGACTGCGTGCTCGCCTGCTACCACGCCATGATTCCTTACATCGCGCCCGAAACGAGCGCCGAGCAGCGCGCGGCGCTGCATGACAGCGTGCGCGCCCCGCTGGTCTACGTGAACGTCGCCGTGCGTAATTGGCATCCTTGGCATAGGCTCGGAGTGGCCTACATCGATAATCCCGGCGGCACCTACGCAGCCCATCTGGACTTCCCGGTCAGTCTCGACGGTTACCGCTTCTCCGCCGATCCGTCACAGCCGATCTGCATTCACTTGCTGCACACGCCGACCGCGCCGAATCAGGGATTGAACATGCGGCAGCAGTATCGGGCCGGCCGAGCGAGCCTGTACACGATGAGTTTTGGGGACTTCGAGAGCGAAGTCCGGGACGAACTCGCTCGAATGTTGGGGGTCGCCGGATTCGATTTCGATCGCGATGCGGCGGCCATCACCGTCAATCGATGGCCGCATGGCTACGCCTATTCTCCCACCCCGCTATTCGACGATCCCGTGCAGCAGGCTCTGATCGAAACGCGGGCGCGCCGCAGACTGGGTCGCATCGCCATTGCCAACTCCGACTCCGGCTGGAATGCCTTTACCAACGTCGCCATCGACCAAGCGCACCGCGCAGTCGCGGAACTTACGGGGTAGCCTTCGCAGCCTGCGGCGGCATGCGGCCGAATTTTCCCCGATTAAAGTCCTCGATGGCCGTCTCGATCTCCTGGCGCGAGTTCATCACAAATGGTCCATAGCCCACCACGGGCTCGGACAGCGGCTCGCCGCTCAGCAGCAAGAACGTGGCGTCCGCGTCCGCCGCGACAATTACCTCATCGCCCGCAGCGCCCAGCACCAATAGCTCGGCGTCCTTCACCCTCCGCGATCCATTGGCGGTGATTGCGCCGCGAAAGACGGCAATCGCCGCGTTGTGGCCATCCGGCACACGCAGCAGCGCGGATTTCCCAGCGTGCAGACGCACGTCCCAAACATTCAGCTCACTGAAGGTTGCGGCGGGCCCAGTGCGGCCGCCGTACTCGCCCGCGATGAGGCGAACGCTGCCGTCGCCCTCGCCGATCGTCATCTGCGGAATATTCGCGTCGAGTATGGTTTGATAACGAGGCGCGGACATTTTGTGCTTTGCCGGCAGGTTGACCCAGAGTTGTGCCATTTCGAATGCCCCGCCATGCCGGGTGAACGCGGGAGAATGAAACTCCTCATGCAATATGCCTGAGGCGGCGGTCATCCACTGCACATCGCCGGGGCCGATTAGACCGCTATTGCCAACGGAATCGCGGTGCGCAACCTCGCCCTTGTACACGATGGTGACCGTTTCAAATCCGCGATGCGGGTGTTCTCCCACTCCTCGCGGGAGAGCAGCAGGCGTGAATTCGGCGGGGCCGGCGTAGTCCAGCAGCAGGAAGGGACTGAGCTGTTGGCCCAAATTGTCATATGTGAATAGGCTCCGAACGGGAAAGCCATCGCCGACCCAATGCCCTTTCGGGCTGGGATACACACCGAGCACTGCTTTGTTCACTGATAACCCCTTGGCTGTTTGACCATGGATGCCGATGTTTTTATATGGGTCCGGTCCTGGTTTTTTCCAGACCCGTTGGCTCAAATCACGGCGTCCGGTGCGCCTCCGTGGCCGCGATTCAGGTTATCATCGGGGGTGTGAATCCACGTCGATTTAGCACTCTGTTACCGCTGTTGCTGCTATTGCTCCTGCCGATCATATCGACGGCGCAGGCAGCGGATCCTTCCATCGACGTCGCGCCTCCCGACCTTCCGGTGTACGAGCAGCCGCCGATTCCACAAGACGGATTCCTATGGACTCCGGGATATTGGGCCTGGAGCGACGACATTGACGATTATTACTGGGTGCCCGGCACCTGGGTGGCCGTTCCGCAGATCGACTATCTGTGGACACCCGGATATTGGGGTCTGATCGGCGCCGCCTACATTTGGCATTCCGGCTACTGGGGACCGCACATCGGCTTCTACGGCGGAGTCAATTACGGCTACGGTTACGGCGGCCGCGGCTACCAGGGCGGGTATTGGCGCAACGGACACCTTTTCTACAACCAATCCGTTACCAATGTCGGCAACACTCGGATCACCAACGTATACAACACGACCGTCTACAATGACACCGCGGTAAGTAGAGTCAGCTTCAACGGTGGAAGCCGCGGCGTCCAGGCCCGACCGACCGCAAGCGAGCTATCGGCCGCTCACGAACCCCACGTGGCAGCGACACCGCTGCAGCGCCAACATGAACGCGCCGCGCATGGCACCCCGGCCTTGCGTTTCAGTGCCAACTACGGCCATCCGCCTATTGCGGCAACTTCCCGGCCCGGAGCGTTCTCAGGCGACGGGACCGTGGCGGCCAAACATACCGGGACCTTGAGCTTCGTGCATCAGCCGGCACCGCGCGAGGCGGCACCCGACGCGGCTCAGTCCCGCGCGGCCGCGCCGCGCGAGCTCCAGACGCGACAGTCGGCGCGCGCGCCGCCGCAAGCGGCCCCCGCCGAAGTCCGGTCGCACGAGATTCAGCCGCCGCGGGCGCCGCGGGCGCCGCCTCAGACAAGACCCAATCCGCCACCGCGTCCCGCGCAACCTCCGCCGGAGCAGGAACAAGATCATGATCGCCGTTAATCACGATCGCACTACGCAGGAATTCACCGCCGATGTGGACGGCCGCCGCGCGGTGCTGAATTACACGCTAGCCGGTCATGTCATGACCATCACGCACACCGGGGTACCGCAAGCGATAGGCGGCCGAGGCGTCGCGGGAGAACTCATGCGCGCAGCCTTGAGCACCGCAACGGCCGCCGGCTGGCAGGTCATCCCTGCGTGTTCGTACGCGTCTGCTTACATGCGCAAGCGCACCGAGGATGCCGACAAGCAGCACGTCGATGTTCTTTTAGACGAGGCGCTGGAAGAATCGTTTCCGGCCAGCGATTCCCCATCGGTGGGCGGGAGCAACTGACCTCTTGCGATCTAGCTGGGGAGCATCGGGCGGCCTTCGTGCGCCACCAGCAGGTCGTGCATGTCGTTCGCGTGCTCTTCTTCGACCACCAGGATGCCTTCCAGCATGATGCGGGTGCCAGGATCGCTGTCGCCGAAATATCGGATCAATTCGCGGTAGTGATCGACGGCAATTCGCTCCGCGATCAAATTTTCCTTGATCATATCGACCAAATCGCCGGCGACGCCATACTCCGACGCGGCGCGCGAAGCCAGGCCGGTTGGATTGAAGTTCGGGGTTCCGCCAAGCTGGTTGATGCGCTCGGCCACCGACATCATATGCCCCTGCTCCTCCTTGGCGTGCTGGGCGAATTCCGCTCTTACGCCCTCACTGGAAATCCCGGAAGCGGCAACGGCATGCATGGTATAGCGCAGAACGCAGACGATCTCGGTGGCCAGCACCGCTTGCAGGATGTCCACGGTCTTATGCACGTCGCCACGATAGGTAAAGGTGACCCCACCGCTCGCGATGTTCTTGCGGGCCCGCTCGCGCAGGGTCTGCACATCCGTCAGGAAGGGTCTGGAACTTGATTTGGCTTTGGATTCGGATTTGGATCTGACGTTCGGCTTGTCCACTGCGTTCTTCTCCTTCGGATAGCGATGCGTCGAACTCGCATTGAACCACTTATACACCGCCGCCGGACGAAAGTTGAGCGGACTTCCGGTCATCGAGCGTCGGCCGGCGCGCCCTTATGATGTCCGCGGTGCGCTTACAAAGGTATGCCGAAGTCATCCGGCCGCCAGCGCCAGCTCGAGTCCTGCGACCAGCGATCCTAACTTTGGCGGACTGGCTTCAAAGGTCGGATTGATGCCATGCTCCCGCAGCGCCCGCGAGCAAACCGGTCCGATCGAAGCCACGATGAGCCGATTCAGCTGATCCGCGAGATCGCCGGCGCGATTCAAGCTCTCGGCAACGGCGTAAAGATTGTGAATCTGAACGGCGCTGGTGAACAGCACGGCATCGATGTGCGAGAGCGCCAGGGCTGCGAGCAGGTCCTTCAGCGGCTGCAGATCCGCGGGCAACGCCCAGCGATACGTCGCGACCTCTTGCACTTGGGCGCCGCGGGCCTCCAGCGCTTCACGTAATCGCTGATTGCCGGTCCCGTATCGCTGCACCAGCACGCGGACCCGATCCACAGGAATGGCAGAAAGAGCCTCCAGCACCGTTTCCGTCGTGAATGGCGAGGCTGCCCTGACGTCGATGCGCACCTGGCGCGCACGCAATTCGCCGATCGGTTTCGGGCCACGCACCACCACGACCGCTGAGCCGAGCAGCTGCAGCAGCTCGGCCGTCAGTCCCAGTGAATCGGTCGCTTGAAAGAGCGCGCGCGTGCCCACGCCGGTTTGAAAAATGACTATCTTGAACGGCGTTGGCCGCCACTGCGCGATCAGGGAAGCCACCGATTCGGGGTCGACGTCCGGCACCTCCTCCAAGGCCGGCGCGAGCATCGGCACGGCGCCGCGCCGCGCAATCAGTTCCGCCAAATGCGCTCCGGCCCGGGTCTCGAGGATCGCCACGACCTTCGGATTCATTTGAGTGCTCCTCATGCCGCACGAATCGCCCGAAGCGATGCTACCATTTTTGATCGTCGCCGCTCGCCGACAGTCGAGACGAGTCGCGACAACTCGATGTCCGCTCGGCATAATGCGCTCTTCACGCGCAGGTCGCGGGAGCGTTACAGGGTAACGCGTTGCAAACGAGTGGTGGCCATGACCGAGTTGAAGCGCTTGATTGCCGAAGTGCCGGATTTTCCGCGTCCGGGAATCCTGTTCCGCGATATTTCGCCGTTACTGCGTGATCACTTCGAGGCCGCGGTGCAGGCTCTGGATGCCCTGCTGACGCCTGCGGAATGGAGTGGCATCGATGCGTTGGCGGGGATCGAATCGCGCGGTTTCATTTTGGGCGCAGCACTGGCGGCGCGCCGCCGAAAAGGATTCGTATTGGTGCGCAAGCAAGGCAAGTTGCCGCCCCCGGTAGTCGACATCGCCTACGCGCTCGAATACGGTACCGGCGTCCTGGAAATGCAGCGAGGTCATGGCAGTTTGCTGTTGATCGACGATGTGTTGGCGACCGGCGGAACCATGACGGCGTCGGCGGGGCTCTGTGTGCGAGCCGGCTACCAGGTCGTGGCGCTGGCTGCCTTGATCGATCTGAATCTGATCGGCACTTACACATGGCGTCACCTTAAGTTGCGCGCCGCAATCACGTACTGAGCCCGCGCCAGTGACCGACTCGCCGCATACCCTAGTGGTGATGGCCCTACCGCTAGAGTCGCAGGGGATCTTCGAACAAGCCGGCGTGCGCGTGCTGTATTGCGGAGTCGGCAAAGTGAATGCCGCCATCGCGCTGGCGCGGGAATTGGCTGGCTATGTTCATGCCCGGCAACCGTTGCCTATGGTCGTGAATTTCGGCACTGCCGGCAGCCGTTGCTACGCCGCCGGGACGCTGGTGGCTTGCCGCGAATTCGTGCAGCGTGATATGGATGTCCGCGGCTTAGGGTTCGCACAGGGCGTGACGCCGTTCGACGAGATCCCGGCGTTGTTAAGTTTTGAGCCCGTGTTCGCGCATTTACCGGCAGCTGTCTGCGGCAGCGGCGACTCCTTCGCGACCACTGAGGCCAACGTGGCCTGTGATGTGCTGGACATGGAGGCCTACGCGCTTGCGAAGGTTTGCCGGCTCGAGCGAACGCTGTTCGCTTGCGTCAAATATGTGAGCGACGGCGCGGATCACGCGGCGGCGGACGACTGGCAACGCAATGCGCACAAGGCGGCCGGAGAATTTCTGAGCCTATTCTTGAGTTTGAATCATTGAGCAATGAGGCATCTTAGGAGATGATCAAAGCGGCGTTGACGGCCCTACTGATAGCGCTCTCGGCGCCCGGCATTGCGCGAGCCGCCGTGCACGTCATCGTCGGCGCGACTCCGATTCCGGATGGCGAGGCCAAGGCGCGCGGCGACATCACGGTCGTCAATGAGAAACTGGCTTTCGCTCTCGCGGTCGAATCGCCGGTCCCCTACGGAGTGCCGCGCGGAGCGATCGTTGATGTAGCACCGGTGAAGAACGGCGCGATCGGCCGCGACCATATCGTCTTCGCCGACTTTATCCCGAACAATTGGACGGCGTGGCCCAACACCTACCAGCATGTAGACATCGTGGAGCGCGGCCCCGCACAGGCGATTCTCCGGTCGGTGCGCGATTGGGGCAAAGTGACGATCACAACCCTCTACACGCTCAAAGCGAATTCCGACCACATTGAGATCCAAACGACGATGCACAATGGCGGCGGCGTCGCGCTGCCTGATCTGCTTTCCGGCCTGACGCTTTGGCCGAAGGGTGGTTATCTGTTTAGTGTCCCGGGATTGGCCGGAATCGTCGAGGGCAAGGCAGTGGGTGCGCTCTCCGATCGGGTAGTCGCTTACGATGAAAACTGGAGCGTGACTCTGCACGCGCCCTACTTCGATCACATCGGTTTCGGATCGATGGATATGTTTCGATTGCACACGCTGGCGCCGGGCGAAAGCCGCACGTTCGACGGGTGGCTACAGGTGGGGTCGAGCGGGGACCTACAGCCCGTCGTTCAGGCAGAAATCGAGCGCCGGCATCTCGCCTCGGGCACGGTGCGCGGCGTGGTTGCCGCGCGCGATGGCAAGCCGGTCGACACGCCGGTCGTCGTGGTCGAAAAACAAGGCAAGCCCTACGCCTGGGTGCTCGGCCACCACGGCGTCTACGAGCTGACGCTGCCCGACGGCGACTATACCCTCTTTGCCACCGCCAAGAGTTACTCGCGCAGCGCCGCGATTCCGGTGACGATTGCGCCCGGCGAGGCGCAAACCCGCGACTTTCGTGATTTGAATGGCCCAGGACGAATCCATTTCGTAGTCGCCGATGCGCGCAACGGCAGACCGCTGGACGCGCGCATCGCGATCACCGAAGGCGAAAAGCCGGTTGTGGAATTTCTGGGCCGCAAAGCGTTTTTTACCGAACTCGATCGCAAGGGGCGCAGCGACTTATCCATCCCGCCCGGCCACTACGTGTTCACCGTCTCTTCCGGCGGGGGTTTCCTGGGTGCGAGCCGTCAGGTGGCTCTCCAGGTCGTAACCGGCGAAACTCGAACGGCGAATGTCGTCTTGACGCCGCTGTTCGATCCGCCCGCGCGCGGCTGGTACTCGGCCGACTTGCATCACCACGCGGATCAAGCAGAAGCGGTAACACCCCCCGCAGATCTGGCGCGCTCAGAACTTGCGGCCGGACTCGACCTCCTATTCGTCAGTGATCACGATTCGACGGTGAATCATGCGCCCCTGCAACGCATTGCCGATCGGCGCGGGATTGCGTTTATTCCGGGCATCGAGTTATCGCCGTCATGGGGTCATTTCAATGCATATCCGCTCGTGCCGGGACAGCCACTGGCGATCGACACCGGCGCGGCAAGCGTCGATGAGATTCTGCGCGAGGCGCGCCGCCTGGGCGCGATTGTGGTGCAGGTCAACCACCCGTTCATTCCTTACGGCTATTTCTCCAGTGTGGAGGCAAAAGTGGCGCCCGGCGGCTTCAATCCGGCGTTCGATCTGATCGAGATGAACGCCACGGCTCCCGACGACGATGCGAAAGTGCTGCACAAGCTATGGGATTTCTGGAATGCCGGACACCATTATTATCTGGCCGCGGGGACGGACACGCACAACGTCTGGAACGAGGAATCCGGCCGCGTGCGCACCTTCGTTCACATCGACGGCAAGGTGGACGCGAAGAGCTTTGCGCTGGCGCTGAAAGCCGGCCACGGCTACGTCAGCCATGGTCCGATTATTTTCCCTTCCCGCATGTTCGGCGATGAATTGAAAGTCAAACCCGGCGATTCGTTCGTGCTTGGCTTCGACCTCAAATCCGTCGACGGCGTGAAAAAGGCCGAATTGATCGGCGCCGGCGCCGTGCTCAAGACTGAATTCTTCTCCGGTTCACCGCAACAAACCCACGTGGACTTCACTCTGACGACGAATCGCGCAACATGGTACGCGCTGCTGGTCGAGGACGATCAGGGCCGCCAGGCGTATACGGACCCGATTTGGGTTGACGCGGTAACCTATGAGCCGCCGCCGGCGCCAAAGTAGGATCGTGGGGAACGCGGAGCGCCATTGAGTGTCAATCAGGACTATGCACACACAACCGGGTAGATCAAGCTGGATTCTGGCGCTTCTGATACCGCTGGCGGCCTGCGCCGCGAAGACGCACCGTGTAAGACCTGATGCACGTTGCGATGCGCCGGTCCCGATTTCGTACAGCACGCCGGTCCTGAATGTGACTCACGTATTCACCGGTCCCGACGGCCTGTCTCACTCGGAGCTGCAGCGCGACGTCGCTCAGTCCACCACGTACCTCGGCGCGTCGCTGCAGCAGTTTCAGCTCGGCGATCCTGCAAACGTCATCGTCATGACGGGTCCGCCGAACTTCCTCTATCCGAAGCATCCGGCGCCTTACCGAGAGATATATTTTGTGCTTGCCGGTTCGATGACCATCGAACTCTCCGATGGAACGGAACCGGAGGTACAGGCCGGTTCACTGGTTCTGTTCGAGGATGTCACGGGAGCGGGACATGGCGGCCAGTTTGGACACTGCGGATTTGTGGCGATGGATTTGCAGTACCGGGCCCAGGCTGCGCCGGCATCACATTGACGGGAGCGCGTCCATCATGGTTCCCGCTGCCAGGTTTGCGACCGGCCGAGAAGTGAGAAGCCGATGAAGCCGCGAACTACGAGACGCGATCCGTCCTGCTCCAAATGAAATTTGCAGCGGTATACGGAACCGGTATCGGGGTCGAGAATGTCGCCGCCGCCGTACTCACCGTTCTCCAATTTCATGTTCCGTACGATCATCAGGCCGATGATGGGCTGATTCTTGCGATCGTCGGTGCAGACCGCGCACACGCGAGAGGCGGCGCCGGGCGTGAAGCTCTCCTCGAGCCGCCCGAAAAACTTTCCGTCCTGTTCGAAGATCCGCACGATCCCGCGCGCCTGTCCGGTCTTGTCGTCGAAGGTTTTCCACCGGCCGATCGGCGAGCTCAAGTCGGCCGCATGCAACGCGGGCGACTGCAGAAGAGCGCATGCTAGTAGGCACAGCAATGCAATACGGATAGACGCTTTCATGGCCGATTTCCTCACCCAGAGGCGCACTTACGCCCGATTTCGGCCGAATATAGGCGTTTTTGCATGGCCTGTGCTGAAATTCTGTTTGCCCGCGTCCCTGTTGCTGTTCACTACGCGTCTGTGTTGTGCCGCCGATTCTCCTGACGCGGCAACTGCGCAGCAAGCGGCGGTCCGTCAAGAATTTGTCTCGGCCATGCAGCTCATCCGCCTGCATTTGCCGGAACCGCCGGACTCCCCCGCGCTCGAAGCTTACTCAATCCACGACTATCTGGTTGCAGCCAGACTGCGGCGCGATTTGCTCCTGAAGCCCGGCGAAGATCTCGACAACGCGATCGACGCCTTCCTTCGGTCACACACAGGCCAACCGGTCACGCACAGCCTGCGGCGGGAATGGCTCGAAAGCCTCGCCGAGCGCCGGCTCTGGGACTGGTTCCTGCCCCGGGCGCTCGATGTCAATGAGCCGCGGCTGATCTGTGACCGGCTGCAGGGTCTGCTCGCGACCGGCAACACGCAGGGCTTGGGCGCCGAAGCGCTGGCGCGTTGGAGCCTGGCGCAAAAGCAGCCGAGCGAATGCGACGGCGTGTTTGCGTGGCTGCACCTCCAGGGCCTGGCGACTCCGGCGCTGGCGGAGAGCCGCGCACGCGCGGCGCTGGCGGCCGACAATCCACGGCTGGCGCGCGAATTTTCGGCCGACATTCCGGCGGCGCGGGCTGCGCCGCTGTTGCAGTGGGCACAACTTCTGCAGGAACCAAAATCGACGCTGACCCTGCTGGCCGACAACGCCTCGCTCGCCGTCGAAACAGATGCGCTGGAGGCCGGATTCAACCGGCTCTCGGACAGCGATATTGCGGCCGCCCTCATGCTGCTGCCGCTGCTGCAGGCGCGGCCGGATATGACTCCCGCGCTGCACGACCGATTACAACGCTCCGCCGCGCTCGGCGCCGCATACGGCCACGACCCGGCGGCCATGACGCTGTTCAGCGACTTGAGCTTAGGAGCAGTCGACGGTCAGGTCGAGGAATGGCGAGTTCGCGCAGCACTCTGGGCCGGCGACTATCAAAAGGCGCTCGATTGGATCGAACAAATGCCCTCGAGCCTTGGCGCACAGCCGCGCTGGCGCTACTGGCGCGCGCGCGCGGTGGCCGCGATCTCCGGCAGCGAAGCGGCAGCGCCATTGTTCGCGGATATTGCCGGCTTACGCGACTATTACGGCTATCTCGCAGCCGACCGGCTGCATCGCCCTTACGACATGAATGCGCGGTCATCGCCGGTCGATGCAGCCGTGCAGACTGCGCTCGCAGCCGAGACCGGCCTGGTGCGGGCGCACGAGCTGTTCGAGTGCGATATGGCGGATGAGGCGGTAGCGGAATGGACCGCGGTGTTGGGCGGCGCCGAGCCCGCGCTGAAAGTGCAGGCCGCCCGTTTGGCAGCGCGCTGGGGCTGGTACGCCGAGTCCATCGCAACCCTAGCGCAGGCCGGCGAATGGGACGATGTACGTCTGCGCTATCCTCGCCCCTACCAAGAATCCGTGGCAGCCGCCAGTAAGCTCACGCAGGTATCCGCCGATTGGCTCCTCGCAGTCATGCGTCAAGAGAGCCTATTTCGCAAGGATGCAGTGTCGCGCGCGGACGCGCGCGGCCTGATGCAGATGCTGCCGGCGACCGCCGCTGCCGTGGCCCGGCGCTGGCGTCTGCCGGCACCGGCGCCGCGCGACGGCCTGTTCGATCCATCCGTCGCCGTGACCTTAGGCGCAGCGTACCTGCATGAGCTGCTCGATCGCTATGGCAATCAACTTGCGCTAGGCCTCGCGGCCTACAATGCAGGGCCGATACCGACCGCACATTGGCTGCCGCCCAAGCCGATGGATGCGGACATCTGGATCGAAAACATCCCCTACACGGAGACTCGCGGCTACGTGCAGCATATTCTCGAGCACATCGTGGCCTTCGCTTGGGTGCGCCAAGTCGAGCCGCCGCGGCTGGCGAGCTTGTTGCCGCCGGTCGTGCCCGCCTCAGCTGCCGCCGATCAGCCCCGCGGTGACGTTAACCGCAAAACCCAGAATCGAAGCATTGAATAGAAATGAAATCACCGCATGTGCGATCACCACTTTGCGGACCGAGGCTCGAGTAGTCGACACATCCGCCGTTTGGCAGGCTGCGGCGATCGTGAACGAAAAGTAGGCGAAATCCCAAAAGACGGGCATTGGAGTGTCCGGGAAATGCAGCGGACGGTCATCTTCCGCGGCGCTATAGAACATGTCGGCGTAATGGGTCGTGAATATGGTGGGAACGAGGACCCAAGAATCGATCAACGTGAGCGCCGCAAGCGCGAAGTGAGCGATCCGGTCGGCGCCGGCCGCCTGCTTCAGGGCGACCAGAGGCTGCACGATGGCGACCAGGCTCAGCAAAGCCGCAATGGTGACGATGACCAGAATGACCGGCCCGGACTGATCCTCTTCTCTGTACCGCAAACAAATCTGTTGGGCAGTCAAGCCCACCATGAAGACGTAGATCAGGATCAGGAATAGGGCGACGCCCGCGTTCCACCCGACCAGCACACGGCTGAGCACCGACCAGGACCCGGGAAGAAAAAAGTAAATCGCTATTCCGACCGTTGCGGAAATCAGAATCCTCGGGTGATAGCGCAATAGATTATTCATGGGAAAGCTGCGACTCATTCCAGCCGCCGCCGAGCGCCTCGATCAACGTCACGCTGGAGACCAGCCGATTTTGCTGTATCGCAAGCGCGGATTGCTGATCGGCCAGCAGAGTCTGCACGGCGGTGATCACCGTCGTGTAGGCGACGGTGCCGGCATTGAATTCGTTCAATGCCACATCCGACGCCACCTGCGCTGATTTTACCGCCTCTTTCTGGAACTGCGCTTCTTGCTGTAGAACCCGTAGCGCCAGCAACTCATCTTCCACCTGTTGGAACGCCGACAGCACCGTCTGACGGTAGGCAGCCACATATTGGTCGTAGTTTGCGCGGGCTCCCGCGACCGCCGCGACTTGATAACCGCCCTGAAACAAGCTATCGCTCGCCGTCGCCCCCAGGGACCAAATGCGGTTGCCGATGTTGAATAGCTTTGACAGCGGGTCTCCGGCATAACCGCCGAGCGCGCTCAGGCTGATCGTCGGGAAATAGGCCCCGATCGCGACCCCGATAAGCGCATTCTCCTGCTGCATCTGCCGCTCTGCGGCGGCAATGCCTGGATTGCGCTCCAATAAAGTGGACGGAACGGCAACGGGCAGCACCGGTACCGTGGCAGCCAAGGGCGCCGGCGGAATCGCCAGCTCCGACGGTAGATGTCCCGTCAATACCGCGATTGCGTGCTCGTAAGTGCCTCGTTGCTGATCGACCGCAACCAACTGTGCCTGCGCCGCCTGCAGCTGTGCCTGGGCGGCGGCCAGGTCGCCGTTGCTGGCGGTTCCCGACTTCAATTGATTCTCGGTGATTTCAAGTACCCGCCGGTCCAGGGACACCGATTGCGCCAGCAATGTCCGAAGCGAGTCGGCGGCGCGCAAATCGAAATAATCCGCGGCCAGAGTCGCCTGCGCCGACAATTGTGCATTGGCCAAATCCGCTTGGCTCACCTGCACCCCTGCATGGCGGCTCTCGACCTGACGGCGAACGGTGCCCCAGATATCCGGTTGCCACGATAGTTGGGGCTCGAGCGTGATTTCGGTGCGCGTGGTTCCGCCTGCGCCGCTGCCGACCGTGCTCGAGACAGCCGCGGTGCCCCCGCCGCCGCCGCCGCGCTGCACGCCGCCGCCGATGGTAAGCGTTGGGTACAATTGCGCTTTGGCCTCCTTCAGCAGCGCCACAGCTTGGCGGTACTCGGCCTCATATTCCTTGACGTTCTGATTGGAAATATTGACCTGACGTTCCAGCTGGTCCAACTCTGGGTCGTCGAAAATCGCCCACCAGGCTCCGCGGTCCTTGCCGTCCTGCGGTGAGCTCGGTTTCCATTCGAGGGCATCGGCCGGCGATTCCTTGTAAGCAGCCGGAACCGGCGCATCCGGCCGCCGATAATCGGGCCCGACCTTGCAGGCGAATAAGGCCAGCGACACGGCCGCCACGCCGCATATGCGGCCGATCTGCAACAACCGGCTGGTCTTCATATGATCGCCTCCGCCGCCCCGCCATCCGACCAGCGCCGCGGCCAGTGACGCTTCGCCCAACTCTGCAGGCGATCAAGATACACGTAGACCACCGGCGTCGTGTAGAGCGTCAGAATCTGGCTGACGATCAGGCCGCCCATGATGGAAATGCCGAGGGGCCTTCGAAGTTCGCCGCCGTTCCCAAAACTAAAGGCGAGCGGAACGGCTCCGAGCAAGGCCGCAAGCGTCGTCATCATGATCGGGCGGAATCGCAGCAGGCAGGCTTGATAGATTGCCTCGCGCGGCGCAATTCCTTGGGTGCGCTCGGCGTGAATGGCGAAATCGATCATCATGATCGCATTCTTTTTCACGATTCCGATCAGCAATATGACGCCGATCATCCCGATGATGCTGAATTCCGTATGACATACCATCAACGCAAGAAAGGCCCCGACGCCTGCCGAGGGCAAAGTGGAAATGATGGTGATGGGATGAATGTAACTCTCGTAGAGCACGCCGAGCACGATGTATACCGCGAGCAGCGCCGCCGCAATCAGCAGCGGTTCGCTCGATAGGGATTGTTGAAACGTGCCGGCCGTGCCGGCAAAGATGCCGTGAATCGAGGTGGGCATATGGATTTCCTCCATTGCTTGGGTAACGGCGGCGCTGGCGTCGCTTAAGGACATGCCGGGCTGAAGATTGAATGAAATCGTGGTTGAGGCAAACAAACCATGATGGTTCACCGCCAGTCGTGTGGTGCCGTAGCTATGGCTGCTCACCGCCGCCAGGGGCACCATGGTCTCCAAGCTCGAGCTGACGGCGGCGCCGTTCGACACGGCGCCGCGGCCCGTATTGGCAATGGCGTTGGTCAAGGCATTTTCCACCGAGTTGCTCACTCCGGCGGCCGACGTCGACGTGCCCGCAGTCACCGCCGAGGAATTGGTGCTTTGCGTGCCGCTGGCCGCCCCTGCCGCGGTGCTGATGTAGATGTCGCGGAGCGTGTCCGGGCTTTGCGAGTAACGCGGCGCGACTTCCATGACTACATGGTACTGATTCAGCGCGTTGTAGATCGTCGAGACCTGACGTTGTCCAAACGCGTCGTAGAGCGTGCTGTCGATTTGACCGATGGTCAGCCCGAGCCGAGCCGCGGTGCCGCGGTCATAATTCACATCGGTTTCAAGGCCCTTTTGCTGCTGATCGGAATTGACGTCCGCGATCACAGGACTGTGCTGCAGAGCGGTTAGCAGCTTCGGTCCCCAATCATTGAGATCATTGATGTTGTCCGCCTGCAGCGTGAATTGGTACTGCGCATTGGCCTGGCGCCCGCCGACCCGAATGTCCTGGATCGTCTGAAGAAACAGCCGGCCGCCCGGCACTTGCGCCAGCTTGCCGCGCATGCGAGCGATCACCTGATCTGAAGAGACCTTGCGCACCGACAGCGGTTTGAGCAGCACGTAGACGGAGCCGGTGTTGGTCTGCGAGCCGCCGCCGCCGCTGCCGGCGCCGGTATAACCGGCGACACTTTCCACCGCCGGGTCTGCCTGCACGATGGTCATCAGTTGGGCGAGCTTTTCCTTCATCAACTGGAAGGAAATGCTTTGATCGGCAACGATGCCGCCGACGATTATGCCGGTATCTTCTTGGGGGAAGAAGCCCTTGGGAATTACTATGAAAAGCAGCACGTTGAGCGCGATGGTTACGCCCAGCGCCAGCATCACAAGGCGACCGTGACGCAGCGCTTGCTTAAGGGTGCGTTCGTAAAACCCGAGTGCGCGCTCGAACAGGCTGCGCCGTGGCGGCCGCCCCGGTGGATGGCGCGGCGGGCGCAACAGCAGCGAGCACATCATCGGCGTCGTGGTCAATGAAATCACCATGGAGATCACGATCGCCAGCGACATTGTCGCCGTGAATTCGCGAAACAGGCGGCCGACGATGCCGCCCATGAGCAGGATGGGAATGAAAACCGCAATCAATGAAATGCTGATCGATAGTACGGTAAATCCCACCTCCTTTGCGCCGCGCAATGCCGCTTCGCGCCGCGGCGTGCCGTGTTCGACGTGGCGGGAAATATTCTCCAGCACGACGATCGCGTCATCGACCACGAATCCGGTCGCGATGGTGAGTGCCATCAAGGAGAGGTTATCCAAGCTGTACCCCAGCAGATACATGCCGCTGAATGTGCCGACGATCGAAACGGGAACGACCACCGCCGGCACCAGCGCGGCGCGAACGTCGCCGAGCACCAGAAATACGACGAACGTGACCAGCGCCACCGCCAGCAGCAGTGTCCACTTGGTGTCCCGCAGCGAAGCGCGAATGGTGACGCTGCGGTCGGAGGCGATCGAGAGGTTGACGTCGCTGGGCAGCGCCGCCTGCAACTGAGGCAGTTCCGCCGTCACTTGGTCGACCGTATCGATGATGTTGGCGCCCGGTTGACGGGATAGGATCACGAGCACCGACGGTTGCCCGTTGGCGCGGCCTTCGTTGCGTAAATCCTGGACCGAATCCTCCACATCGGCCACATCGGACAGCTGCACCGCTGCGCCGTTTCGATAAGCAACGATCAGCGGCCGATAGTCGCTCGCTTGGCGCGCCTGGTCATTCGTATAGAGTTGCAATCGATGATCTCCCTCCTCGATCGCGCCCTTTGGGCTGTTGGCATTGGCGGAAGCCAATGCTGCCCGAACGTCCTCCAAACCGATGCCGTACTTGAACATCGCGGTCGGATTCAGCTCGACTCGGACCGCCGGTAAGGTGGCGCCGCCGATCGAGACCTGGCCTATGCCGTCCAGCTGCGACAGTCGCTGCTGCAGAACATTGCTGGCGGCGTCGTACAACTGACCGCGCGTCAAGGTCTTCGAACTAAGGGCCAAAATCATCAAGGGCGCATCCGCGGGATTCACCTTCCGATAGGTAGGATTGCTGGAGAGGCTGGTCGACACGTCGGCCGAAGCGGCATTGATCGCAGCCTGCACGTCGCGCGCCGCGCCGTCGATGTCGCGGTCCAAATCGAACTGCAGCGTGATGCGAGTCTGCCCGGTGGTGCTGTTGGAAGTGATTTCGGTGATATCGGCGATTTGCCCGAGATAGCGTTCCAAGGGCTCCGCCACGCTGGTGGACACAGTTTCGGGGTTGGCGCCGGGCAGCGAGGCCGATACCGAGATCGTCGGGAAGTCCACTTGGGGCAGCGGTGAAACAGGCAAGCGGCTATAGGCCAGCGCGCCGGCCAGCGCCACGCCCACGGTCAGCAAAGTCGTGGCGACCGGGCGTTCGACGAATGGCTGGGACAGGTTCATACGCGCCGCAAACGCAACGCCACGCGGTCGAAGGCCAGGTAAATCACCGGCGTCGTGAACAGCGTCAGCATTTGGCTCACGATCAGACCACCGACGATGGCCACACCGAGCGGACGCCGCAGCTCCGAGCCCGCGCCCGTGCTCAGCATCAACGGCAGCGCACCGAGCAAGGCCGCCATGGTAGTCATCAATATGGGCCTGAAGCGCAGCAGGCAGGCCTGGGTAATCGCCTCACGCGGCGCCAGACCGCCGTGGCGCTGCGCATCGAGCGCGAAATCGATCATCATGATGGCGTTCTTCTTCACGATGCCGATCAATAGGATAATTCCGATGATGCCGAGCACGTCGAGGTCGTCGCCCGCGATCATCAGCGCAAGCATGGCGCCGATGCCGGCGGAGGGCAGCGTGGAGAGAATCGTGATGGGGTGAATGAAGCTCTCGTAGAGCACGCCGAGCACGATGTACATCGTGATCACGGATGCCAGCAGCAACAGCGCCTGGTTCGTCAAGACATGCTGGAACGCGGCCGCCGTGCCCTGGAAGGCGGTGACGAACTTTCCCGGCAGTTGAATGGATTTTTCCGCCTGCTTGATCGCCTCGACCGCCGACCCCAGCGAAGCGCCGGGCGCCAGATTGAACGAAATTGTCGTCGCAGGATACTGGCCCAAATGCGTGATTTGCAAAGGTCCTGCGCGCTGATTGATATGCACGATCGCCGACAGGGGCACCTGACCATTGCTGGTCGATGAGGAGGACGGTAGGTACAGCTCCGACAGTCCTGCCAGCGAGCGCTGAATCGACGGATCCGCCTCGAGAATGACCCGGTACTGATTCGACTGCGAATAGATGGTCGAGACGATGCGCTGGCCGAAGGAATCGTACAGCACATTGTCGACCGTCGCCGGCGTGATGCCGAAGCGCGCCGCGGTGGCCCGATCGATCACCAAGTCCGTGGCGGTTCCCTGCTGCTGCATGTCGCTGGCGACGTCGGCGAGCTGCGGCAGCTGCGACAGCTTCTGCATCAGTCGAGGGATCCACGTCGCAAAATCATTGATGTCCGTGCTTTCGACGACAAACTGGTACTGCGTTCGGCTCACCGCAGAATCGATCGTGATGTCTTGCATCGGCTGCATGTACAAGGTGATGCCGATCACGCCGGCCGTTTCCTTCTGCAGCCGCCGGATGATGTCGCTGGCGTGCAGACTCCGATCGGCACGCGGCTTCAGATTGATCAAAAAGCGCCCGCTGTTGAGCGTCGAGTTGGAACCATCGACGCCGATGAAGGAGCTCAAGGAGACGACATCAGGGTCTTTGCTGATTGCGGCGGCGAGCGCCTGCTGGCGCTGCGCCATCGCAGAATACGAAATGGTTTGCGAGGCTTCGGAGATTCCTTGGATTATTCCGGTGTCCTGTACCGGAAAGAAACCCTTGGGGATGAAAACGTACATCAGCAAGGTCACCACCAGCATGGCACCCGCGATGATAAGGGTCAGACCCTGACGGTCCAGCACCCAGGTCAAGGCGCGGCTATATTGATTGATGATCCATTGAAAGCCGCGCTCGGACTTCAAATCCCACGGGCTGCGGCTCGCATCCGATCGATGATGCAGCAGGCGCGCGCATAGCATGGGCACCAGGGTGAGCGAAACGGCAGCGGAAATCACGATCGTCACGGCGAGCGTGATCGCGAATTCGTGAAATAGCCGGCCTACGATTTCACCCATGAATAACAGGGGAATCAGAGCGGCGATCAGCGACACGGTCAGCGAGATGATGGTGAAGCCGATCTGCCGCGAGCCCTTGAGCGCGGCCGCCATCGGCTCCTCGCCGCTCTCGATATAGCGGGAGATGTTTTCGATCATCACGATGGCATCGTCCACTACGAAGCCCGTGGAGATGGTGAGCGCCATCAGTGAAAGATTGTCCAAACTATAGTTGAGCAGGTACATCGCGCCGAACGTGCCGACCAGCGACAGCGGCACGGATAGGCTCGGAATGATGGTCGCCGGAAGATTGCGCAGGAACAGGAAGATCACCAGCACCACCAACGCCACCGCCAGGATCAGCTCGAATTCCACGTCGGATACGGAGGCGCGGATGGTCTGCGTGCGGTCGCTCAATATGCTGATTTCCAGAGCCGGGGGCATATCGGCGATGACTTGCGGCAGAAGCTTCTTCACCGCGTCGGCCACTTGGATCACATTGGCGCCGGGCTGGCGCTGAATGTTCAGGATCAGCGACGGTGTCGCATTGGCCCACGCGGCGAGCTTGGTGTTCTCCGGCGCCATGAGAACCTTCGCAACATCGGAAAGTTGCACCGGAGAACCGTTGTGATAGGCCACGATAATGGCGCGATAACCATCGATGCCGGTGATCTGATCGTTCGCGTTGATCGATGAGGACTGCGTGGCGCCGTCGAAACTCCCCTTCGGCGAGTTGCTGTTGGAATTGGCGATTGTCGTGCGCAGATCGTCGATATTAAGCCCGTACTTGGCCAGTGCCCGCGGATTGAACTGGATGCGCACAGCCGGCCGTTGGCCGCCGGAGATGCTGACCACGCCGACGCCCGGCAGCTGCGAGATCTTTTGTGCCAGCCGGGTAAAGCTTAAGTCTTCGACATCCGTGAGCTTCAGTGTTTTAGAAGTGACCGCGAGCGTCATGATCGGCGCATCGGCGGGATTGAATTTGGCGTAAGTCGGCGGCGTCGGTAGATCGTTCGGCAACAGATAGCCGGCCGCGTTGATCGCCGCCTGCACTTCCTGTTCCGCCGCATCCAGGCCGAGATCGAGACTGAACTGCAGCGTGATGACCGAGGCGCCCGCGGAGCTGGCGGAAGTCATCTGATTCAGACCGGGCANNGAGGTCATGACTTCCGGGCTCGCGCCGGGATAAAACGTCTGCACCTGAATGGTTGGATAGTCGACTTCCGGGAGCGAGGACACCGGTAGGTACCTGAACGCGAACAGCCCGCTGAGCAGGATCGCGGCCATCAACAAACTGGTCGCGACCGGCAAGTTAATGAACAACCGGGACGGATTCATGCCGGTTTCATCCGATCGAGTGGCGTTGCACCCGGATCACGGCTTGGTGGTCTGCGAGGACTGCGGCGCGCCCGGCGGCGGCCGGTGGTGCCGCTGCCGATTCGCACTGCCGGCGGCGCCGGGCGCGCCGCCGAGCCCTCGCGGGTGAGACGGGGCGTCGGTATCGCCCTCGGATTCAAGAACCTGATGTTNNGCCTTTCCAGCCTCTCTACCCGCAGCCGGCGGCTTCGAATTGTCCGGTACGCTGACCTTCGCCCCGTCGCGCAGCCGGTCCGCGCCGTCGGTCACGACTCGGTCGCCGGGCGATAATCCAGAGTCGACGGCATAGAGGTCCCCATCCTGCGCGCCCAGCTTGATCTTATGCACGGACACGGTGTTGTCCTCGTTGAGCAGGTACACGTAGGTCCCGGGCGCACCGCGCTGCACCGCGGCTACCGGCACGGTGACGACGTCCTTGAGAGTATCCAAGAGCATCACGACATTCACGAACTGGTTGGGGTAAAGGCTTTCATCCGCGTTGTCAAAGTTGGCGCGCAGCATTACCGTTCCGGTGGTGGTGTTCACCTGAGTGTCGATCGCAGAGAATTCACCCGTGGCCAGTTGCGCCACGTTGGCCCGATCGAAGGCAGTGACGGTTAATTTTGCGCCCCCATGCACGCGCGCCATGATCTGCGGCAGGTCATCCTCGGGCACGGAATATTCGACCGTGGTCGGCTTCAGCAGCGTGAGAACGACGAGACCGGTGGTTGAGCCGGCTTGCACATAGTTGCCGGGGTCAACGAGCCGCAGCCCGACGCGTCCGTCCGAGGGAGCCACGATGTGGCAGTAGATCAAGTTGAGCTGCTGCGCCTTGATCTGCGCCTTGTCCGAGTCGACCGCTCCTTGATCCTGTTTGACGACCCAGACCTGATCTTCGTATGTTTGGCGCGGGATCGACGTCTGTTGGGACAGTGTTTGGTATCGCGCGAGATCCATCTTCGCCTGTTGCAGCGTTGCATCGTCTCGCGCCAGTTGCGCCTCATCCTGCTCCAAGGCCACTTGATAAGGCCGCGGATCGATCTGCGCGAGAAACTGGCCCTTGCGCACCAATTGACCCTCCTTGAAGCCGACCGACATCAGCTGCCCGTTGATCTGCGTGTTCACGGTAACGGTCGTCAGCGGCGTGACCGCGCCGAGCGCGCGCAGGGTCAAGCGAATGTCGCCCCGTCCGATCCGCGTAACGCCGACCGGTTGATTGCCGCCGTCGAGAAAGCGTCCGCGCCGTTGCTGCGGCTGGAGCATGAACGTGATCAATTGGTAAGCGATGATGGCAACAATCACCGCGGCCACGCCGATAATGACCCAGCGCAGCGTGCGTCGTCGGTTCGAGTCGTCGGGCGGTGCGTTCAGTGGCGGGTCGTTAGGGGCCGGCGTGCCATCAGGAGGAGCGTCTATTTCCATTCAGTGATGATTCCATGCGCCGCGTCATCAAAGCCAGGGGGCGCCCAGTCACTTTGCGCGCCCCAACCGCAAAGAAATCTTAACATCGACAAGAAGGGTCATGCTTGGGAGAAGTTTTCTTAACCTACAGCCGAAAGAAATACGGAATCGCCATGAGGCCAATACCGACGGCGACCAATGCATAAGCGTTGGGCACCACATACGGGCACACCATCAGCGCCACTCCGCACAGCAAGGGTACTACGGCGCGCTGCTTCTTACCGTAGATGAAGAACCCAAGGCCGATCGAGCCGAACAGCACGCCCCACAACAACAGGGATTCAGTCATTGAACGTCACCGCGCGCGCGGCGACACGG
Source organism: Gammaproteobacteria bacterium (assembly GCA_003132425.1). GTDB lineage: Bacteria > Pseudomonadota > Gammaproteobacteria > Steroidobacterales > Steroidobacteraceae > Bog-1198. The sequence continues at coordinate 20,366 of PKXS01000090.1, read as the reverse complement.
CTGCTTGCTTTCCCTCGTTGCCTTTCTTTGCCGCTTTCCATTGCCACCAACCAGTTCACCAACTCGATCAATTGGTCGGTACCGCCGGCGGACTCGGCGTGAAGCCGGTACTTGCCGTTGACGATGATGGTCGGGGTGCCGTCCACATGATAGGCCAGCACCAGATCATCGTGCGCCGCCGGATCAATGCTCAGCTCGCCCGTCTTCCAGACCGCACCGAACATGGGCCAGTCCTCGCCCGCATTGAAGGACACCGGCAGATAGTCGACGACGGCATTCGGCGGCAGGCTCTGGCTCAACTTGCGCATGACGGGTAGGAACCCATTGCACGCCGGACAGCCGCAGGAGAACGCTTCGGTCACCTCAACCTTGCCCGGCGGCACGGAAGTCGGACGCGCCGGCTCCACCAAGAAGTAGTGGGTTCCCTCGCTCCATGCCGGCGCACCTTGTGCGGCAGTCGCAGCGGCCAGGGTAAGCGAGTACGCCAAAGCAGCCACGTAGTGTGCTCTCATCAAGACTCTCCCAGGGTCCGCTTAAGTCTAGCGTATCTAGCGCTCAACGCTCGCTATGTACGCGTTCGCACAGACACTAAGGGCCGGCCCGGCGTCTACTGAAGTTCCTTCACCTACCGGATACTACTATGTACATCGGCGGCGGCATTCTCGGGACAGTACTTATTCTCCTTCTCATTGTGTACTTGGTGCGCAGGGTTTGAGGCACGATATCGGCGCGACGCGGCGCATCGGACAGCGCCTTTCAATGATGAGGTGACGTCAGTATCATCTGAGGGAGGACAACAACCTCGGTGAGACCACGATCGATGTACGGACTGTACATTGCCAACAAGAACTACTCGTCATGGTCCTTGCGGCCATGGGTGGTGATGCGCGAGCTTCAAATCGCCTTTGAGGAGCACCTATTGCCGTTCGGGCAATCCTCGGACTGGGAGGGATTTCGAAAGATTTCACCGAGCGGCAAAGTGCCGTGCCTCATCGACGGGGACGACGTGGTGTGGGACTCGCTCTCCATCGTCGAATATCTCGCGGAACGGCATGACCGAGTTTGGCCGGCGAATCCGGCGGCGCGCGCCTGGGCGCGAAGCGCATCCGCCGAGATGCACTCGGGATTCAGCGAACTACGCAGCCGCTGCTCCATGAGCTGCGGCGTCCGCGTCCGCCTTCATGAAACACCTGCCGCGCTTGAACGGGATCTCGCTCGGATAGGCGCCCTGTGGAACGACGGCCTGCACCGCTTCGCCGGTCCCTTCTTGGCAGGCCCGACATTCACGGCGGTGGATGCCTTTTTCGCTCCTGTGGCGTTTCGTATTCAAACCTTTGGGCTAAGGCTCGACCCAGTTGCCGCCGCGTACGGCGCGCGCCTGTTGGGCTTGGGCTCGATGCGCGAATGGTATGCGGCGGCGCTCAAAGAGCGGCAGCGGGACGATGCGCACGATGCCGAAGTGCTGCAGTCGGGCCGCATCGTGGAAGATCTGCGCGCGATTCGCCTGCCTTAAGGCACGACGTGGGAGTTGCCGACGTCCTTCCATTCGTAGCGCGGCACCTGAATCCATTGCCCGCTCTTCAGCTCCGGAACCTTGTGCACCTTGGCCTGATCCACGGTCATTTTGCCGTCTTTGTCGCTGATCCAAAAGTCAATATCGTAAATTTGGTCCTTGGTCCCGACCACGCGAAAATCCGTGCAGGCGAAGTAATGCCCATCGTTGTCGAGCTGCCTAACGGGCTGGTGGGTATCGACAAACTCTAAACTCAACTCTTGGCCGGTCTTGTCATCCTTGAGCTTGAATACCCCGCCGTTCTTCGCGCTCTCCTTTACCGCATTTTGTTCGACCGCCGACATTACTTCCCACCCTCGCTTGGTCGCAAGATGACCCGGGTGTTCGGATGCGGGTATCCACCACCACGGAATCGGCTGGCGCGCCATCGTGGTCCATTTGCCGTCCACCTGCAGCGGCTCCTTGTAGATGCGGGTCTCCTGCAGCTGCAGCTGCCCATGTTCCGGCAGTACCCAGAAATCGATGAGATACCTTCTGTCGGGATTCTGTTGGTCGTGGAACTTTACGTCCGGAAAGAAACCGTAACCATCGATTGTTCGAGTGAAATCGATGTCGTCGTAGATCAGCTTGAGATGCTGGCCGTTGAGAGGATCATCGAGGGGGAAAATACCGTTGTTCGCCTTTATCTTGGCGCTGATCAGCCCCTTGACCAGGGTTTCTGCATCGCTACCCTGGAAATATTGCATGGCTTGCTCGGTGGATTCGACGCTGCTGGCGGCGATAAAGTCGCGCGCGCGCTGCAGGTTCGCCGTCGGATCCTCCAGGAAGGACTTCTTGGCCGCCTCAGTGCTGAAACAATAAACTTTGCCGTCCTTGTCGGTCCAATTGACCGTGCAGTCCGTCGTCACGTGGCGCCCTTCGGCCAGCCCCTCCGTGCACTGGCCCCCGAACTGCGCCTGCGCTGCCGAGACTTGAGTCGTTGCCGCGTTTGCACCGATGGCCCCGGCAGAAAACAAAATTGCCGAAATGCACAGAACGGATCGGAGTCTGTGGGCGCTGCGCAGTGTCATGAAGCTTCTCCCGATGCAACGTGCCGGTCGATGCGGCGCTCGCGGGATCATAGTCCAATAACCTTTAGCGTTCCACGACCAACTTCAGCTGCATCAGCGCGTGGTCCCATTGTTGCGCGATTACCTCAAGTGAGCGCCGCGCCTCCTCCAATCGCGCCGCTTCGAACTCCCACAATCGCTCCCGTCCGACCTTGATATCGCGCACCAGGCGCGCATTTGCGAGCACCTGCAGATGCTTCCTGACGGCCTGCCGCGTGATATCGGTTCCGGATGTGAGCTGCGCGATCGACATTGCACCTCCTGCGCACAGGAGCGCGATGAGACGCAGACGCGTCTCATCGCCCAGCGCCGAGAATACCGGCGCAGACTTGCGCAAGTCCGAGCTCTTCAGCGCAATGACCCTCGAAGGCGCGCTAAAGCGCGGCGACATGCTTTTCGATGTTGTTCAACTGCGTATCCCAGCCGCCGCTGTTCATGCGAAACGCCTCCTTGCGCCGCGCCGGCGGGACCTTGTCAAAACCGGATTCCCCGGCAGTGGACAGCGCGCGCCAGACTCCCGAGCGCGGGGCTCTTAGCAAGACCTTTCTTTCAATGCGGTCGGTGGATCTGTTCATATGCAACCTCTTGGCTGCATATTATCCCGGTACAATGTTAATTGCAATCATTTAGTTGCATATGCACCGGCACTCCGCAGGCATCTACGATCATCGTGAACACATCGCCCGATGACTGGAGTTCGAGCTTATCCAGCAGCTTCCACGCCGCGGCTTCGGTCACGACTTGATAGGCATCCTCAGGATTGCGCGCACGATTATGGGCGGCATAACACACGCTCATGGCCAATCTGGAAAGTATCAATGGAAACAGAACCTGCTGTTCCGCTGCGCTCAGCGGATGGTATCGGTGATAGGCGCCGATGACTTGCGCCGCGGCCGCCAACGGCTGCTGTTCATCGAGCATGGCGTAGGCAAGCGCAACGGCCAAATCGCAAACGGTCGCCGAATGCACCATGTCGCCGAAATCCAGCAGGCCTACCATGCGCCCGGCATCGACGACCACATTATAGTCGTTGGCGTCGCCGTGAATGACGCCGTGAGGCAAGCGCGCCCATTCTATTTTCTCCCAGCTGGCGAATGTGCGCTCGATGCCGGCGCGCCGCTTTCGCGGCAGCAGGTGCACGTGCTCTCGAGCCAGTCCCGCATGCCGTAGATCCCATTGCAACATGCGATGCATCGCAGGATGGGCGAAACCCTGCAGCGCGGCGTCGATTTTCGCCATGCTTGCGCCGATCGACTCGAACAAGCCGGGACTGCGCGATCCGCTCCTGGCCAGTACCTCGCCGTCGATCCACGTGAGCAAGCGCGCCAGGTGGTCGGTATGCTCTCTAGGATTGTGGACCGTTGCGAGATCCCGTCCCTTGCGGGACGGCACGATCCGCTGCACGCGCAAATCGGGCAGCGACTTCGCCACGAGCCGCATCGCTTGATTTTGAAAGTCCAGCAGCTCCGGCGCATCGTCCCGATTGGCGATCTTCAAGACGAAACTACTGCCGCGAGGATCGACGATCAGAAAGTTCTGGTCCCGCTCGCTCGGCAGAGCCGACACGGTTCCATGAATGCCGTAGGCTTGTTCCGCGGCCGCAAGGGCTGCGCGCGCGGAAAAGCTCGGAACACTCTCGAGCGAGATCGTCACGACGGGGCGCGCTCGATCGGCGGGCGCACCCCGTGCATGTACTCGCAGAGACCCCGTATCATGTGCAGAGCTTAGCAGCGATCAAGCCTAATCGTCGTGGGACTTCGACACCGAAAGGCTATTGGTCACATCATCAATGACGGCAAAGTCGAACGGGCCGTCGCGCAGCGTGTCCAGACCAAACGCGCCGCCCTGACTCGAATCGACGTCGTACTCGCGCACGAACTCTCCGCCGACCGTGAATTCGACGATCTCGCTGGGGTGCAGCACGTCCGCATTCACCGCATCGCCGTTGGCCGTCAACAAATGTCCGTTGGGCGCAAATCGCAGTGCCAGCGGACCGCGCAGATGCTCATCGGCGAACACGACCCGTCCACGCGCCGCAGGCTGCGTCCTGCCGCGCGCCTGAGGAATTGCATACACCGCGTTGTCGGCGGTCGACGCTACATACAGAGTATCCGTATCTTCGTCATACGCCAGACCCGTCGGGCCGAGCACCAGCGCTGCCGCATTCGGAACATGCGTGTAGCCCGCGCCGATCAGCGTCTTGTGCAGCAGCACGACCCCCTTGGAGCCGACCGCCACATCGAGCCTGGCGACGGTGCCGTTCAGCACATTTGAGACGAAGATCGAGGCTTGCGTGCCACGGTCGTCCAGCGCAAGGTCCCACGGCCCGTCCAGATACGTCCGATCGGTCCAGGTTTGCACTAACCGGCCGCGGCGATCGATGACCTCGATCGCACCTTGTCCGATCGTGGCGACCGTGCCGTCGGAGGTGGGCACGTTGCCGACCACCACGAACCCGCCGCGCAGCGCCCCCAGGGCGGTGCTGAGTCCCGGAAGGCTACCCGCGAAGAATGTCACCGCGGTTCCCGGAGGCGCAATCGGCCCGCGCGGCGTCAGCGAGATGATCGTCGTCCCTGTGCCCTGAAGATTGGCGCCGTTGTTGAAGTTGCTCACCAAGACATCGCCGGCGGCAATCGTACCGCCGCCCGGAAAATCCAGCGGCACGAACGCGACGCCGTAGGGGTTGATATCGCCGTTCGCCGGAATCGTCGACGAATTAATGGTCCGTGCAATGAAGGCGTCGTCGGAATCGGTGGCGGCGGCCGACACTGCCCAAAGGCCCAAACCCGCCGTCAGCAATACCGCGTGCAATGCATGTGAGAAGTTCCTTGTATGGCGCATGTGGTTGGCCCTGCCCTTCGTTTGGAGGATTGGTTCGTTGTCATTCGCGCAGCCTCCTCGATGATGCGAAGCTCGCTCAAGCGTATGTGCCCGTCCCGCGGCAATCGGTTGCATCCAAGTAAGATTGAGGCTCGCGGAGGACCCGTTCGCGGCGAGTCTCTTGCCCAAAAGTGCGGTTCCAATCGATTGAACAATCGATCAATTGGTGTGCGAACTGGCGCACAAAAGCCAGCATTTGTCGACTGGCGCTGCCGAAAATTGCGCAATCCCCAATCCGAATTGCGACCTGGATCAATGTGCCTGCGGACTGATTCCATAATATCGCCACCACGCGCACGGAGCTGCATTTGGCGGCAGCGCACTTTGAATTTATACACAGCACAGGAAGCAGATCATGAAAATTTCGATGGCGTTGAAAACCTTGTTGGCCACGGCGGCGCTGACGCTTCCGCTCGTGGCCTCCGCCGCCTCTACTTTTACTTCGGGTACCGGAGCTCTTACCGCGTCAGCGACGGTGAATTTCGAGGTCTTCATTCCGCAGACTTTGTATTTGCGCGTCGGCACCGGCTCCACTTATACGACCGGAGCGCTCACGACCAACGCCACGACCGATCTCATCAGCTTTTCCCCTGCCGCGGGGACGGTGGGTAATAGCACCCCCGTCGCCGGTGTGGGCGGCGATATCGGGGCCGGCGTCGAGACTGCGGCCATCGTGAGCAACGGCGGCAACGTCACGCTCGTCGCCACCACGGCCGTGGCCGGCCTCTCGGATGGCGCAGGCGACTTCATCCCATTCACGCAAATCACTACGGCTGCGGTCGCGCTTACCGGCACTTACACATTGCTGACGCCGCCAACGCTCGCCAACGGCACAAGCGCCAGCGTTCTCCTCACGGCAAATGCCTCGAAGATCGTCCAGGCAGATGCCAAGTGGACGTTTGCCTACGCCAACACCGCGGTTTACCCCGGCGGTACGTACGGTGGCGTCGGCGTGAATAACAGCCTCGTGACTTACACGGCGACGATGCCGTAACCGGACGTGGGCCAAGGTACTTAGTCGATGCACGCCATTCCGCCATGGTCCCCGGGCAAGCAGCCCGGAATGATGGCTGGCGATCCTGTGCGATTCAGCCGCAGCACGCTGCGCCCGGCATTGGCCGGCGCAGTGCTGCTCGCGGCCTTCTCGGGTTCTGCCTCGGCGTATACAGCTACTCTCACGGCGGCGGCGCCGCAGACCATCTATCTGCAAGTCGGCAACGGCACGTTCACCGGCGGTAACTACACGCCGATCCAGGGCAACGGTCAGCCAACCGGCACTCCCGGAATCAACACCACCATCAACACGGTATCGGCGAAGTTGACCCTTGTCGCCGTGGGCAATGCGACCGCGCAGGCGATGACCACCGACAGCACGGCCACGCAGAGTTTTTGGGACGGCTATACGTTTTGCAGCGTACCGGCCCAGCTGTATATCGGCGGCTTCTTTCGCACCGCGGGTGGCAGTACCGCCGCCGCGCAGGTCACCGCCACGGTACCGGCGGCGTTGATCGACACCACCGGCGACACCATTCCGTTTTCAAAAATCAGCTGGAAAACAGGCGGCAACGGCGATGCCGGCGCCGAACCCTTCCCGGCGGGCACCTTCGTCAACGGCGGCGTGCAGACCGTGGGCACCATGGACAGCAACACCTGGAACGAGAGCTGCTGGACGTTTTCCTATTTGAACAACACCGTGCCGAAGTCCGGCGTGTACAGCGGCGCCGTGCTCTACACGATGAGTGCGCCATGAGCGTCGCGCATGGCCGGTCGACTTTTTTTTTGGCCCTGGCACTCACCATAATCTGGGCCTCAACGGCGCAGGCGAAATCGATCACGATCGATGATTCCGGTTCACAGGCGCTCGAGCCGTCGGTGAGCATGCACTGGAAGACGGCGGCGCCGTCACGCTCGGGAGCCGGCAACTTGATGGTCGGTACCGCGACGATTCGAGTGCGCATCAACGTCACGCCCTGGCTACGTCATTCGGGGCGAATCTATCTCTCGTTGCCGGCGCAGCAGCCAGGGCCCGTCGGTCTTTCGTGGGTTACTCAAGGGCGCTTTCTGCCGGGTCAGCTTCAGTCGGGCAATCGCGTGCTGGTCTATGCCGGTCCGATCACCACGCTCTTCATGGAAGACACGCTGACGTTTCAGTTCACCGTGGATGGGTCCCTGATGGGGCGAGCGGTTCCCGTGACTTATCACTTTGAGATGGACGAGGAATGATCATGCAACGGAGCTTCCCGGTTGTTCTCTTTCTTTGCGGATTCGTACTTTCCGTGCCCGTTCAGGCACAGGGATTTGCCGCGCTGGTCTCGCCGCCGCGCTTCGAGCTCGCCGCGAAGCCCGGGAAAACTCTGCGCGGCGTGATCGAGGTAAGCAACCGATCGACCGCGTCGGCCAACTATGTCATTCATACCGCGGACTGGACCTTGTCCCGGGACTTCAGCGTGACCTTCCACGACGACCTGCAGCCCGGCAGCTGCCGGCCCTGGGTCGCGATCGAGCGGCCCGAAGTCGAGGTACCCGGCGGCGGAACCTTGCGTTACCGCTTCGAGGTGGCCGTGCCGCCGGACGCTCCGCCCGGTGAATGCCGATTCGCGGTGATGATCGAAGGCGCCAAACCCTCGATCGCCGTCAGCAAAGGCCTGGACGTTCCCATCACCGGTCGAATCGGCGTCATCGTCTATGTGGCCATTGGCGATGGCGCGCCGGACATGGAACTGCTGGGACCGACGATCGCGACACTCAACGGCCGGCAGGTACCGGTGATTCGCGTTCACAACGGAGGCAGCGCGCACGGCCGCTTGAGCGGATTCCTGACCGGCACGGATGCAAAGGGAATCTCCTACGATTTCACCCCCTCGGATTTTCCAATTTTACCGCACGAAGAGCGCGAGGTGTTTTTGACTCCCTCGACGGCGACGAACGATCACCCGACGCTCACTTTCCCCGTCACGGTGAAGGGCACCCTTGAATGGGGCAAGCACCAGACCGAGCTCAATCAACGATTTGAATGAAACTCCGTGCCAAACTCGCGCCCCGACTCGCGTTTGGCCTGTGCGGGCTGGGCGGACTCACGTGGCTTGGCGCGGCATACGCGCAATCGGTGACGCCGGCGCCCTCAGTGCCCTGGAGCGCCGCCAACCTGCCGGGCGCACCCGCCTATCAGGATAAATACATCGGCGGCGGATCGCTGGCCCCCGACATCTCCACCAGCGATGACGCGACCGCCGACAGCCAAGGGTTGGCGCGCTCGCTGCAAGTCGACGGCGTGGTGAGCGCGCTGAGTTCCCGTGAAGGCGGTTCCTCTACAAACGTGGAGGAGAACGGCATCGTCCTCAAATCGCAATGGGACACAGCCGACTTCGGCGCATGGTCACTCGATGCCTCCGCGCGCACGGGGGGCGCAGACCTCGGCCCGGGCGAGCAGGGCCAGGGCGGCGTCATCACGCTCAGGCAACGTGGCATGCCCTTCGACGGCGACTGGCAAGCCGACAACTCTCTGGGCGACATCAATACCCCCGACATCGGCTTGGCGCGGCTTCAACCGCGATTCTATCTACCGACCAGCCCGATGCAGGGCCTCACCACGGAATGGCGCGGACCCGATGGACTGCAGATCACCGCGGGCGGCGGAGTCCCCGGTCTGTACGACGGCATCGTCGTGCCCGATTTCCACACCTTGGACGGCTCCGCCGCGACGGCCGGCGCACAGTGGTCTCCGTCATCGCATTGGACAGTCGGCGGACAGCTCATCGAGGCTCATGACGTGAACCTCGAGATCGGCCCGGTAGTCGACGGCGCCACGCCCCTATCCTCCACCACGGGTCTGCTGAGCGCTGCTTGGGCTGATCACAGCGAACGGCTGCAGCTGAATCTGCTGGACGGCGAGGTCGACGGCAAGGCAAATGCCGTCGGGGGCTGGGTCGATGGGTCGATCACGCAAGGCCGGTTCCAGCAGAATGCCGGCATCTTTCGAATCGATCCGAACATGACCTGGGGCAATCAGGTGATGTCCGATGATATGCAAGGCGGCTATTACCGCCTCGATTATCAGAGCCGGCAGTGGCTGGCGGACGTCGGCATCGACGAAGTGCACTCCGTATCGGGTCTCGGCACCGACACCACCTTCGTCACCGGCGACGCGCGCTACCAGCTGTCGCGTGATTGGGGGCTCGGCGGCGTCGCCAACATCAGCCGCACGGACGGCGGCGACAGTTGGTCGCTGGAGGGTTTCCTCGATCATGTCAATGCCTGGGGCACCGGGCGCGTGCAGGCCGATTACGCCAACACTCAGACCGGCCGGGACGCCACGCTGACGCTGAACCAAACTTGGTCGGCGCCCGTCGGCATCCAGCTCAGCACCTCGACTTACGTCGAGCGTATCACCGGCGCCATCATCAATGATCTTCAGCAGGACAGCACATTGCTTGGGCTGGCCGCGAATGGCGGCGGTCAATTCACGACCCAGTTCGGCATTGAGGGCAATGTGCAGTGGGCGGCCGCCGTGCAGGGGCGAGCCGCGCCGGGCGTGTCCGCCAACGTCTCGTTGACCTACCAGGTTTCCCGGAATTGGCAGGTTCTGGCCACTTACTACGACAGCCGGACCGGATCCTGGACGCCGCTGACCGTGGTCTCGCCGCTGACGCCACCCGTGGCAACTTTGGTCCCGGCGGCCGAGGAACGCGGCATATTTCTGACGCTTCGCTTTAAACGAGCCGCGGGTTCGCACTTCGCGCCCCTTGGCGGGACGCCCGGCGCCGGTGCCGGCGAAATCGCGGGAATCGTCTACCTCGATGCCAACAACAACGGGCTGTTCGATGCCGGTGAAGCCGGTGCGCCCAACGTCACGGTGGTGCTGGACGGGCGATTCTCCGTGCAGACCGATGCCGGCGGCCGGTTTGCTTTCCCTGCGGCGGCGACAGGCCACCACGTCATAACAGTGATCTCCGATAATCTGCCGCTGCCGTGGACCTTAGTCAGTGGCGGCCGAGCGGAGGTCGACGTCAGTACCCGGTGCCGTACCGACATCAACATCGCTGCGCAACGCCCTCACTAGCGGTCGGGCGCATTCGAGCGGCGAGCTAGTTGCGCCGCAGTCCCTGATCGGCTTCTCCCAGCCATTCGTCTCGATCGGCCGCGGCAGGCAGCGCCAGCGCCGCGTCGCGAGCGCGCGTATAGCTTTCCCGGGCACCGCTCAGGTCTCCCATCTTTACCAACGCCTCCGCCAGCGCCAGCAGGTTCGGGGGGTAGAGCGGCCGCAGCGTCACTGCGCGGCGCGCGGCAGCCAATCCCGCCTCGGCGTCGCCGGGCCCCAACGGCCAACCGGGCGCGCGGATCAGTACCAGCGCCCGCACGCGCGCGGGCCCTGCCTCATCGTACATCGGATCCGCTGATTCGGCGTGCGCCAGAGTATCGAGCATGTTGCTCAATAGCTCGCCCGCGCGCGTGGGGTGTGCCCGCGCCTCGAGCCCGAGCGCGACCGCGCGCCCGTATAGACAAGCTGCTGCTTGCGGCGCGCGCGCGAGGCAAGCCTGCGCATCGCGGCTGGCTTCTGCGGCCAGCTCGCCGCGAATCGCCGAGTCCGCCTCATGATCACTTCGCTTCGCATCGACCGCGATTGCCGCAGCCAGCTCAGTGATCGAGAGTGGCGCCGCGCTTGGTGCGGGTGGCGAGGGTGGCGCGGGTCGCGGCAGCGTCGTGCACGCGGCAACTGCGAGCGTCAGAATTCCGCACCAGATCCGTTTCCTCACGGCGCTGCCGCGTGGGCCGGCAGCGTCGGCAGCACGAAGCCGTGTAAACGTAACGGCTCCAGTGACGCCGCGCTCCCGGGCGTATGACCCATCTTCAGGAGCCCCGCCTGCAGGGCCCGAGCACGGGACGCGGCTAGGCGGGAGCCGACCACCGCGATGATGGCAACCGGCAACTCCGCAGACTGCATCGCGGCCTTCAGCTCGGGAGCAAACGGTAGGCTCGGCAGCGCCGCGGCCTGCGTCTGATCGAGCAGGGCCGCGACCGGCTCGCCGGCGGCAACCCTTCTCAAGGCGCTGAGTATTTGTCCCGTCGCCTCGATCTTGACGTCCGGGGGCAACGCCCAGTTTTCGAGAGCGCTGTGCCGCACGAAATCAGGTGAGTACCCCGCGACACTGAGGATCGTGTAGCCCGTCATGGACGCCGGCCCGCTGACGCGGCCGGACTTCGCAACCAGCGTCCATCGCTGCTGCGGACCAATGTCCGCCATGTCCGCTTGCACGAGCGGCATCAGATGCAGCTGAGCCGCATGCTTAACGAAGAACGGATACGGCACGAAGGCGAGCACCGCATCGGCTTGATTAAGTTTCGCGAGGCCGCCTTCCTCGGTCGGATCGTAGACGGCCGCGAGACTTCCCGCGGGCCAGCCCGCGGCAGCCGCAGCGGCGCTCGCGAATTGCTCTACCAGCGGCTGCGCATCGCCCTCTGCGCCCGGATATCCGGGCGCACAGAACACCAGAGTCGCCAGCGATGCTGCTATCAGTGTGCTCATGTGTTTAGGCTATCATTCTCCGGCGCTGAGGGCCTCCCCGGTCGAAAGGAGCGCGCTGTCATCCATGAGTCTGCCCGCTTCGCCCGCAGTCGTTCAAATCTTTCTTCGCGTGCTGCGCGCGCGAGGCTGGATTGCCGGCGCATTCGTCATCCTCGCCGCGGCGGGCATATACGGGGCTTTGCGGGTGCCCAATGATCCTGCCATCGAGCGTCTGGCCGTGGCCGGCGATCCCGTGGTGCGTGCCACGGCCGATTTCGATCGGCTTTTTCCCGAGGGCGAACAGGCGCTCATCATGCTCGAAGCGCCGGATCCTTTAAGCCTCAACGCGCTGCGCGCCGCCGACCGGCTCGAGCGCGGACTCGCAGGGATTCCGCACCTCGAGGCTCATAGCCTCCTCGACCTGTATCGCCGCGCAGGCCCGACAGGGGAAATCAGTCCTATCGAGGCCGAGCGGCTGCGAAAGTTCGCCACCGGGACGGCTCTGTTCCGCCGCGCCGGACTGCTGGGCGATCACTATCTCGGGATTTCGCTCGAGCTGCGCGTGACATCGCCCGCCGAGCGCAACCACACACTGGCGGCGATCGATTCGCTCGCGCTGCCCCTCGAGGCTACAGGCGGTCCATTCACCCAGGTCCGGCGAGTCGGATCGCCGTGGCTCGACGCCTGGCTCGAGCGGCAAACCGGCGCGGCGACGGCACGCTTCATGCCTCTATTCGGCATTTTCTTGATGACGCTGGTGCTGATCATCTACCGCTCCTGGCGCGCGTTGGCCGCCATTGTGCTCACGCTCGGCGCCGTGGTTGCGATCGCGATGGGATTGGCAGATCTCTTCGGTTGGGCGCACACGGTAATCTCGACCATCGTTCCGCTGACCGTGATGGTCACGACGACCTCGACGCTCGTGTATGTTCATTCTCGATATATCGAGCCGGACGATTCGCCGACGCTTCTCGAGCACCACGCGCGTGCGATCGCGAATAAATTTCTACCGTGCACCGCCTCGATGTTCGCGACCGCGGTCGGATTTGGCGCGCTTGCGATCTCCGACATTCGCCCCGTGCGCGAGATGGGCCTATGGACCGCATCCGGGCTCATCGTCGCGTGGCTAGCGTGCTTCACCTTGTTTCCGGCGCTGCAGTCGCTCATTCGCACCCCGCTGCGTTCCGAGAAAGTTCCGGCGGGCAAGTGGTTTCCCGGTTTCGTCGACAGGCTGGTCCCGGCGAGCCGCCGCTACCGCTGGCCACTGGTCTGCGGTGCGCTCGTGTTGATGCTGTGCGGAGCAGCCGCATTGTTCGGCATTCCCCACGTGTTTGCTCCCCTCGCCCTCGAAATGGACGTCTTGACCTATGTCAATCCCGGCGAGCGCGTGGCGCAGGATACTCGCCATTTCGAGCAGTCGAACGGCCTCGATGTCGTTGAGCTTTGGCTGCAGACGCCAGCCGGCCATGCACTCGACCCGGACTTCTTGCGCGCTCTGGAGCAATTGACCCGCCAATTCGAGAGCGATCCACGCATTACCGCCGTCGACGGCCCGACGTCGGTGCTACGGTGGGAGCGCTATGTGGAAACCGGATCCGATCAACTGCCGGCGTCCGCGTCTGCGTGGCCGAAACTCGCTTCGGATCTCGAGCAGATCATGCTGACCGAGCCCGCAGCGCGCAACTATGTCGATGTGACGAATCTCGCTAATGTAAGACTCAGCATCCGGGGGCGCGCGAAGCTCTTCGGCCGGGTCGGCGCGATGCGCGCGTTCGTGGAGCGGCAATGGGCCGCGGCACAGGCGGCTGATCCGACGCTGCGCGCGGTGCGCGGTCAAGTGGTCGGCAAGGGAGTCCTCGGCGCGCAGATTACGCAGCGCCTACTCCCTACTTTAACCGAAAGCTTCGCGCTCACGGCGAGCATCATTTTTCTCGCATTTCTGCTGGTGTTTCGCAGCCCGTCTGCCCGATTGATGACGATGATTCCGTCGTTTTTCGCAATCCTGTCGGTGTTTCTCGTGATGCGCTTGACGGGCATTTCGCTCAATATCGCAACGATCCTCATCGGCTCGACGGTGTTGGGCGCGACCGAGAACGACCAGATTCACTTCTTCTACCATTTTCAGGAAGGCCGCTCGACCGGCACGACCACCGGCGCTCTGCGGCACGCCATGCTCGTAGCCGGCCGCCCCATTCTTTTTGCGACGCTTATCAACGCCAGCGGCTTTCTGGCGCTCACGCTTTCGGATCTGCCGCCGATGCGCGAGTTCGGTATCGTTTCCGCGTCGGCCTTTGTGCTCGCGTTGCTTGCCGATTTCACGGCATTGCCGGGCGCATTATGGATCCTGAGCCGATATGATCGTCAGAGTGTCAGATGAGCGCGATCGATCGCAGCGACCAGCGAATATAACGAGGTCAGGAGCGGTAACCTCAGCTTCGACCGTTCGGCTTCCCGCACTGCATAGCCCAAGGTTTCTTCAATCTCCAGTGGCCTCCCGGCTTCAAGATCCTGCAGCGTCGACATCCGGTGCTCCGGCGCGCTCGATTTGAGTTCGAAACCGACACGGTGTATCGCGGCTACGGCTTCCTGCTCGGAACCACGGCACATAGTCTCAATCGGCAGAATCGAATGATCGGAAAGTTGAACGCGATTAGCATCAGCCAGCAAACTCACTTCGCGCACTAGACGAGCCCCAATAATTGAACCTATTGCGCCGGCTCCGATAATCGCAAAATTGAGTTTATCCATACTTTGCCAGACTCTAGAATTTCAGTATCTTCACGTATCGCACGTGGGGCAACGCGCGCAGCTTCTGCTGAATGGCGTCGGGCACGATCTGATCGACACCCACGATAGCAATCGCGTCCTGGTTTGCTGCCTGGCGGCCGAGGTGGAAAGTCGCGATATTGATGTTGGCTTCTCCCAACATGGTCCCCAGGGCGCCGACGAAACCCGGTTTATCAATATTGTTAATAAGCAGCATCACCGGATGGAAATCCGCTTCCAAAGGCATGCCTTTGACTTCGACGATCTTCGCGGTTCCCGCGTTGACCACGCCTGCGAGGGTGCGCCAACGGCCGCCCGTGAGCACCTTGATCCGGATCAGCGACCCATAGATCGGGGAGGTCTCGCGTCTAGACTCAGTCAGTGAGGTGCCTTTCTGCTTCAGCACGGCGGGCGCGGACACCATGTTCACGTCCGGCATCAGCGGTCGCATTAAGGCAGCCAATGCGGTCGCAGTTAGGGGTTGAGTGTTCAGATGCGCGACCTCTCCTTCGTACTCGATCTCAACCGCTTCGAGGCCATCGTCGGCAATCTGCCCCGCAAAGCTACCGAGCTTATCGATGAGCTCAATGAATGGCCTAAGGCGCGACGCCTCTTCCGCGCTTATCGAGGGCATGTTGAGTGCGTTGGTGACGGCACCGGTCAGTAAGTAGTCCGATATTTGCTCGGCCACCTGCAAAGCGACGTTTTCTTGCGCCTCGTTGGTACTCGCACCGAGATGCGGAGTCGCGACAAAATTTGGCGCGCCAAAGAGCGCGCTTTCTTTAGCCGGCTCGATAATGAATACATCGAACCCCGCAGCGGCGACGTGCCCGCTGTCGAGCGCCGCGCGCAAGGCCATCTCATCGACGAGGCCGCCTCGAGCCGCATTGACGATGATCACGCCGCGTTTGGTCTTAGCGAGAGCGCACGCCGACAGGATGTTCTTGGTCTTCTCGGTCAATGGTGTGTGCAGCGAAATCGCATCGGCTCGTGACAGCAAATCGTCCAGCTCAACTTTCTCCACTCCGAGCTTGAGCGCACGCTCCGGTGAGAGGAAGGGATCGTAGGCGATCACTTTCATTTTAAGGGCTAGCGCCCGCTCCGCGACGAGCGCGCCGATGTTGCCGCAGCCGATCAGGCCTAAGGTCTTGGCATAGAGTTCGACGCCCATGAAGCGGTTCTTTTCCCACTTCCCCGCCTGTGTGGAGACGTCCGCCGCAGCGATCTGGCGCGCCGCCGCAAACAGCAGCGCGATGGCGTGCTCGGCGGTGGTGATCGAGTTGCCAAATGGGGTGTTCATGACCACGATGCCGCGCGCGGTGGCCGCTGCAATGTCGATGTTATCGACCCCGATACCGGCTCGACCAATCACTTTGAGTCTCTTTGCCGCGGCAATAACGTCCTTGTCTGCCTTCGTCGCGGAGCGCACCGCCAGGCCATCGTAATCGACGATAATATTCACTAAGTCTGCCTTGTTGAGCCCAACGCGAACATCCGCCTCGACCCCGCGGCTGCGAAAGATGTCGAGGGCTCTCGGGCTCAATTCATCGGTAATAAGCACCTTAGTCACGGTCCATCCTTATTCTGGGATCTTGAGTTGGGCGAGGCATTTGTCAAATGCCCAGTCGAGCCACGGCGTTAAGGACTGCAAATCGCTTTGCTCGACGGTAGCGCCACACCAGATGCGCAAACCCGGAGGCGCGGACCGATAGATGCGGCATCGAGCGCCACGCCCTCCTTGTCGAGGATCGCGGACAGATTCTTGGCAAACTCCGCTTGAGCGGCTCCCGGAAGTGAAATCACGCGTGGATCGACCACCTTGAGGCAAACGCTGGTGTTGCTGCGAATCGCCGCATCGGTCACCCATTCTTCGCCGAAGCTTTTCCAGGCGAACACATCGACCGCGCGTGGCCCCAGCATCGACCACAGTGCCATCTCCACCGCGCCGGTGTCGGATGCCGGCACGATCGCGATCTTAAAGTCGGCGGGCACGCCTAGTATCGCGCGCGTGCGGTTGATCGCCTCTTTGAGCTTGGCTTTCCCGGGTTTGGAACGGTGCGAGCGGCCGAGCAACGCGCCCTGCAGCGCTTGAAGATTCCACCCCGGACGTTTCTTGGTCGGTCCCGATGAAAATCGGGCATCAGCCGGACGGATGCCCGGCAACGGCATGCATGTCATCAAATTCTACTCCCATCCTTACAGATGAGCGTCCGCCGTTGGGAGCGGATGGCCCGCTGCGAAGGATAGCGATACTTTCGAATCTGTCAATCACTTCGTGTCGCAGTGATTTGCTAAGGTGGCAATTCAAACGGAGATGATTCATGAAACATTCGCCGGAATTGCAAGCGGCCTTAGACGCGGCAAGCGAAGCCGCCTCGATTGCGTGCTCGCTGTACCAGCGCAACATCGAGGTCCGCCTCAAAGCGGACAAGTCGCCAGTCACCGAAGCCGACATCCGCTGCGAGACTGCGATTCGTGCGATTCTCGAGGCTCGCTTCCCGGATTACGGATTCGTCGGCGAAGAAACGGCGTCGCGCGGCATGGAAAGCGAAAATTTATGGTTGGTCGATCCCATCGACGGCACCAAGGCATTCGTGCGCGAGTATCCGATGTTCTCCACGCAGATCGCGCTCATGCGGCGTGGGGAAATCATACTCGGAGTTTCCAGCGCTCCTGCTTACGGTGAGGTGGCTTTTGCGGAGCGCGGATGCGGTGCGTATCTTAACGGCCAATTGCTGGCGGTGAGTAAGATCGCCGACTTGGAATCGGCGGCGCTATCAGCGGGGAACCTGAAGAGCTTAGCCGGTGGTGCTCGGTGGGGCCGCTATGGGGAGTTGGTGGCGCGCGTCGGTCGTATCCGCGGCTACGGCGATTTCCTGCACTATCACCTGTTGGCGGCAGGCAAAATCGACGCAGTGGTGGAAAGCGACGTGAACATCTTGGACATCGCCGCTTGCGTGGCCATCGTGTCGGAGGCGGGGGGACTTTTTACGGACCTTGGCGGAGCGCCGATTACACTAAAATCGAAATCCGTGCTGGCAACGAATGGTTGCCTACACACGGCGGTGCTGGCGGCACTGGCGTGATGCCCGGTGATGGTACTGGCGATCAGTATTTCTGCCGCGAGCTATCGGGACCCGGTAGCAACATAGTGAGCCACGATCTGCCTGTCGGAATCGGAAAGCGCGAGTGCTTGCGCCGCGCGGTATTGTTCCAAAGCCTGTGGGTGACGCCCTAGTTTGTCGAGTGCGTCGCCCCAGTGCAGATGCAACGCACCCCACTTCGGCGCATAAGTGAAGGCCTCTGCATATTTCTGCGCTGCAGCTGGATATTGTCCCTGCGCGGCCAGCGCCTCGCCCCAACGTTCAATGGGATCGGCCCAGTGCGGACCGCGCTCATGCGCCGCGCGGTATTTCTCGATTGCGGGGCTCAACTCGCCGTGGGCCGCGAGCGCTTCGCCCCAGCTCTCATAGGCCATTGGGAGGGACGGTGCGAGTTCGACTGCCGCAGCAAAATCCCGTTGAGCGTCGTCCCAGGCGCCTCGGTGGGCCGCGATGTCTGCTTTGGCGCTCGCGCAGTCCACGAACGTTCCCGCCTTGGCGATCATGGCGTCGGCAACATTGGGTAGCCCTGTGCCCTCGGCATAGCGCGCCGCGGCACATGCCGTAGGAGGGAAAACCAACATCCACTCCGGCGTACGCTCCTCCAAACTCAGCGCGATCTGGGCATCGGCCAAAGCCTCTGAGTCGTGACCGAGTTCATGCGCGAGAGCGCTTCGGGCCTGCTGGGCGGCGATCCGATCAACCGGTCCCATTGCACCGCGCGCTGCCTGCTCAAGGGCGAGTTCGGTCCCCGCGACATCATGCATGGACACGAGGGCGATTGCGTCCTGGGAGGCGATCAGCATCTCATAGAGAAGATGGGTGCTGCCGGTCATGCGCGCAGAAGCCTGCAGGCTCTCGTGCAAATCCGGTGCGGCGCGACGCAATTCAATCATGACGGTGTCGAACCTGGCCCGACTCAAGACAGCATTGGAAGACGTGCCATGCGTCGAGTTCTCTACGGGGATCATCGTTTGATAGGCCTCCTCTTCGCGCCCCAGCCGCTCGAGTGCCAACGCTTCGTTCATCTTGTATCGCGTATGATCGGAGCTCAGTCGATTAGCCTCGCGATAACGGTCCAAGGCTTCGTCCCATCGACCCAGACCCGTCAGGGCGTTGCCCCACANNGCCTCTGCATGGCGGGACGTGCTCTCAAGGTAGCCTAGCAATTCCAGCGGCTTCGCGACGCCCAGCGCCCGTTCGGCTGCCGACCCGATCAGTATGTCGAGGTCGCCGGCCTTTCCGGCCACACGCTGCGCCGGCACGCCGTTGCCACGAACCGTCAGCACCAGCGCATCCCCATCCTCTACCACAGCTCCACTGATGCGCACGTCATGACCGAGCCAAGAGCGCAGAAACTTCTGAATATCGCCGAGCGATATGCCCGTCTCCGGCACTTCGACCCGAATCTCGTGAGTCCAGGCATTCTCAATTGGCGTAGAAGCCGTCGGATTCAGAGCCCCTCGCCTCTGGATCTCTTGCAGCCGGTCGAGGAACTGGCCTGCGACGACGGCGCCCGAGAGGCCGCGTGCCTCGAACCAGGGTGGAACCGTGAAAGCTTCCACGACCACCGACTTGGACCGAGTCGCTGTCCACACCGCCCAGAGGAGCAATAGCACCAATGCGACCCCGAAGCACGCAAGCCCAGCGTCGAGCACCAACCTCAGCTTGTCATGGATGCGCTGCAGATGAAGATGATGGTTCTGCGCTTCGATATGTTCCTTCTCGAGTCCGACACGTTCAAGGCGGTGATCGAGCAGCGCCGACTGCTTGTCAGCGACGATGCGCTGTCTACTCGCCAGCTCTCGCTGCTCATGCAGGAATCCGCCCAGTTCCCGAGCGACTGCCGGATCCGCAGCGGATGCATTGAATGCAAGGCTGGCCACACCGACCGGATCGACGCCCGCGGCGGACGCACCGATTCCCTCCTGGAGATCCACTGCCGATGCGGCCGCTTCCAAAGGTTCAGGCGAGGAGTTATTTTCTGTCATGCCGATTTGTCAACCCTGGATCCGAGACTGCGGTGAGAGAGGGACTCGAACCCNNCTCGACCTCGGCATTATGAGGCACGAAGTCAGCCAATAGTCTAAGTCCGGAACTCAGGGTATTGGCGATAAATACGCCAGCGCTTCGGAAAGGTGCGCAGGCATTTCGGTGCCATCGTCTTACAACTGTCTGGCGAATCGCGATCGGTACAGGTGCTGCGGTCGCAAATGACGATCATCGTCGCCGAGCAAAACGGCAAGATGATCGCTGCCTCCCACCATTTGATACCGACGCCCTCGTTAAGTTTCCGCGAGGCATGCGCCTCGACCACAGCTACGTTGCAATCATCGGGGGAAGCAGCCGGTCGTACTCCTTTTTGACGACGGCGTAACATTCGCAGGAACGCTTCTCAAGCCCTGAGCGATCCAGGACGGTGATGTGGCCGCGCGCATATCGGATCAATGCTGCCTGTTGCAGACTGAGCGCGGCTTCGGTAACGCCTTCGCGGC
>PKXS01000103.1 GCA_003132425.1 Gammaproteobacteria bacterium | reverse complement strand
GCGCGGCGCGCCGCCGCCAGCGCGAGTTCACGCGAGACGCGCTGTGCATGTTCGAGCGCGGGCGCTGGATCCGGATAGTCCTGGCTTCCCGCCGGATCGTGGACTCGAAAGACTTTGAAGGTGGGCTGATTCACGAGAATCTCTATGGTTTGAGAGACGACTCCCGCGACGGCGCCCACCGCGTTGCAGACCGCCGCGTGTTCAGGAATGGTCAGGGGCGCACCTAGCCGGCGCGCGACCTCGGGATAGTAGGCGCCGACCGGCGCGCCGATCGCGATCAGCGGGCGCGCAAGCGCGAACGTTGCCTGCAGCAGTTTCGAGAAACGCCGACCGGACACCACCTCCTCGATGAGCCGATCGCCGAGCGTACCCCAGCCGCGGCCGTGCGCCTCGAGTCCGGGATCCTGAGCCAGCGCCGCTGCAAGCAGGGCGCGGCCGGTTTCGCGCACGACGTGCTCACACGTGCGCTCGCAGATTGCCTGCGGCGAGACCGCCGCACGCGCGGCGCGCGCATTGCGTTCCTCGGTCGCGAGAATACGTGCGCCGCATTCGGCGGCCTCGCGGCACCATCCATGCTGCCGATCGAGCACGTGCATCGCATCACTCGGCGTGAAGGCCGCGAGGGTAACGAGGCCGGCATCGGCAAGGCGACGCAGCGCCTCAAGGCTTGTGCCAAGGCGCACGACGGACGACACCGGGCGCGGCTCGAGATCCAATCCGTCCCAGACTCGGCGGTCGGGTGCCGACCAATGCTCGGTGAGCGCGCGGCCGGGATTGCGGAAGGCAAATTGCGTCGGGTGCTCCGGTAAGCGCTCCAGCGCTGCGGTCGATCGCAGCTGTGCAAGGGCGCCGGGGAAGCTTTGCGCCAATAAACTGAGGGGCATCGCCTTGCGCGGACCGATGCGTAGCCGGAGTTCCCTGTCGAAGTGGACTTCGCTATCGCCGCCGAGACCGATGGTACGCACATCGACGGCCTCAACCATGGTTCGCCAGACGCCGACCAGCGCGCCCTCACCGCTGATGATCGGCCGGCCGCCCGAGACAACCGCGATGTCGGTGGTGGTGCCCCCCATGTCCGAGACGACGAAGTCCTCGAGACCGGTCAGAAATCCGGCTCCGACGACGCTCGCCGCCGGACCCGATAGGATGGTCTCGACCGGATACTCGAGCGCAATCTCAGCCTTCATCAACGAGCCATCGCCCTTGACGATCATCAGCGGCGCGATGATCGATTCTTCCGCGAGCACGTGTGCCAGCGCCTCGATCAGATGCCGGATCTGGGGTGTGAGGCGCGCGTTCAGCGCCGCCGTGAGCGCACGCCGCGGAGCGTCGAGCTTCGAACTCAATTCGTGCGCGCAGGTCACGGGCTTCGGGGTCAACGCGCGAATCAACTTACGCGCGCGCAATTCATGCGCCGGATTGCGCACGGAAAAATTGGCGGCGACGGCGAACGCCTCGACGCGCGCTCCGTGTTCGACCACCGCACGGGTCACTGCGGCCTCATCGAGGTCCGCCGCCTCTTCGCCGGTCGCAATGTGGCCGCCTTGAACGCGAACCACCATGCCGGCACTGCCGCGGCGCTGCAGACCCGAACGCTCGACCATCGCGTCATCGAAGCCGATCAACAGCGTACAGACGGGACTGAAGCGGTTTTCGACGACTGCGTTTGTGGCAAGGGTCGTCGAGACGGACACGAGGCCGACGTCTGCGGGGCTCGTGCGCGCGGGCAGCAGATCAAGTACCGCTCGAATCGCGTTGCTGATGCCGATCGCTAGATTCCACGGAGTCGTGAGGGCCTTGGCGCTCGCGATTACCCGGCGGCCGTCAAGCAGCAGCACGGCATCCGTAAAAGTGCCGCCGGTGTCGAGTCCGAGCCAAAGTCCCTGTGCAGCTGGAATTTTCTCACTCATCGATCGCCCTCAGGGTACGGCCGTACTGAACGCTTGGCAAACTGGAGGTGTCGCTGTATGGTTGCTCGATGGGGCGTGCGCCTTAATCGGAGAGGCATATGCAGCAAGCAGTGCGCAAGTATCTGAAGGCCCTTGAAGCAAGCGACGTCGACAAGGCAGCCGCGCTGTTCACCGCCGATGGCTGGGTCCGGTCGCCGTTCTTGGGTCGGTTGCCGGTGCGGGACTACATCACGAAAGTTGCCAACGCATCGAGCAGCAGCAAGT
This sequence comes from Gammaproteobacteria bacterium, assembly GCA_003132425.1. Classification (GTDB taxonomy): domain Bacteria; phylum Pseudomonadota; class Gammaproteobacteria; order Steroidobacterales; family Steroidobacteraceae; genus Bog-1198. The sequence goes on along the minus strand of PKXS01000103.1, from coordinate 31,443 downwards.
TGACGGTGCATGATGTTTTGGTGAGCGCAGAAGGACACATGCGGGCCGTCGCCTATTATCTCTATGACTGGCGGTTGAAGGACGGTTCGAAAGTATTGTTTGAATGCGCGGATGTATTCAATTTCGACCCCGATACCGGTCGAATAGCCTCCGTCGTGCTTGTGTATGACACGCATCTCGTCCGGGATGTCGTCGAAAACAAGTACCCCTGACTAGAGAGCAGCACCGGCCTCACGTTTTCGCCGCCCGCAGACCCCGGCGGTTCGTCGTGCGCTTGGCCGAAGCGCCGGCGGCGCCGGCTTGGCGGCTCAAGTCGCCGCGTGATTGCGCCGTCGCGCCGCTCGAAATGGCTCCCAGCCGGGCTACTATGGTCGGCAAATCGGGCTTGGATCCACGCACATGGGATTCAAGCGCGCGGCGCATGATGCGCAAGGTCTCGGGCGTCGTGCCGCAACAGCCACCGATGATCCGCGCCCCCGCATCCAATGAAAGACAGGCGAATTGAGCCATCAACTCGGGTGTGCCGTTGAAGCGGATGGCGCCGTCGATGAATTGCGGAATTCCGCAATTCGCTTTGGCGACGAGGATAGCCGACGGGTCCGAGGCCGCGGCGAGGTTCACGATACAAGCCACGAGTTCGGAGGGTCCGGTACCGCAGTTACTGCCGCATGCCGCAAGGTGGTGCTTGCGATGCAACCCGGCGAGATCGAACGGCGTGATGCCCATCATGGTGCGCCCGTTGGTATCGAAGCTCAAGGTCGCGACGATGGGCAGACCGGTTTCGCGGGCGCCGGCGATGGCCGCCTCGGTTTCCTCGATGGACGACATCGTTTCGATCCATAGGATGTCGGCGCCGCCCCGCGCGAGCGCGACCGCTTGCTCTGCGAAGGCCTCGCGGGCCGCATCCAAAGTCAAGGGCCCCAGCGGCTCGAGAATCTCTCCCGTCGGCCCGATGCTTCCGGCGACAAGCACAATGCGGCCGGCCCGATCGGCCTCGGCACGAGCAATGCGCACAGCTTTTTCGTTCAGCTCCGCGACCCGGTCCGCTGCCTTGTGCAGTTTCAATCGATAGCGCGTGCCGCCGAAACTATTCGTCAGGATGATGTCCGCTCCGGCCTCCACGAAGGCGCGCTGCAACTCGCCGACTCGTTCCGGGTAATCGGAATTCCAAAGCTCGGGCGCGTCGCCCGACTGCAGGCCGCGGTCGAAAAGGTTGGTGCCGGTTGCGCCGTCGGCGAGCAGCCACGACCGCTCAGCCAATAAAGTTGTCAGTCGATCCGTCATTTAACGCATTTTCCATTGATATTGATATGACGTCGAAACTCTAGCATGGCCGGAAACATGCGAAGGCATTCGACGAATCATCAGTTGCGAGTCTTTTATGTCCTAGAAATACTTTATATTTCGTGTGTAATACATTGTAATGTAATATAATAAATGACGTACACACCTAGGGTCATTTGCGAGCGGCGGGGACCAAAGGAACCTCGCGCTGATACTGCATCATAAATTCAAGTATGAGCTGACTCGCCACGGGTCCGCCCGCGTCGTTGAATTCATAGCGCGCGTCTCCGCCGCTCCAAGCATGACCTAATCCTTCCACTAAAACCTGGCGCAGCACCGTCCGCCCCTGTCGCGTGAAATCCTCCCGGCGGTAGGCGCGCCCCCCGCTGTCGATGCGCTGCTCCCCTGAAGCGATCAACGCACCGGCGGCCGGATCGAGGCATTCAGCGCGCGCCTTCAGCTGCTCGATGATTTGACCCGCATTGACCGGATTGACTCTCGTATCACGATCACCTTGGATCACGAGCGTCGGCACGATTACCTGGGATTCACCCGCCGCGCTCAGCAGTTGTCGCGCAGTGTCGATCGATGCCGCCGAAGGCCCCGTCTGCATCGCGGCGAGCGCTTCCATGGGCGAGCTTGCAGCGCCGTACATCAGGCCGGAGTGAATGGCACACGCGGCAAACAGCCGGCTGTGGCGGACCGACAAGAGGCAGGCCATCGCACCGCCCGCCGACATTCCGACTACAAAGACCCGTCGAGGGTCGATCGAGCGGCGTCTCGTGACCTGACCGATCAGATGTGCAATCAAGGCCGCCTCACCGTTTCCCTCAAGCGAAGCCGATTCGAACCAATTCCAGCAGCGCATCGGGTTTGAATGGCTACTCTGCTCTGGATACAGCACCGCGCAGCGGCGCTCTTCGGCTAGTGCGTTCATGCGCGTGCCTGCGGCAAAACTGAGCGGATCTTGTTGGCATCCGTGCAACATCACGATGAGNNGCAGCATGACGATCAGCGGCAAGCCGTCGCGACGCGAGGAGCCGCTCGGGAGATAAAGCCGATAGCCGAGTTCCGGTCGCAGAAATTCATTGCTCGACGCCGAGACATGCGGGTCCTTGAATCTCGCCTCGAGAAATCGACTGGGACCTTCCGTCCGGGGCAAAAACGGCAACCCGATACCGGCGGTTTTTCTGAGCCATCGACGCAGCGAACGAAGCATGCTTGCAGCGTGGACTTGATTAGGCGGCGACGCCGAGCGCGAGCTGCGCCGCGACCAAATCTTCGAGAGCCGTGCCCACGCTCTTGAAAATCGTAATGGCCTGCGGTCCCGATCGTTTAAACAGCCCCGCTGCAAGGTCCGAAAATTCACCGCGCACGGCGCCTCGATCGATGATTCCTCGCGCGATCGCCCCGCGGATTTCGCCCGACTCACTGAGCGCGCCGGCTCGCGTGTCGACATAAAGCTCTGAGCGAGCGATAGCCTCGTCATCGACCTCGCGCATGTCCGGCGTGAATGCTCCAACCAGATCCAGGTGTTGTCCGGATTTGAGCCAACTGCCGAGGACGAGCGGCTTTTGCGAGAGCGTCGCGCAGCTTACGATATCCGCCCATCGTGTGGCCGCCTCGAGATCCTCGGTACACTCGACCGATAATCCGCTGCGCGACAGGGTCGCGGCCAATGCCCGCGCGCGATCGGCGCTACGGCCCCAGATGCGAACTTCGCGAATCGGCCGCACCAGAGCGTGGCTGTCGATGAGATGGGGTGCGAGCTTGCCGGTACCCACCATCAACAGGCGTGCTGCATCGGGCGCCGATAGGTAGCGCGAGGCTAGCGCCGAAGCGCCGCCGGTGCGGCGCAGGGTCAGTTCGGTGCCGTCGAGAATGGCGCGCGGTTGCCCGCTCGTGGCATCGAGCAGCAGATAGCTGGCGTACACCGCCGGCAACGCCAGCTGCGCATTGTCCGGAAATACTGTGACGAGCTTGATTCCGAGCGCGCCTCCCGGGTTCCACGCGGGCATCACGAGCAGCGTGCCGCCGCGTTGTCCGGCGGCCACCGCTTCGATTTTGTAATGCTGACGCGTGGGAACCGAATGCGGCTTGCGAAAGGCGTCATCGAGCGCATCGATAAGCACTCGCCGGTCCAGGCGAGCCGCCAGCGCAGCGGAATCGAGTTGTAACATCTCATCTTTCCTCGTTGCGATCCGGCGACACAATCAATTCTCAATATAGCTCCTGGAAAATCAGCGGTTTGCGCCTGCGATTGCGTTACCGCGGACTGCATATCATCGCACGCGGCCTGAACCCTACACGCACTGTTATCCGGGCGAGAACATCTGATGTCAACGAAGTGCGCGCCGACCCGTTGTACCGTGTTAACTTAAACCGACTCCTTCACATAGAACCCGACCCCATGCGCCAATTGCCGATTCTCGAAATTGCCAAGTCCTGGCCTCTCGTCGCGGTAGCGGCGCTACTGCCGCTGTCCATTCGCCCAGCCAAGGCCGATGATCTGCTCGGCCTGTATGTCGGCGCCGCGATCGGGGCGGCACGGGTGGAAGCCTCGCCGGGATCGCTGACAACCGCCAACGCCGAAGGAGAAGCGTTGGTCGGCGCCGGCGACTTTGCAGAGAATCACTCGGCATTCAAACTGATGGCGGGCGTTCGCCCCATCTCGTTACTCGGTGCCGAACTGGACTACATCGACTTCGGAAACCCGAACGGCAACTTAGGCGCCGTGCCGGCCAATGTGAACCTGAAAGGCGCCGCGGCATTCGCCGTCGCGTACCTACCCGTGCCCGTCATCGATGTCATGGTGAAGGTCGGACTCGCGCGCCTGCAGAACACCGTCGCCGGTAACGGCGGTTTCGCGGCGGTGGGAAGCGACCTGCCGACGGCCACGGAGTTCCGGCTCGACCGCACCAACACCAATTTTGCGATTGGCGGCGGAGTTCAGTACACGATCGGCTCCTGGGCGATCCGCGCCGAGTACGAACGCTTCGAAGCCGCCGGCGGAAGCCCGAGCCTGGTGTCGGCGGGCGTCACGTGGACATTCTTTTGATTGCATGAATGTAAGCGGCCACCGCGCCGATGCATTGCGCCCATATTTGTCTCCATTGCCAGTCCCTTGATCGGCACCACGAATGGAGCATTTCCAATGAGTACAGTTAGACGCATATCGACGATCGTCGTGATCGTCGCGATTCTGGGTTCATCCGGTTGCATGTTCGGTCGACGCGGCTGGGGCGGCGATCATTATCGCGAGGGCGATCCGGGCGGCCAGCAACGCTGATTTTATTGTCGCAATGGCCAGGGCGGTGAGCGCAGATCGATATCGCGTCAGCGCTGTGCGCGCTGCCAATTCTCCGCGACGTAAAACGGCGCATTTTCAGCCGGCAGCATGCCGCGGCCTGCGATATGGTCGGCGGCCTTTTCGGCCAACATGATGGTCGGGGCGTTCAAATTACCGGTGGTGACGGATGGCATGATGGACGAGTCCACCACGCGCAAACCCTCGAGTCCGTAAACTCTTGTCTGTGGGTCGACGACCGCCATGGGGTCCGCCGCGCCGCCCATTTTGCAGGAACAGGACGGGTGATAAGCGCTCTCCACCTTGGCACGGACAAACGCATCGATTTGCTCGTCGGATTGCACCGCGACGCCGGGCTGAATCTCCCTGCCGCGGTAGCGATCGAAGGCCGGCTGCGCAAAGATTTCGCGCGTCAGGCGCACGCAGGCACGCATATCGATCAGGTCATCCGGATCGCTCAGATAATTGAACATCACTTTCGGCTTCTCGAGCGGATCGGCGGATGACAACCGCACCCAGCCGCGGCTCTTGGAGCGCATTGGCCCAACGTGCGCTTGAAACCCATGTTCTTGCGCCAGCGTCGAGCCGTCGTAGGCCACCGCCATGGGCAGAAAGTGATACTGGATGTCGGGATATTGCACGCCCGCCCGGCTGCGAATGAACCCGCAGGTCTCGAAGTGATTGGTGGCGCCCAAGCCGTCCTTGCGCAGCAGCCAGCGCGCGCCGATCAATGCGCGGCTGCGCAAATTTATCGACGAGTACAGACTGACCGGTTCCTTGCAGGCCACCTGGAAATAAAACTCGAGATGATCCTGTAGATTCTCGCCGACTCCCGGCAAGTCGTGCACCACCTCGATCCCATGTGCGCGCAGCTCTTCGGCAGGGCCTACGCCTGAGAGCTTCAATAGCTGCGGCGAATTGATAGGGCCGCCCGAGACGATGAGCTCGCGGGCGACCCGCACGCGGTGCGTGATCGCGCCGCGACGATATTCCAGGCCCACGGCGCGCCGCCCGTCAAACAGGATGCGAGTCGCGAGCGCGTGAGTCAGGACTTTGAGATTCGGCCGATGCATCGCGGGGCGCAGATACGCATTGGCGGCGCTGCTACGCCGGCCATCGCCCACCGTCATATCCATTCGACCGAAGCCTTCCTGCTGGAAGCCGTTGACGTCCGGCGTGGGCGGATATCCGGCGTGGCCCGCGGCGGCGAGCCAGGCCGCATGCAGTGGATTGCTCGCCGTGCCGTAACACGTGCGCAGCTTGCCGCCGTCACCGCGGTACCGATTGCCGCCTTCCTGGCGCTTCTCAGCGCGGCGGAAATACGGCAGCACCTCGTGATAACTCCAACCCTTTGCGCCCTCCTCGGCCCATCGCTCGAAATCCAGCGGATTTCCGCGAATGTAAACCAGGCCGTTGATCGACGAAGAGCCCCCCAGCACCTTGCCGCGTGGGGTATGCAGGCTGCGCCCACCCAGGCCTGGCTCCGGTTCCGTGTGATAAAACCAGTTGTACTTAGGCATATTCATGGGTATCGAAAGCGCGGACGGCATTTGTATTAAGATGGAACGGTCCGAACCGCCATACTCCAGGAGCAGCACGCTCTGCTGGCCGCCGGCGCTCAATCTATCCGCAAGAACGCAGCCCGCGGAACCCGCGCCCACGATGACATAGTCGAAGCTCCGTTCGGTCACGGCGCCCTCGTCAGTAGGGCGCGTCGACATCGCCCATCGCGACGTAAACACTTTTCAATTGCGTATAGTGTTCCAAGGCGGCGCGCCCGTTTTCGCGGCCGAGCCCGGACATCTTCACACCGCCGAAGGGGAGTTCAATCGGGGTCACGTTGTAATGATTGATCCAACAGGTGCCGGCCTGTAGGCGCGCGATCACTCGATGGCCGCGTGTCAAGTCGTTGGTGAAGACACCAGCTGCAAGTCCGAATTCAGTGGAATTGGCGCGCTCGATGACTTCTTGTTCATCCTCGAAATCCAGGACCGACATGACCGGGCCGAAGATCTCCTCGNNACAAACCGCCGCTCGTCACGCGCTTCCCCCCGGTTACAAGCCTTGCGCCCTCGGCGCAGCCTTGCGCAATGTAGCCGAGCACCTTGTACATGTGCTGCTCGGAAATCAATGCGCCAACTTGCGTCTCGGGATTCATCGGATCGCCGATGCGCATCGCGCCGACCCGTTTGACCAATCGTTCCAGAAAAGCTGCTTTGATGGAGCGATGTACGAACACCCGTGTGCCGTTGGAGCAAACCTGCCCGGAGGAGTAAAAATTCGCCAGCAGCGCGCCGGACACTGCGTTGTCCAGCTTCGCGTCGTCGAAGATTATCAACGGCGACTTACCGCCTAATTCGAGCGTGACGTTCTTCAGGGTCTGCGCGGCGTCGCTCATCACCGCTTTGCCGGTGCCGACCTCGCCGGTGAGCGAGACTTTGCGAATGTCGCGATGCCGAGTGAGCAGTCGGCCGGTGTCGGCGAAGCCCTGGACGACTTGAAACACTCCCGCAGGCAACCCGGCCTCGAGCAAGATCTCTTGAAGCTTGACGGCCGTGAATGGCGTAAGTTCGGCCGGTTTGAAAATCATGGCGTTGCCGCAGGCGAGGGCCGGCGCCGACTTCCAGCATGCGATTTGCAAGGGGTAATTCCATGCGCCGATTCCGGCCACGACGCCGAGCGGTTCGCGCCGCGTGTAGCCAAAGGCCTGAGGCCCCAGATCGATATGCTCGCCGCTTAAGGATTGCGCCAGTCCCGCAAAATACTCGAAGCAATCGGCGCCCGAGGCGACATCCACCACCAGGGTCTCCTGTATGGGCTTGCCCGTATCGCGGGTTTCGAGTTCGGCCAGCTCCCGGTTACGCGATCTAAGAAGTTCTGCGGCACGTCGCAGCACGCGGGCGCGCTCGGCTCCGGTCAGCGCGGCCCATCGAATCTGACCGCGCCGCGCGGCAACCACCGCCGCATCGACTTGCGCGGATCCATCCACCGCGACGTAACCCAGGATCTTGCCTGTCGCGGGATTGATGGAGGCAAATCGCTCGCCGGCCGCAGGCACCGCGGCCTTCACGGCCGATGGTTGGCCGGCCGATCCGCCGTTTGAATTCGCTGCCGCGCCGGACTTCAGCCGCCCGTTGACGAAAGCGGTCAACAGGGCGCGCGCGNNGCCGCGCGCAGCCAAACGCCGTCGATCATCGCCGCGATCATGGACGCAAGACTCTGCGCCTCATTGGCGGGCAGAAGCTTGCTGAGGGAGCCGCGCAGAGTCGAGAGCGTGCGCCGCTGATAGACCGACTGCACGCGTCCGAGACTTTTGACCTGAAGTACTTGCCCCCAAAAGGCGAGCCACGCGGTGCCGGTGCGTTGCTCGAATTCCTCGGGGGCGAGATTTGCGTCGATGACGGCCTGAATCCGTTCGCGCGGATTCAGCGCTTGGCGCAGGCGCACGCGCACCTGATCGCCGACGCGGCGCGCCAGCGAGCGAAATGCTGCGTCGAGCAAGCCGTCCTTGTCGCCAAAATAGTGCGCCACCAGCCCGGGCGATACCTTCGCCCGACTTGCAATTTGCGCGAGCGTCGTGCCGACATAGCCAAGTTCCGCTAGGCTATCGATAGTGACCTCAACGAGCTGGCGGCGCCGGGTGTCCTCGAGGGGCTCATCCGTGCCCTGCAAGGGGGTCATTGAGTGAATGTTCAATTTTGCAGCCTCAGCAACGCTAAAATAGATCCTTTGGGCGCCCGTACCTGGTGAAACCTAAGGCACGAAATAGATTACTTATGCGTTCGATTTCAATCTATTAGGGAATATAGGTGAGCGATATTCACACCTCGTTAAACGCCTATTCAACGCGCCAATCGCCGCGCCAATCATGCCGCCGCACCCGAGGCACGGTCAAGCCCTCCCGCGCAGGCGTCGGCGTCCTCGCGATAGCGGCGCTAATGCTGGTGGTGGCGGCCGCGGCACGCAGCGCCACCCCCACCAGCGAAGTCGATCCGCCGAGCTGTCAAACGGTACGGTTCTCGGACGTGGGTTGGACGGACGTCACCGCGACGACGGCACTCGTCAGTCAATTACTGCGCAGTATCGGCTATTCGCCCACCATTACAGTGTTGTCCGTGCCGGTCACATTCGCCTCGTTGCAAAACAAGGATCTCGATGTGTTTCTTGGCAATTGGATGCCGACTCAGGAGGCAGATCGCGCGCGTTACGTAGCCGACGGTTCGGTGGTCGTCATCGGCGCCAATTTGACGGGTGCCAAATACACCTTGGCGGTCCCGTCATATGCCTACGCGGCCGGACTTCGCGATTTCAATGATATTCGGCGCTTTGCCGCGGCCTTGGGCAATTCAATCTACGGCATCGAACCGGGCAACGACGGCAACCGCGTGATTCTGAAAATGCTCACGCAGAATCAATTCGATCTCGGTGATTTCAAATTAGTCGAATCCAGCGAGCAAGGCATGTTGGCTCAGGTGGAACGCGCCGTTCGGGTCAAGCAGCCCATCGTGTTCCTGGCCTGGGAACCGCATCCGATGAATATGCGCTTCGATTTGAAATATCTTAGCGGGGGCGATGCCGTCTTCGGGCCGAATTATGGCGGCGCGACGATCTACACGGTGACGCGCAAGGGCTATAGCGCCGAATGCCCCAACGTCGGCCGCTTACTGAGCAATCTGAAGTTCTCGCTGCGCGGCGAAAGCGAAATGATGGCGGCGATCCTCGACCGTCACGAGCAGCCGCAGATCGCCGCCGCTGAGTGGCTGAAAGCCAACCCCACGGTCGTCAAGTCGTGGCTCGCGGGGGTGCGTACCTTCGACGGCCGGCCGGCAGACACGGCGTTGGCGCACGCGGCCGTGCCGACGACTCCGACCGGATTCGAGCAATGGGTCGTCAGCCACAAGATTCCGGTCGGCGACGCGATGGCGGTGGCAATCGATTTCATCAAAGCTCACGGCACCTTTTTCTTTGACGGCGTATCCATCTTGATTCGCGGTATGGTCGACGGCGTCACCGCCCTACTGCGCGCCCTGCCCGCGCCGTTATTGATCATCCTTGTCGCCGCATTGGCGTGGGGCCTGCGGCGCTCGCTGTCGTTGACCGCCTTCGTGGCTTTGGCGCTGCTGTTCATCCTAAATCAAGGCTACTGGCTCGCGACGCTCGAGACGCTCTCCTTGGTCATGGTCGCAACCCTGGCGTCCACTGCGATCGGCGTGCCGTTAGGGATAGCCGCGGCGCATCGGCCGCGATTGTTCGCGGCGCTGCGCCCGGTACTCGATTTGATGCAAACTCTACCCACCTTCGTGTACTTGATTCCGACTCTGGTGCTGTTCGGATTGGGTGTAGTCCCGGGACTTATCTCCACGGTGATATTCGCCTTGCCGGCGCCCATTCGCCTGACCCATCTGGGCATCTCCTCGGTCCCACGGCCGCTGATCGAGGCGGGAGAGGCCTTCGGCGCCACACCGATGCAGCTGTTGTGGAAGGTGGAGCTGCCGAGCGCCACCTCGACCATCGTCGCCGGCATCACTCAATGCATCATGCTCAGTCTGTCGATGGTGGTGATCGCCGCGCTGGTCGGAGCCGGCGGCCTCGGCGTGCCGGTGGTGCGTGCGTTGAATTCCGTGCAGGTCGGGATGGGATTCGAAGCGGGTTTCACCATCGTGCTGCTGGCCATCATCTTGGACCGCATCAGTCGGCCCAAGGATCGTGAGGCGTCGCGATGAACTCCGCCGTGGAATTCCAAAACGTCGACATTCTGTTTGCCACGCAAGCTGGCCGCGACGGCCGCAAAGCGATGCGCGAAGCCCTAGTGGCGCTCGATGCCGGCGGCACGCGAACGGAGATACAGAGCAAATTCGGCGTGATCGTCGGTGTGGCCGGCGCCAGCTTGAGCGTCGCGCAGGGTGAGATATCGGTGATGATGGGTTTGTCCGGCTCCGGCAAGTCGACGCTGCTGCGTGCGGCGAACGGCTTGAATCCCGTCACCCGCGGGCATGTGCTGGTGCGCGACGGAGACACGGACATCGATGTGGCCAATTGCGACACCTTGCAGATGAGGCGCCTGCGCCGCGAAAGGGTGGCCATGGTATTCCAGCAATTCGGACTATTGCCATGGCGCACGGTGCGCGAGAACGTCGGCTTTGGCTTGGAGCTGCGCGGCGAAGCCAGCGTCAAGCGGCGGCAAATCGTCGATGAGAAATTGGAACTGGTCGGACTGTCGCAGTGGGCCGATCGCTACGTGAGCGAGCTGTCCGGCGGAATGCAGCAGCGTGTCGGATTGGCGCGCGCATTTGCGACGGATGCCGATATTCTCTTGATGGATGAGCCGTTCTCGGCGCTCGATCCCTTGATCCGCAGCAAGCTGCAGGACGAGCTGTTGGCGCTGCAGGCTCGGGTCAAAAAAACCATCTTGTTCGTCAGCCACGACCTGGACGAGGCGCTGCGGCTCGGCGACCGCATCACGATCCTGCAAAACGGGCGCATCGTTCAGACCGGTACTGCGGAGGATATTGTGATGGCGCCGGCCGATGACTATGTTGCGGAATTCGTTCGCCACATGAACCCTCTGGACGTGCTGACGGGGAGCATGATCATGCAGCAGCGCGCGCATATGTCCGGCGACGGCAGCGTGTTGTGGTTGGATGAGAGCCGGCGCTACCAGCTATTCTTAAATTCGCAGGACGAGGTGACGGATTTGCGGCTCGACGGCGTGCCGCACGGGTATTGCCAATTGCGCGGCGACGGCACTGTTGCCGGGGCCGCCACCGAGGTCGCGATTGCGCCCGCCACTCTGTCACTGCATGAGATCATCCGCCTGCGGCAGGTCACCGGCCACCCGGTGCTATTGGCCGAGGATGGCAGGATTTTAGGGGTGTGCGGTGAGGCCCAGATCATTCAGGCCCTCGCCGGCAGCCAAAATAAGAGTGCCCCGGCGGGCAACTAGGGCGCGGCGGGCTAAAGGCGACGTTTATGCAGGGTGCCGCAGGGCGCAAGGGCGCAGTTGCCGTTGTAGGATTTAAATATTATCATAACAATAATAAAACGGCGCCGTCCATTCTAGCCGAGGGGAACTCCATGAATCACGATGTCATTATTTCCTGTGCGGTTACCGGTGATGACACCAAGGTCACCAAGAGCCCGCATTGCGCGGTCACGCCGGAACAAATTGCCGCGACCGCCGTTGCGGCAGCGCAGGCCGGAGCGGCCGTCGTGCACATCCATGTGCGCGAACCGGAAACCGGCGCATTCAGCATGGAAACGAAGCACTATCGAGAAGTCGTCAAGCGCATTCGTGAGAGCAAGGTCGACGTGATCGTGAACCTGACCTGCGGCATGGGCGGGTATATCGTGGTCGGCGATCACGGCCTGAAGGGCACTCCGGGACCGGGCAGCGACTTCGTCAGCCAGGAAGATCGGATGCGGCATGTCATCGACCTGTGTCACGAAGGGTTGTACAGACCCGACATTGCGACGCTCGACTGCGGCAGCCTTAATTTCGGAGACGGTAATCGCGCCTACGTCTCCACGCCGAACTACCTGCGCCAGGGCGCCGCCATTGCCAAGGATCTCGGTGTGAAACCGGAATTGGAGGTCTTCGATACCGGGAATCTTTGGTTCGTCAAGCAAATGGTCAAGGAGGGGCTGCTTGCCACGCCGTCGCTCATTCAACTGTGCATGGGCATCCCCTACGGAGTCCCCGCCGACGTCGGCCATCTGTTGGCGATGGTCAACGCGCTGCCCGAGAATTGCAATTGGGGCTCCTTCGCCATCAGCCGCATGCAGATGCCGTGGGTTGCACAGTCGATCATGCTCGGCGGCAATGTGCGCGTCGGGCTCGAAGATAATTTGTATTTGAGCAAGGGCGTATATGCAAGCAATGCTCAACTGGTGGAAAAGGCCCGCACCATCATCGAGGCCATGGGCGCGAGAGTGTTATCTGCCGCTCAGGCGCGCGAGCGGCTGCAGCTGCATTGATCGCGGCCTCAAGTGACGGAACTTCCCCTCTACCGTACCGGAATCGACCCAGGCTGGATCGATTACAACGGACATTTGCGCGACGCTTACTATGGCTTGATCGTCAGCTACGCCGTCGACGAGGTGATGGATCACCTAGGCCTCGATGCGGCGTATCGGCAGCGGACCGGTTGCACGCTGTACACGCTGGAACTGCATATCCACTATTTGCACGAGGTCAAAAGTACAGACGAGATCGCGGTTCAGACGACGATACTGGATTTCGACCGTAAGCGCCTGCACGCCGGTTGCCGCTTCACTTGCTCACGCCTCAACGACCCGGCGGCAACCGTTGACATGATGCTGCTGCATGTGCACCAGGGTGCAACGCCGGCGAGTGCGGCATTTCCGGCGGACGTCGCGGCGAAACTCGAGGTCCTGAAGGCATCCGCGACCTCGCGGGACGTTTTCGGCCCCGCTTCGCGCAAAATCGAATTGAAGCGCCGCTGAACAGCATGAATACTCCGGATATCCGACGACTGATTGCACCGCGCAGCATCGCCTTGATCGGCGCCGGCGCCTGGACCGATGCGGTCGCCGCCGGCAACGCTACGATCGGCTACGGCGGCAAGATCTGGCGCGTGCATCCGAGTCGAGCATCCACTGAGACAACTACGTACTTCCGCGGCGTGGCGGAACTTCCTGGAATTCCGGACGCGGCCTTTGTCGCGGTTCCCAATCAAGAGGCGCCGGGCGTTGCGGCTGCGCTCGCCTCGCGAGGAGCCGGCGGATTCGTGTGCTTCACCTCTGGGTTCTCAGAGACCGGCACCGAGTCCGGCGCGAAGCTCACCCACGACTTGTGTGAAGGCGCCGGCACGCTGCCCTTTTTTGGCCCGAACTGCTACGGCTTCGTCAATTTCTTCGATCGCGTCGCCATGATGCCCGATCAGATTGTCGGGCCGCCCATGCAACGCGGTGTCGCCCTGATTTGCCAGAGCGGCACCATTGCGCTGACCTTGATGTTCAACGGTCGGTCGCTGCCTCTCGGATATCTCTTTACGGTCGGAAATCAGACCCGTTTGGCCGTCGAAGATCTTATCGAGATGCTCTGCGAGGACCCACGGGTCAGCGCATTCGGTTTGTACCTGGAGGGAATCAAGGACGCCGATAGGTTCGCGCGTGCCGCCGATAAGGCGCGAGTTGCGGGCAAACCAATCGCCGTCGTAAAGGCCGGGCGCACGGCGGCGGCAGCGCGGACCGCGCACAGCCATACCGGCGCGCTCGCCGGCGCGGACGCCGTGTTCGACGCCTTTTGCCGTCAAGCAGGACTCGCCCGGTGCGATACTCTGGGTACTCTGTGCGAAACCCTGAAACTGTTTCATGCCGGCGGCCCGCTTGCAGGCCGCAAGGTATTGGTCATGGGCGCTTCGGGCGGCGACATGGCCATGACGGCCGATGTGTCGCGCGCGCTCGACCTGGATTTTGCGCCCATCCCGCCCGCAAAAACCCTGGTGCTGCGCGAGCTGTTGACGGATCGCGTGACGGTCGCCAACCCGTTTGATATCCATACTTATCTCTGGTTCGATCCGCCGGCGTTGCGGCGCGTGTTTTCCGAGGTAATGCACTGCGGCTACGATGCCGTGGGATTTATGCTCGATAGCCCGCCGGAACAAGAAGCCGACACCGCTGCCTTCGATGCGGCTATCGATGTGTTCATCGATGCCTCGCAGGGCTCCCCGTCTCGGGCGGCGTTGATTACCTCCCTGCCCGAGACCATCAGCGCGAGAATACGCCGCCGCTGCCTGGACGGTGGTGTCGTCCCGCTGCAGGGGCAGCGCGAGGCGCTCGAAGCGCTTGCCGGCGCCGGTGCGGTCGGCGCGGCATGGCATTCGAAACGGGGCACTCAATTGCAATTGCCGCCGCGCTCCGCCGGTGGCGGAGCTCAAGAAATTCGCACGCTGAGCGAGCAGGAAGGCAAGGCGGCGCTGGCCAAATTCGGCGTGCATATTCCGCGCGGCAAAATCGGAGCGCCAAACACGGCGCCCGAGGCTGCCGCGATGCTCGGCTTTCCAGTGGTCATTAAAGCGGTGGGCGCGCATCTGGAGCATAAGACCGAGGTCGGCGGTGTGGTCCTCAACGTGTGCAGTATCGCGGACGCCACGACCGCAGCGAACGCGTTGGCGAAGCTTTCCGACACCCTGTTGGTCGAGGAAATGACCACGGATGGAGTCGCTGAAATCCTGGCCGGGGTGATCGTCGACCCACAGTTCGGCCAAGTCTTGGTGTTGGGCGCAGGGGGCGTACTTACGGAGATGCTCTCCGATAGCGAGAGTCTGCTGCCGCCCTGGACTGCAGGGTCGATCGAAGCGGCGTTGCAGCGCCTCACCGTCGCGAAATTGCTGAGCGGCTACCGCGGTAAACCGCCGGGCGATATGGGCGCCCTCGTCGGCAGCATTCTAGGTGTGGCCCGCTACGCATCCTCTCATGTGGCGACGCTCGTCGAGTTGGATGTCAATCCGATTATCGTGCGTCCGCAGGGCTTGGGAACGGTCGCGGTGGACGCCATGATTCGTCTGAGAAGCTTGCCTGAATTAACGGTCTGATCGAGGGGTAGGGACATGTCCGACGGAATCAAAGTGGTCAAAGACGGCATGGTGCTGGAAGTCACCATCGACAGGCCCAAGGCGAACGCCATCGATCTTAAGGCGAGCCGCCGCTTGAACGAGGTGTTTACCTCGTTTCGCGACGACGCGGCCTTGAGGATCGCGATCATCACCGGAGCCGGCGATCGATTCTTTTCGCCCGGTTGGGATCTCAAAGCGGCCGCCGCCGGCCAGCAGTCCGACGAGGACTGGGGCGTGGGCGGTTTCGGCGGCTTGAATTATCCCCGCAATCTCAACAAACCCATCATTGCCGCGGTCAACGGTATCGCCTGCGGCGGCGGCTTCGAAGTGGTGCTCGGCACGGACATCATCGTGATGGAGGAACACGCCAAATTTGCACTACCCGAAATCAACGTCGGTGTACTTGCGGATGCCGGGACCATCAAGTTGCCGCGGCGTATTCCTTATCACGTGGCGGTAGAGTTCTTGTTTACGGGTCGATGGATGGATGCCGCCGAGGCCAAGCATTGGGGTCTTGCGAACCACATCGTACCCAAGGGCGAAGGCATGACCAAGGCGCGCGAGATCGCGCGGCAACTGGCGGACGGTCCACCGCTCCTATTCCCGGCGATCAAGCAATTGATCCGGCACAGCTCGATGGTTCCCGAGCATGAAGCGTTCGAACTGCACGATTCGTTGGACGCCGTGCAGCGGGTCATCCGCTCCGACGACTTGAAAGAAGGCACGCGTGCATTCGCCGAAAAGCGCAAGCCGCGCTGGACGGGACGCTAGTGTACGTGCCATCGCTGTTTACCGAAGATCGTCCGGAGGAAATTCGGGCAATTATGCGCAGCTGTTCCTTGCCCGTTCTGGTCTCGCAGGTGAGGGATGAAGCGGGCGTTCGCCTGTGGGCCACCCATTTGCCGCTGATGTTCGATGGAGAACGCTTGGTCGGGCATATTGCGCGGGCGAATAACCAGTGGAAACTGCTCGACTCCACGGTAGACTCGCTGGCGATTTTCAGCGGAGTGGATGGGTATGTAAGCCCCTCTTATTACGCGACCAAAAGGCAGACCGGCCGCGTCGTACCGACCTGGAATTATGAGGCCGTGCATGCGTACGGCCGATTGGAAATCATCGAAGATACCGCCAAGATCTTGCAGGTCGTGACGAAGCTGACCGAGACCTACGAAGGGCCTCGCAAGGATCCCTGGAAGGTCTCCGATGCGCCGGACGATTATATCGCCACGCAATTAAAATTGATTGTCGCGCTGGTGCTGCACATTACGAAGTTGATCGGCGTGCGCAAGCTGAGCCAGAACAAGAACGCTGCCGACCGCGACGGAGTCATCGCGGGACAGACCCGCGATAATCCCGCGCTCGCAGAAAAGATGGTATTGGCCCTAAGCAGCGGCAAGTGATCCGGGGCATTGCGGACAGACATTCGGAGCGGCGGCGATTGTTTCGCTGAGCATATCCGCCAAGACGTGAACGCTCTGTTGAAATGCCATTGCCAAAGGCCGATTGTGGTGGATCAATTGCACCGCCAGCGCGAAGGCGATAGCGGGGTCCGCCTCCTCGTCGCAAAATACTTGGTGATGGACCGGGCATTCCTTCAATATTTGAGTCTGTAAGACAATATTCATCACGATCGATTGCTTTTGATCCACGTCGTTGATCCTCATGGATTCCTTGGGCCCCGGGTGCGAGATGCTTGGCGCGTACTTTGCGCGGCACGGTGCGCTATTGCGGTCGGCGTAGAGCGGCGATCCGTGTAGGACTATTCGGACAAACCGACGGTTAAATTGGACCGGGCGTCAATCTGCTCACCGGCACGCGTCCCTAGTCATTCTTGAAGAACGATGCCGTCATAACGCCTATTCCGTCAGTGGATGCCCCTTCGGCAATTGATGCGCGTACCAGGTCGCGAGCCGATGCCGAATCGACTTTTCCCCGACCTGTTCTTCCGGCATCGGCGCAATGATCTTGTCATGCACCAGTAATCGGTACACATAGAGCGCCTTGGCGCTCGCCGAATCGGTCGCTTCGAACTCGACCGCTTTGCGGCCTTCTGCATATTGAACGCCGGCGAGCAACGCCGCCTTGAACAATTCGGCTTCGTGTTTGAACTTTTTCATCCGCGACTCATCAATGCGCTATCGATGCTCAAGCCGCCGGAGGCTCGGCTCATTCATCCTTGAATTTTATCGATGCATGCGTGCCGTCGCAAAAAGGCTTATTTTGCGACGCACCGCATCGGCACAGGGTCACTCGATTGCGCACTTCGTAGTGAAACCCATCCGACCCAATCACCTGAACGCCTCCCCGCAGCCAGATAGGTCCCGAACACTTCTTCGCGGGATCCTCAATGAGTCCGACCGACGGCTCATACGTCGGTTCAATCGACTGTCCGGTCGAATTATCCCAAGCAACCAACCGCCCCGACGGGCAATCGCCGGCCTCCCTCACGAAGTTCTTCCTTGCGCCCGGATCGTCCGTTTCGTTCACGAGATTCCACACCTGCCCATGTGGGTCGCAAAAGCGCGCAAAAGCACATAATTTCTCCGCGTCGGTCAGCGACATGGTGGGCCCTTGGCTGATCGTGGCTTGTTTTTCGTACGGTTCGCGGCTGGCTGTTTCGGTGCCGTCGAATCCCACCTTCGCATGCGCACCGTCGCAGAACGGCTTCTTCGCGCTATGGCCGCAGCGGCATAGCGCGTACGCGCCGCGCGTGGGGTAAGCCTGCCCCTCGACCCATTTCACCGACTCGCCCGCGGAATTCGTTCCGATGGTTTGCTTGCTCAACGGTAGATCGCCCGTGACCGTGTAGGGCCCATCTTTGGCGATCTGCACCTTCGCGCCCGAGGCTTTTTGTATGCTCATCAGCTCGCTCCATTTGTAGTCACGATCGTCCAACGCCGAATGCAACGCTCATCATGCTGATCGATCCTAACTCGATGCCATCGACGAGAAAGTGCACAGAGTCATCGGGGCGCTGCAGCGCAGCCACATACAACAGCGGCAGGTAGTGCTCCGGAGTCGGAATGCTCATTGCGCCATCCTCTCCCAACGCAGCCATATCTACCAGCGATGCATGCTCACGGGCAATCAGGCGAGAGCGCACGCTGTCATTGAAGCGGATAGCCCAAGGGAAAGGCTCTGCTCCCTCCGTGCGCGTTGCCAGGCGCAGATTGTGCACCACGTTGCCGCTCCCCACCACGAGAACGCCCTCGTCCCGCAAGGGCGCCAGGGCCTTCGCCAATTCGTAGTGATACGGCGGCGGCTGAGCACCATCGATGCTCAGTTGCACGACCGGAATATCGGCGTTCGGATAGAGGTGCTTTAGCACGGACCAGGTACCGTGATCGAGGCCCCAATCAGAGGTATCCGCCGCCACTCGGGTCCCGGCCCCCGCGAGCAAATTGATCACCCGCGATGCCAACAAGGGATCGCCGTGGGCCGAATACTGGACATCAAACAGGGCCTGCGGAAATCCTCCGAAATCATGAAGGGTTCTAGGGTGCGGCATGGCCGTTACCGCCGTACCGTGCGTATACCAATGGGCCGAAATGCACAGTATCCGCCGTGGACGCGGCGTGCTGATCCCGAATTGTTCCCACGCCGTCGTGTAGCGATTCCTTTGCAGTGCGTTCATCGGACTTCCGTGTCCGAAAAATACCGCCGGCATCGGCGCTGAATTGCCATCCCTCATGAGTGCCCACCGCCGCGCGTCGAATCGATGGCTGCGTGCAACGTTGTGAAAATCCCCGCCTCTCCAACCGCCTTGGTAATGCCATGCCGGTCCAGGTCGGACCGCAAATAACGGCTGACTCGCCCGAAGATCATGCTGACCCCGTGGCCTCGCAGATCATCGAGCAAGTCGCGCACCGATTGTGCGGCGGAGTAGTCGATATCCGTGATCGCGCCCGCATCGACGACGAACCAACGAATCGGCGCCGGCGCATGCTGCACCAGAGCGTGCACTTCGTCGCAAAAGCTGTTTTGATTGGCGTAAAACAGGTCCGCCCCGAATCGATAGACGATGAGCCCGGCTTCGGTAACGATGCCCGGCGTCGCCTCTACTGCCGTCCATTGCCCGCTTGCATCCGGCACAAGCACTGAGGAATGCGGGCGATAGCTGTGGCGCACGTGCCGGAATAGCGATAGAGCGATCGCCAAGAGGATGCCTTGCTCGACGCCGATCGCGACAACGGCTGCTGCGGTGGCGATGGCCAGATGAAACTCGCCGGGGCTTTCGCGGCGAATATCGCGCAATCGCGCCAAATCGAGCATCCCGACCGCAATCGTGAATACGATGGCCGCCAGAACACAACGCGGCAGGTACTGCAGCGGGCCGGTCAGAAACAGCAGCACCAGCACTACCACGGCCGCCAATACCAACTGTGCGACCTGGCTGCGCGCGCCCGCGCGCTCCGCCATCGCGGTTTGCGTCGGGCTCCCATTGACCACGAACGCGCCGCTTAGCGCGGCAGCCACGTTCGCGGCCGATAGCCCGAGAATGTCTGCGTCTTCGTCGATGCTCTCGTGGTAACGCACCGCGAAGCCGCGCGCCGTTGCAGCGCTTTGCGTGATTATCATCACGAAGCATGAAACGGAGACCGGCAGTAGATTCCGGATCTCATTCCAGGTCACGTTTGGCAGCCTGATCGACGGCAACCCACCCGGAACCGGACCGATGACTGCGATACCTCGACCGGCGAAGTGGAATGCCGCACTCGCCGCGATCGTTCCCACGACGGCGACCATGGAGAGAGGCAGGCGTCGGGCGAAGCGATTTCCGAGCAGTATGCTTCCCGCCACGAACGTGGACAGCGCAAGCGTCGGAGGACTGACGTGCGGCAATCCTTGCAATATTTCCCACACCCGAGCCAGCGAGTTACTCGACCTTACGGCGATACCCGACATGTCGCTCAACATCGCAATGCCGACCTGGAACCCGACGCCGGTGAGAAAGCCCGCCAGCACCGTGCGCGAGAGAAAATCGGCCAGGAACCCCAGCTTGAAGATCCGCGCCGCAAGCAGAAACCCGCCGGTCAGCAGCGTGACCATGCCGACCAGCATCATGTACTGCTCGCTGGCGGGCGCGGCCATGCGGGAAAGCGAGCCGGAGAAGATCGCCGCGGTGGCCGAGTCGGCGGCCACGACCAGATGGCGGGACGAGCCGAAAAATGCGAATGCAATGAGCGGCAGCAGCACGGTATACAGCCCGGTGACGACGGGCGTACCGGCGATGCGGGCGTATCCGAGCACCTGCGGAATGTTTATCGACGCAACATTCACGCCTGCCAGGAAGTCGCGCACGACTCCATTGCGGTTGCACGGCCGGATGCCTCCGAAGAGGTTCAACGGCATCTTTTGCTCCCGAATGCTGTTACGGCACCATCCAAGCTATTTCGCGAAGGCAGGAAATATTCCTTTAGATCAGCTCAAGCGGCGGCAGCGTACGAAGCATATCACTTCCCAAAATTCGCCATCATGGGCGGCCTGGCTAGTGGAATCGGTATTTTCCCTGAAAACCGACGGTGAACGGCAGCCTGTCCGCGTGGATCGGCGGGATCAAGATGAAGTTCACGCCGAATCGCCGAAATTGGGTTATCGCGGTTGGAGCGAAGACCGGCCCCGTTCGCTCATTCGGCCCCACTCCAAACCGGCCAAAGTTATAGCCGGAAATGATTCCGCCCATCGCGCCCACACGGAACCATCCCCAATGGGCGAATTCCGGCGCATAGATGGCTCCGGCGTAGAACGACGGGCGGTCTAACGAGTTGCGAAAGTAACCGATCGAGGCGGCCCATTCTCGAGTGACCGAACACTCGATGCCGACGCCGGGATTGAAGTCGTCGAATTGTCGATAGGGATGAATATGATGCGAGGCGACCATGACATCGGCCCACCATCCGTTGGGGCATAGCTCGCCTGCCAGCGCCTGCGCGCTGTTGCCCAACACCGCCGCCACTGCGACGGCCCCTGCATAGGCGGCGCAAAGAACGCCGCGCAGGAATCGCCTCCTCAAGCGGATTCGCGATCCTGCAGCGCGCGGCTCAGTGGGTCAGACATGGGCTCTCTTGTAGAGGCTAACCAACTCATTCCAGGCACGCTCGGCCGACACCTCGTTGTAAATGGGCTTGCCGGCTTGCAGCGGCATGTCCTTAACGCACCACCCATGCACCGTTCCTTCATAGACTTCGATTTTCGCGGGAAGGATGGCGGTGTGAAACGCCTCGGCAAGTTTGGTCTTCGCATCCGGTTGGCGCTGATTGTCGCTTGCCGCGATGCCGAAGTAGTATTGCGCTTTAATTCTCGGCACCAGCAAGTGAGGGCTGTCGGGTTTATCGGTGACCAGGCCTCCGCCGTGAAACGACGCGCCTGCCCCGATTCGTCCCGGGATGGCCGCCGCGGCCTGCAGAGTCATCGGGCCGCCCATACAATAGCCGACGACGCCCATCTTCGCCTTGTTGTCGACGGCTGCTTGCGAATCGAGAAACGTCACGTATGCCGTTGCGTCCTGCATGACGGCATCGCTGGTCAGCGGCGCGCGAAGCGCTTCGAATTTCGCTCGATCCGCCGGATTTGCAAAATCGAATCCCAAGCCGATGCCGGGCGCTTTGGTCGATCGATAATAAGGATTCGGCACCACCACGGTGTAACCGTCCGCTGCCAGGCGTTTTGCCATGTCGCGCATCACCGGCCGAAGCCCGAACGCATCCGTAAAGAGAATGACGGCCGGCCAGCGGCCTTTCCCCGGCGGGTGCACCAGCGCAGCATCGCAGACACCGCTTGGAGTCTGGATTTGAACGTCCGCGTCGATCAGGCTGGTCGCGGCGGTGCCGCGGACGCGTGTCGCAGCGGTGACGCCGGCGGCCAGGGACAGCGCGGCGAATTGCCGACGTGAAATCGCCTGTGGTTGGTCCGGCATATGAGTACCCCCAAGGGTCAAGGTGGTGCGCGATGCGCCGCCAGTATAGTGCCGCAGCGTCATCCGCCCAAGGGCCGCAGCAATCCTCGAGAGATGATGTGCCTCTGCACTTCGCTGGTGCCGTCCCAAATTCGCTCGATTCTCGCGTCGCGCCAGATGCGCTCCAACGGAAGATCGCTCATCAGGCCCATGCCGCCATGAATCTGCAGCGCCTCGTCGGCCACCATGGCCAGCATCTCGGTGGCTTTGACTTTCGCCATGGCCATATCCATGTCCGTGTCAACTTTCCGATCCCGCTTCCACGCGGCCTGCAAAACCATCAATTCGGCGGCACGCAGTTCAATCGCCATGTCGGCGAGCTTGAAGCTCACGCCTTGAAACTTGCCGATTTGTTGACCGAATTGCACCCGATCGACCGCCCATTGGGTGGACAGTTCCAATGCCCGCTCGGCGCGTCCAAGACAGGTCGCCGCGACTTGTAATCGGGTCGAACCGAGCCAGGTGTTGGCGACGTCGAAGCCGCGATGCAATTCGCCGAGGATGGCGGACTTCGGCACGCGGCAATTGCTGAACTCGAGAATGCTGTTGGTGTAGCCGCGGTGAGACACGTTCTTGTAGCCCGGGCGAATCTCGAAACCAGCATGGCCGGTGTCGATGAGAAAAGCCGTCATCTTTTTGCGCTTGCCGCTGGCCGTAACCTCTTCGCCCGTGGCCGCGAACAAAATGACATAGTCGGAATGATCTGCGTGGCTGATGAAGTGCTTCGTGCCGTTGATCACGAAGTCGCCTCCGGAGGCGACTGCCGAGGTCTTCATTCCGCGCAAATCCGAACCCGCCCCCGGCTCGGTCATCGCAAGACACTCGACTCTGTCGCCGCGCACGGTGGGCAGCAGGTATCGCTCCCGCTGCTCTCCCTCGCAGGCGAGCAGGATATTGGATGGCCTGCCGACGCAGGAATAATGCAGCGCGTAATTGGTGCGCCCCAATTCCTTCTCGTACAGCACCCAGGTCACGGTATCCAATCCGGCGCCGCCCACCTCGACCGGCATGTTGGCGGCGTACAAACCGGCCTCGATGGCCTTCGCCTTGAGCGTACGGTACAAGTCCTCGCGCAGCACGCCGGTCTCTTCGACCTCCGCCTCGTGCGGATACAGTTCATTGCGTACGAATTCACGGGTGGAGTTGATGATCAGCTGTTGCTCATCGGTAAGCGAGAAATCCATGGCAGCCCCCCTCTAGACGGCCGTCTTCAGTCGCTTGAGGCCGGCCCAGTGACGCAGTAAATCCAATTGCACCCGCAATTGCTCGATCTGCATCTCGGCGGGCCAATCGCTGGGGCTGGTGACGGCGCTCGCGGTCAAGCCGTTGATGAAGGTGACCACGGAGCGCAAGACTTGATCGCGAACGGCGGGCGGCCAACCCGACCACTCCGGCCAGTGTTCAGCAAGGCAGCGCGCGAACAAGCGCATGTACTCGCGATGTACCCACGCGTTAAGGCGCTTCAATTTCTTGTCCGCCGACACCTGCCCCCAAAAAGCCATATAGAACGCGCATTCGGTGAAGCGTTGGGCATCCACCGCCAGCGCCTCCGACAACATATTCAAAAGACTGGCCTCGCCGCTTTTTCGCTCGCGGGTGAGTCGTTCCTCGATTCGCCTTAAGATAAGACGCAGCGCCGCGAGGACGATATCCTGCTTGGAGGCGAAGTAATGAGCCACCATGCCGGTCGTGTAGCCCGCGGCACGTGCAATCCGCGCCACCGTGGCCTGTTCGAACCCGTAGTTCGCCACCACCTGGCAGGCCACATGTGCGATCTGGTCGCGTCGCTCGGCATGATCGACGATCTTTGGCATGGCGAGAGCTTAAGCTTTGGCCTGGCCGATGTGGCGGCCGGCTCCGACGGGCAACGGTAGACCGGACTGCGCTCGGTGAATCGAGTCGAGTTTCGCCTGCACTGCGGGATCGACCGTCGCTGCCCGGGCGGCACCGGTGTCGACATGCAGGTGCATTTGCTCGCCCGTGGCAATCAACGCATCGTCGGCACCGCGGTGCAGCCGATGAAAAACATGCAGGCGCTTTGGGTCCACCGCGAGAATTTGCGTCGTGACGTACAGAGAATCGCCGACCTTCGCCTCGCCGAGATGGATGAGATGGCTCTCGACGGTGTAGTACATGCGTCCCGTGCCGCTACGATGGGCCTCATCGATCCCCACCTGCCGGTAGAGCGCGTCCATGGCGTCACCGAAAAGCTGGCCGTAGCGAAAATCCGTCATATGCCGATTATAGTCGACCCATTCAGGCCGAACGGTCGCCGTCAGCAGGCGCAGAGGTCGGCCTGCGTCGGCCGAACCTGCAGGTTCGCCCGCGGCCGCGTCTTTGTACAACCGTGCCTCGAGGGCGCGCAAAGTCGAACCCGCGCCGATGTCGAACTGACGCAGCACCTGCTGGATCGCGACCAGGTAGTCGTCTCGTAGCCGTTCGAGCTCGCGAATGGATCTCCCCGCCGCCTGCGCTTGGGTCCCCTCCACCATGCGATCGATCAAGGAGTCAGTGAGTTCTGGCGCCTCGAGTTTGGTCCAGGGCCACTTAAGTGCCGGCCCGAATTGCGCCAGCATGTGGCGCATTCCGCTCTCGCCGCCCGCCAGGTGATAGATCAGATTCGTGCCCATCGCCGCCCAGCGCAAGCCGGGGCCATAGATGATGGAATCGTCAAGTTCGCCGGTCGTCGCCACTCCCTCATTCACCATGTGCAGAATCTCGCGCCAGATCGCCTCCTGAAGGCGATCCGTCAAGTGGCCGGGCACTTCACGGCGCACGTGCAGCGCATGCATGCCGATGTAGGTGAAGAATCTGCACGCCGCCTCGATCGTCGCCGGCGCCGTCCGGTCCCCGCCCACGAGTTCTACCAACGGCAGCAGGTAAACTGGATTGAACGGATGCGCCACGCAGAACCGTTCGGGAGAGGCCATGTCGCGTTGTAGATCCGTCGGCGTCAGCCCCGAAGTGCTCGAGGCGATAATGACGTTCGGGGCCGCATGGCGGCTCACCTGCGCCAACATTCGCTGCTTCAGCGGCAATTGTTCCGGAATGTTCTCCTGAATGAAATCGGCGCGTTCGGCCATGATGCGCATATCCGTCGTGAACGAGAGCACGCCCTTGGACGGCAGAGGCGCACAGGTCAGGCGCGCCAACGCGGGTTCGGCATTCGCCACTGCACCGCGTATCCATGCCTCCATTTCAGGCTTTACGTCCGCTGCGATCACGTCGATGCCGAAATGCAGCGCGCGTGCCGCCCATCCGCCGCCGATGACACCGGTGCCCAAAAGACCGAGAGTTTTAATCTTCCGCACTACCGTCATGCTCGCCTACACCACGATCTTTGTAATGTCACGAGTATAATATAAAAACCGGATGCATGGCACCGCCGCAAGCGCAAAGCCGACGGCGATCGGCGCGGACTAGCGTGTTGCGCCGGCCAAAACGTCGGCCAGCGCCAACCCTGACTTCGGTACCGCCCGGTGATAATCCTTGCCGACCAACGCCGCCACAGTTGCCGCAATCTGCGACTGGGTGACCCGGCCGATTCGGGCGCGCTCGCCTAGCGGCGCAGTATCGGGCCCCATCACCGCAATCCAAATGTTCTCCGAGCCTTTCTCCTCGACCCCGTGCTCCTTCCATTCCACGAGGCCGCTGCCGCGGCCGTGATCGGTGGTGATGATGAAAGTCGTATGGCCGCGGTACTGTGGAATCGCCTGCATGGTGTCCCACAATTGCTGGACGAAGTAATCGAAGCGGTGGGCGCTGTCGAGCACCAGATCGTAGCGCCCTTGGTGGGCCCAATTATCGGTTTCCCCGTAGCCGACGAACAGCACTCGCGGTTTCGATGCTACAACGTAATCAAGCAGCGGGACTTGCAGCAGGGAATTTTGCGTGTCCTCCTCGTCGAACCGCGTGGTGATTTCGTAGAGCTCGCGCAGCAACTCATCGCGCGGCGTCTCATGCTCTTTCTTGGGAAGCGTCCAACCGGTTTGCATCACCAGATGGCTGCGGTCCTTGTTGAAGATATTGTCGAACACCTGCCAGGTGCCGTAAACGGCCACCCGGCCGCGAAACTCGTCGAATTTGTTGAGCCACTCGAAAACCGTCGCATTCGGATTGGGCCCAAACTCGTTGCTGTCGATGGCATCGTTGGGGTAGCCCGTGCACATTTCGTTGTAGCCCGGATAGGAGAATGCTTTGCCGTTGGTGACTTGCGCGATGCTGCCCTGAAGCTGGTTGCCGTATATTTGGCCGTGCTTGGCGACCGTGCCCCAGAGGAAAGGAAACAGCACTTCGCGCCGCTCGCTGGCGCTGTCCCGCCAGTAGCGTTTGCGTAAATCCGCTTCCGCCAGCCAGCTGCCGCCATCCTTTTCATTGAGCAGCGAGGGGTCGGCGCCGGTGAAGATTTCCTGCCAGCGCAGCCCGTCGCTCACGATCAGCACGACATTGCGGGTCTCGCCGGCACAAGCACAGGCCGCCGAGAGCGCCAAAAGCGCCCCGGCGGCGATGGCCGATAGTCTTGATGGCTTCATGCGTGGATCCTCACTGGTGCAATACGACCGCGCAATTGGCGGTCCAGCTCAAATACACTTCGTCGCTCCAATCGATCGACCACTCCGAGGTACGCCGGTCGTTTTGCGCGAACACCGTGACCAATTTGCCGGTTTCGGTCTTGATCCGATAGGTCGAGCGGTTGCCGAGGTAGCCCAACTCCCAAACCATTCCTTTAATTTGATTGACGCGGTTGCCTGCCAGCGGCTCTTTGGACAGGCGAATCTTCTCCGGGCGCAGCGCCACCCACACCCGTTGGCCCGGACCTATGCGTCCCAGTTCATCGACTACAAGATCGCATCCGGCCTCGGCGCTGCGCACGATCATGTGTCCCGCTTCGTTGCCGCTCACGGTACCTTCGAAGAGATTCGTCGTACCGATGAAATCCGCGACAAATCGGCTCTGAGGAAATTCATATATTTCCGACGGCGTGCCGACTTGCACGACTTGACCGCGGTTCATCACGGCGATGCGCGTGGATAGTGCCATCGCCTCATCTTGGTCGTGAGTAACGAAGACGAAGGTAATACCGACCTGCGACTGAATATTCATGAGCTCGAATTGAGTCTGCTCGCGCAGTTTCTTATCGAGCGCGCTCAAGGGCTCATCCAGCAGCAGCACTTTTGGCCGGCGAATCAGCGCCCGCGCGAGCGCAACGCGCTGCCGTTGGCCGCCGGACAGTTGATGCGGCTTGCGCTTCGCCATGGCCCCCAGCTGCACCATGTCCAAGGCGTCTTGGATCCGCTTGGTCCTGACGGCGCCCTCAAGAGTCATACGGCGCAGCCCGTAACCCACATTCTGTTCGACGGTCATGTGCGGAAACAGCGCGTACGACTGAAACATCATATTGACCGGCCGTTCGTGCGGCGGCACCTTGGTCATGTCCACGCCCTCGATCAGGATTCGCCCGCCGCTTGGGTCCGCAAATCCCGCCAGCATGCGCAGCAGCGTCGTCTTGCCGCAGCCCGATGCGCCTACAAGGGCGAACATTTCACCTTTGTAAATCCGCAAATTCACGCTGTCCACGGCGGTGAATGCGCCGAAGGTCTTGTTGATGCTCTCGATCACGATCTGCGGATCGGCATCCGGATCGAGCCAGGGCCGGTCAACAGTCGATTTCGGCGTCGAAATCACGCGCCCTAAAACTCCGCCGGCGGAGTCGCGCGGCGCCGGTCAGGCGAAAAGAACGGACGCTCCACCACTTGCGCACGCGACATCCGACGCTCCCACACCAGTTCACGATTCAAGTAGATTTCCGCCCAGACTGTCGAGCCAGCCTTAAAATGAGGTGCATCGACCATAGCAAGAGCGATATTGCGCTTGCAAGTGGGCGACCAAATTGCGGACGTCACGTTGCCCACTTCGCGAGCGCCGTTTGAGGCGGCGTACAGGAGCGCATGGTGAGCCGGCTTGTTGCCCTCGATGTCCAGTCCCACCAATTGACGGCGCGGACCGCGCTGCCGCTCTGCCAGCAGAGCGCGCCGGCCCGTGAAGTGACCCTTCTCGAAATCCACCAACCAAGCCAGGCCAAGCTCCAGGGGAGAACGATCGCGTCCCGTGCGGATGGTGTGTTCCGCCGATACGAAGTCGACGTTTGGACTCAAGAATCCTGCCTCGATTCGCGCAATGTTCAGCGCCTGCGAACCGATGGCGCGGATTCCCCGGGATCGCCCCGCGGCCATCAGCGCGTCCCAAACTTCCTCGGCCGACTCCGGCGTCATCCAAAGCTCGTAGCCCAAGTCGCCGGTGAAACCGGTGCGCGAGACCGTTAGGGCAAGCGCGCCGAGCGAAAAGTAACCGATCTCAAAGGGCTTCAGTTTCTCCACACCGTGGAGACCCGCTGCCTTGAGCACCGCACAGGAGGTGGGTCCTTGAACGGCAAGGGCGGCGATTTGCTCGGTGACCTCGCTGATATCGACCGCAAACCCGACGGCGGAATCCAGCAGCCAATCGATCTGCCGTGCCGCCGTGCATAACCGATATTCGGCCGCGCCCAAGCGAAACACCGTGCCATCGTCGATAATATGGCCGGCGTCGTTGCACCAAACGCAATAGGCGACTCGGCCAGGTTTCAGCTTGACGATATCGCGCGTGACCAGGCGATTCAGAAAGGGCACCGCATCGGGGCCCGCGATCCGGTATTTCACCATCGGGGTCAAATCAAACAGTGTCGTCGCGTTGCGGATGGCAAAATATTCCTGCTCGACGGCCGTGAATACATCGACAGTGGTATAGCCCGCCCAGGCAATGAAGCTGTCCATTTGGCTCAGTTCGCGCGCCCTATCGTGGAACGGCGTCTTGAGCAGCGGCTGCTTGAAATGCGGTGCGAGGGACTCCGGTATCGTCATGCTGCCCCCTGCGTCAAAACCTGCCGTGCGGCATTGCGGCCTGCGATACCTATAACCCCGCCTCCGGGATGGCAACCGGCGCCGCACAAGTAGAGACCGTCAAGCGGCGTGCGGTGTTGGGCAGCCCCCGGCACGGGGCGCACCATGAAGAACTGGTCGAATGCAAGCTCGCCGTGATGCCAGTGGCCGCCATTGATGCGAAATTCCCGCTCGATGTCGACCGGAGTGAGCAACTCCGTGCCGACGATGGAGCTGCGCAGGCCGGGCGCGAAGCTCTCGATCATGTCTACGCACAATTTCTCGAAGAGTTGCCGCCCGTCGTGCCATCCCTCCTTTAGCGTGTAGGGGGCGTATTGCACGATCGCCGACAACACATGCCCGCCGGCCGGCGCCAGAGCGGGATCGTTGATCGTCGGCACGGTGATTTCCATAATGGGCGCGGCCGAGTATTCGCCGTACTTGGCGTGGTTGTATGCGTGCTCGATATGCTGGAGCGATGGCGCAACGAGCAATCGACCACCCAAGCTGTTGGCGTCCAGTCCTTGAAATTGAGGCGCCTGGTTCAATGCAAGATGCAGCTTGGCGCTGAGCCCGCGCGAGCGAATATGCCTCACGCGGCGCACGAAGCCGGCGTCGAGGTAGCGCGCACCCAGTAATTGCAAAAATGTCGTCTTAGGATCGGCGCTGGAAATCACCGTTCGCGCGGCAATGACCTCGCCCGACTCGAGCACGACGCCGGCGGCGCGATCCGCCTCGACCACGATGCGCGCAACGGGCGCCGACGTGCGGATCGTGGCTCCTGCGGCGGTGGCGGCTTTCGCCAGGGCATTGCACAGGGCGCCCAGACCGCCTTTCGGCTGCGACAATGCGCCGGACCCGGCAGCGGATTCCGCCGCCAGGCGATACAACAGCGTCAGCACCGTTCCCGGAGAGCGCGGACCGAAATTCGTGCCGAGGACCGCATCGAACGCAAGCGCGCCCTTCAGCGCGGGCGAATCGAAGTTCTCTTGCAGCAGGTCGTAGACGTTCATTCCGCCGATTCGCAGCAGCTCGCGCATGTCGCGCCGCCCCAGCTTGCGAATTTGCCATCCGAGGCGCAGCAGCGAGAGCCTATCGGCCCATGCGTCCGTGCCGAGGCGCGGCGGAACCTTGGACAGTATGGGCACGAGAGCCGCGGCAAAGCGTCTCATCCTTGCCGTGTAGAGGGTGTAGGCGGCTGCATCCGCAGCCGAAAGACCCTGGCCCACGACGAACGGCGCGCCGCCGGCAATCAGCGCCGTGGTGGGCAGGCCTTGCGCGGCCCATTCAAGGCCCTGAGTGCTGAGATTCAGATCGCTCAGCAGGTCCGCGGGCATCAGATGCAACAGGTGCGCGCCGGCCGAGACCTGGTAGCCGGGCGCGAATTCCCTGGTCAGCGCCGCGCCTCCGAGACCAGCAGCGGCCTCCAGCACCAAAACCGAACGCCCGCCTCTGGCCAGCATCGCCGCGCACACCAAACCATTGTGACCGCCGCCGATGACGATGCAGTCGACTCGCGATTGTGCGCCAAGGGTAGGCACGATCAGTGCGCCAGCCTAAGGTCGCGCAGCACGGCGCGAGCGGCGTTTGCCCCGGGAGCGCCCATCACGCCGCCGCCGGGATGCGCGGCTGACCCGCAGAGAAACAGCCCTCGAATCGGAGTGCGGTAGCCTGCGTAGCCGGGAAGCGGTCGAAACGCGAAGAGCTGTTGTAGGCTCATCGCACCCTGGAAGATGTTGCCGCCGGTGAGATTGAAGGTTGCCTCGAGGTCCGGCGGTGCGAGCACTTGGCGGTGCAGCACCGATGCGGTAAAGCCAGGCGCATACTGCTCGACAATCGCAAAGCAGCGATCCGCGACCTCGTCTTTGAGGCTCTGCGTCCATGACGCGTCCTTCAACCGGTAGGGCGCATATTGCACGAACATCGAGCCGAGATGCTTGCCGGGCGGAGCAACCGTCGGATCGACGGCGGAGGGAAGCGTCAGCTCCACTACGGGCTCGCGCGAAGGCTTTCCGTACTTCGCGTCGTCGTACGCACGCTCGATAAAGTCTTGATCCGGGCAGAAGTGAATGGTGCCGCGATGCTGCGGTCCTATGCGTCCTCCGACAAGCTCGCGTCTTTCGACAAGCTCAGGATGACAGGAGGAGAACTGTGGGAGCCGGTCAAGGGCGAGGTTGATCTTCATCGAGGCGCTTGAGTAGTCGATTGACGCGACCGCAGCGCGAAACTCCGGCGGTAACGCGTCGGGATCGAGCAAGAGCTCGAAGGTGACATGACAATCGGCGTTGCTCGCAATCTGCTTCGCCGCGTATTCGTCCCCGTTTGCGAGAGCCACGCCGGTCGCACGGCCATTCTTCGTCAGAATGCGCGCGACGTCGGCGTCGGTACGGATATCGACGCCGA
>PKXS01000028.1 GCA_003132425.1 Gammaproteobacteria bacterium | reverse complement strand
GATGCCGCGCTCGCCGAAGCGCGGGCAGCCCGGACAAGGCGGGCGGTGCGGGCACGACGCCGCTCTGCCCTTTTGCCTTGACTTTCGCGGCTCTACTTGGCGTGTATCCGTGCGCACCCGTGCCCAACCTAACAGAGAACTCCCCTCTGCGCAGACTGCTGCGATCGCACGGGGCCGCCGCCCGTTATGGCAGGTCCTGCAGCGCTCCAAATGTGCCCGGTGCGGTAGCGCTTTGCAGCAGCACGCCAGGATGCGTCGTCGCCACGCCATTGACGATCGGGTTGGTCACACCGTTGCTGACCACGATGTCAGGCTTACCATCGCCATTGATATCCACCACCGCAATTTCGTAGGCGCCCGGCGCCGGGTAGACGGTCGCGGCCATGAAGGTGCCGGGCGCNNGCCGCCGGCGCGTGACTCTGCAGCAGCACCGTGACGGTTTGCTGGCCGCCGATGATGATATCCGGGCGGCCGTCGCCGTCCACGTCCGTGACCACGATCGACTGCGACAGATCCATCGCGGCAATCGGGTAACTGGCCGGCGCGAGGAAGGTGCCGGGGCTGGCCGGATTCTGCAGCAGGATATTCACCGTCGGGGTCATGCCCCCGGTCGGGCCGGGATCCGTAATCACCAGATCGTTGGCGCCATCCCCGTTCACATCAGCGATCGCGATGAGGTTCGCGCCGATCACATTCAAATTGGCGGATTGGGTGAACACACTCACCGGCGCAGCATAGGTGGTTGCCGAAGGAGCGCCGGTATGCAGCAGCACCTTGACGCCGACATTGTCGGTCAATGCTACATCCAACGAACCGTCCTTGTTCAAATCGCCGACCGCGACCCAGTTGGCGCCGCCCGAATACAGGCTGATGGGCGCGGCGAAAGTGCCGGGAGAAGTCTGCAGGAATAGCGAGACGCCAAAGTCGGCCGACACCAGATCAGGCATGCCATCGTTGTTCATGTCACCGATCGCCACCTGCGAGGCGCCGGGACTCGACAGCACCAGCGGCGTGTTCAAAGTGCCGGGACTGCTCTTGTCGTTGAAGAACACCGCCAGGGTGCCATCGTCATAGCTGGCGGAGACCACATCCGGCAGACCATCGCCGTTCAAGTCGGCGCTGGCGAGGTACAGAGGCTCATCGCCGTTGGGGACGTACGACGGCGCTGCAAAGGCGCCCACTCCGGTCGAGAGGTAGACCTTGAGGTTGCCATTCCCCGGACCCACCGCCGGTTCAATCGAGCTCAGCGCGACGATGCTGGGAAAGCCATTGGCGTTGAAATTCCCGGCAATCACACCCAGGGAGACCTCGCTGGGCGTCACGCCGCAATTGAAACAGTGATCATCGTAGCCGCCGTCGTTGCAACTGGCCAACGCCGGCAGGAGCGCGATCCCGAACAGCGCTCGCCAGCGGCGCAATTGTGCAGCTGAGGTCCGTTGGGGCACAGGCACCCACGCAGGCGCGTGCGTGGGCGCCGACGCGGCGGTCAAGACCGTTGATGAGTGGGTCGCGTTCGACATGATGACCTCCTGGCAATTCGTCCGTGCGGTCCGGCGGACCGTTGGAGCGATTTTAGGGTTGCTAGCCGCCTCGTGGCCACAAAAACCTACACCACGCACGGTCCGGAAACCAACGACCACCGCACAGGAATCGGAATCGGGACTGGGGCTGCTTCGATGCACTGCACGAGGCGTGCGAGCCGCGCTCATATCGACGACAATGCACGACAACAAGAGAATAAGGGGGTTCCGGTGACTCACGCTGCAATCGTCGGCTGGGGCAAATGCCTACCACCGTCGGTCCTGACGAATCACGACCTGGCGACCTTCCTGCCCACGGACGATGAGTGGATCACGACGCGGACCGGCATGAAGGAGAGGCGCATCTCTCACGTGCCCGGCATCGAGCTGGCAATCACCGCGGCGCGCCGCGCCATCGCCTGCGCCGGGATGCGCGGCGAGGACATCGATCTGGTCATCTACGGCAGCTGCAGCAACGATGAGGCGGTCCCTAACAGCGCTTCCGGCGTGCAACAGCGCCTCCGCGCGACTCGCGCGGCTGCATTCGACGTCAATACCGCTTGCACCAGCTTCATGTACGGGCTGTCGATCGGATCATCGATGATCAAGAGCGGCGTCTTCAAAAACGCGCTGGTGATAGGGGTCGAGCTGATCTCCCAGTACATGGATTGGGAGAATCGCAATGTGGCCGTGCTGTTCGGCGACGGCGCAGCGGCCGTCGTGCTGCAGGAGGCGGAGCAGGAAACGGGCGTCATCGCCGAGAAGCTGCAGTGTTACGCGGACTCGCGTCAGATCCTACGGGTGCGCGGCATGGGTACCCTGTACGCCAATCTGGGCGTGCAGCTCGGACAGACGAGCTGGGACTTCGACGGTCAGGAAATCTTCCGCAAGGCTGTTCAGGGCATGAGCGAGGCCAGCCTCGATGTGATGCGCCGCGCCCAGGTGACGATGGACGATGTCGCGCTGGTCGTGCCGCATCAGGCAAACCTGCGCATCATCGACGCTGTCGCCAAGCGCGCCGGGGCTGGCCCGGACAAGGTGTTTCTGACGGTGCAGAAGTACGGCAATATGAGCTCCGCGACGGCGCCGGTGGCGCTGGTGGAGGCCGTGGAGCAGGGCCGCGTGCCGCCCGGCGCTCTGGTGCTGATGCCTGCGTTCGGCGGCGGACTGACACTGTCCGCGCATCTGATTCGCTGGGGTGAGCGCGTGACGCCGCTGCAACCGTGCGACGCCGAGCTGCCGCCGAGTCCGAAGACCGCGCTCGAGTTAGTGAACGACATTCGCGCGCAGAAAAAGCTGGGCGACGCCGACGCAAGACAATTCAAGACTTTGAGCTTCGCGGAAAATCACGCCGGCTGAATGAGTCCCGCGCGCAATCGGTGCACCATGAGGACGTGCCGGCGGTGATCTACTGCGTGGACTATGCGGGCAAGAGCATCACCTTCTCGGGCGACATCGATGCGCGAGGGCTGCCGGCCCTACGCAGCATCGCCCAGAATAGCGACCTGCTGGTGTTCAATTGCCCGGTCCTCGATCCTCCCGGGTCCCCGGAGGTGCTCTACAGCCTGCACACACCGCCGCACGCCATTGGCGAAGTTGCCCAAGATGCCGGCGTACACCGCCTGTTGTTGTCCCACCTGTCGCCCGCCACTGAGGAGATGCGCGACGCCGTGCTCAAATCGATCCATCAGAACTACATCGGTCCGGTGAGCTTTGCGGAGGATAAAATGCGGGTTAGCGTTGCAGGAGGAGATGAAGATTGACGATCAGAACTCCCATGAGCACCAAGGCAGCGCCCAGCGCGAAGCGCAGGTCGATGGGATCTCCCAGGAGGGCAGCCCCGAACAACACGCCGAATAGCGGCGTCAGCAGGGAGAGCAACATGAGGCGCGAGGTCAGATAGTGGCGCAACAACCAAAACCACACCAGGTAGCTATAAATGGCGATGATCAGGGTTTGAAATAACAACGACAGGGTCGTCATCATCGATAGCTCGACGTGTGTCTGGCCGGTGGCCGCAGCAAAGGCGCCCAGCAGGATCGTCGCCGTTGCTACTTGATACAGGATGGTTTTCGCCGTCGCCGCACCGCCCACCCGGCCGCGCCGTAACACGACGTTGCTGAAACCCCAGCTCGCACCCCCGAGCAGAGCGAGCAGATCTCCTGTGAGAAGTTCCACCGCGGGCCGGGCGCTGAACCCGATGAATGCGACGACGATTCCGGCAAATGCGACTGCTATACCTGCCCATTGCAATCGGCTCAGGCGTTCTTCCGGGAGAAACTGCAATCCGAGTGCGGCAAAGATCGGCGCCGTGTACAAAAAGACGACCGAATGTGCGGCAGTGGTATGAACGAGCGCCTGGCCGACGAAGATGAATTCGAGCGAAAACAGCGTGCCCAGCAGCACTCCGCTCGGCAGCGTCCCATCCGTGAAGGCACGGCAGCCTTCGCGGCTGAACACCCAAATTGCGAAGAAAATCGTCGCTCCGCCAGAGCGGATCGCGAGCTGCATGACGGGCGCCGCGTTGGCCGCAACGCCTTTGAGCG
Source organism: Gammaproteobacteria bacterium (assembly GCA_003132425.1). Lineage (GTDB taxonomy): Bacteria > Pseudomonadota > Gammaproteobacteria > Steroidobacterales > Steroidobacteraceae > Bog-1198. Next base: position 13,994 of record PKXS01000028.1, on the reverse strand, counting down.
CGACTTGCTGAAACCCCCAAATCGCGCAAAGCATGAGAACGAGCGAGACGGCCCGTAGGTCGAGCGGGCGACGAACGGGAAGCACACTATCCGAGTCGGTCACGAAGTCATCCAGGCTACGAGTCAGCCCGGCAGTTTAACCCTGCTCCTAGCCAGAGGGCGCCGGCGCGTTCGGCGTGCCGCCGTATCGATTGGGTTTGCCCGCCTCCGCGCACCAAATGATGAGCAAGATCCAGCCGATGATCGGGATGATCCACAGAAGCTGCAGCCAGCCGCTGCGATCGGTATCGTGCAGACGCCGCGCCGTCACCGCTATACCCGGTAGCAATGTCGCGATCCCAAAGAGCCCGGAGAGGTGATAGCTAACGGATTGAAGAATAATTGTCGCAATAAACGTAAAAAGCACCCACCACCAAAATTCCGGCCTCGAAGCACACCCGTTGAAATCCGCATATTTGACGAAACAGATTTTCACCGCGTCGATAAATTTCATATCCCCTCTCCGTCACTGCTCGGTAGTGACTGTGATTGTAAGATTGACGGTGCGAGCACTGGCGCACCGCGCCGCAATATAAGATACGCCTTCACCACCCGCATCGTATTCTCAACCCTGATTACGGTGTGTTTGATTGCGGCGACGTGGCTCTCACCGAAGACAGGCTGAACCTTTCAGCGGTGCGCGCCCCTCATGGGCGCCGTCGTGTCAGGAGGTGGTCGAGCGAGACGACGCCGGGGCCTGCGATCGCCAGCCACAGGAAGAGCGCGAGATACTCGACTTCGTCGAATCCCAATAGAGTCTCCAGCGAATCGATGTCGGCCCATTTGGCGGAGCGGATGGCGACAATCATGGTGACGCCCAGCGCCCCGGCGGAAATACGGGTCAGCAATCCCAGCAGCAGGAACAGGCCGCCGAAGAATTCGATGCCCGACGTGAGCGGCGTGAAAAAGTGCGGGAACGGGATTCCCCAGCCGATGAAATTCTCGGTGACCTGCGGCAGATTGTTGAGCTTGCCCCAGCCGCTCCAAAGAAATACCCAGCCCACCGTAATCCGCGCAAACAGCGGCGCGAGCCACATCAGATGTTCAGCAACCCGCTCGGGCCAGACAATCAACCAATCGATCAACTGTCGCATGCCGCCTCTCCCAGATCGTGAACGCGATTAACAGGCATTATGGCATGGTTGAAATGCCTGTGGCGCACACGCGCGCACGCGCGCGCCGCGCGCCCTCAGATCGGTGCCAGCGTCTCGCCGGCGAGCACCACCTCGCTCAGCGCTACATAGCGCTCGCGAAACTCCGGTGGCCAGCGCACAGGACGCCCGCTCGACAATTCGATGCACGCGTATTCGATCTCGGCGCGGGCAAGTGTTGCGCGGTCCGCCTTGCGCCGCACTTGGAAGCGTCTGCGAACGCGCAGCTTGCCGTCGGCCGGCAGGAGCCACGTCGCAACCCGAATCGTATCGCCGAGCAGGGCCGGCCGCAGGTAGGCGATCACACTGCGCAAGACAGCCATGCCTCGATCGAGTTGCAGACATTTCTCGATCGGAAGACCGAGGGCTGCGGAATGCTCCCAGGCGGCGCTGTCGAACCAAGTCATATAGACGGCATTGTTCACGTGGTTGTAGGCGTCGATGTCTGCCGAGGCGACGGCGACCGCTGCCAGGTAAGGCGCTGGTAGATCCCAGTCTAGGTGTGCGCTCCGCGGCAGCCTATCGCCCATTTTTGTATCCTCGCCGCGCAGCGTCCGGCGCCGCAACTAATTGATTTATCGCGCGATGCCGGTGAAACAACCGGTCAATATTCAATATTGTAGTCGGTGGCGCGCGGTATTATAGACATCATGAGCACAGCAGAATTCATCTCATCCGGAAAGCTGGAATCGCCCGTCGCAAGCGGCACGATGAATGTTCGCATATTGCGTACCGGCCTTGAGCCGCCGGTTGAGAGAGATGATCGCGTGGCCGTCGAAGCGCCCCTGGAATACATGCTGCATCATCCGGCGCTCGGGCTGCAGCCCGTGTCTTTCGGCACGACGATGAGAACCCCGGGGGACGATGAGTACCTCGCCGCAGGTTTGCTGTATGGCGAGGGAATCGTCAACGAAGCAACGGATATTGAGGCGATTGAATCAAGCACGCGCAGACCGAATGTGGTGAATGTCCGCCTGCGCTCCCACGTGCAAATGGAAGCCCAGATGGCGGCGCGCCGATTCTCGGCGGGCTCCAGTTGCGGCGTGTGCGGCACGACGGGACTTGACGCCGCCATTGCAAGAGCCGCGGCCACTCGCATCGCCGATACCGGGCCGGTCGAACTTCAGTTATTGCTGAAGTTGCCCGATCGCATGCGTGAATCGCAATCGAAGTTCGGCGACACGGGCGGCATCCACGCCGCCGCGCTATTCGATTTTTCCGGAAACCTCATGATGGTGGCCGAAGATGTAGGACGCCACAATGCGTTCGACAAGCTGGTCGGGGAAAATCTGCTGGCCGGACGCCTGCCGTTGAGAGAGCACATTATTTTGCTCAGTGGACGCGCGAGTTTCGAACTGGTGCAAAAGGCTTTGCGCACGAATGTCGCGGTCCTTGCGGCCATCGGCGCTCCTTCGAGCCTTGCGGTTAATCTTGCGGTGGCCTCGGGACTGACGTTGGTAGGATTTCTGCGGCAGAAGCACTGCAACGTCTATTCAGCGCCTCAGCGCCTGTCCCGGGCCCCTACCCCACCTAGTCTTTGACCGATACGGCGCGGTGCAGAGGCGCAGGTTTGGTTTTTAATTTCGGCCACCAGGGCAACGCCTCGGTCATCACGAGCACTTCGCCCGGAGCAGCCGCCGGCCGATACCCCGGTAGATTTGCCAGAATATTCCTCCAGCCGGGCCCTGCGAGCGCCACGCATAGCCGTTGAACCGCCGCATGCTCGAGGTTTTCCTTTAGGCACGCGAGGAAATAGTTCTCCTCGACCAGCGGTGCAAAGTGCAGCCCGAACTCGAGCGCTGCGGCCTCAACGCCGACGCCTGCGTCGGCCAATCCGCTCGCGACACAGAGCGCGACCGCGACATGGGTTTCTTCGGTCAGCCTGGCATAGCCCGGCAATTGATGCGGCTCAATCGAATGCTCCTGCATGAGATGGTCTATCAGCATTCGTGTGCCCGAGCCGGGTTGACGATTGACGAATCGCAACCGGTGTTGAATGACATCGGGAAAGGTGCGAATGAGCGCAGCATGTTCGCGGCGCACCATCAGCCCTTGCATGCGCCGAGAACAGCCAATCAGCTTGTGCAGACCGGGTCTGAGCAAGGGCTTTAGCGGCTTGGCAAATACCGGGGCGGCGCCGCGCAGTGCCGGCACGTGGAAGCCGGCTACCAGACATTGGTGGTCGTTCAATGCGCGCAGCGCATCCACGCTTCCTTGAAAGCGAATGGCCAAATGCAGATCCACAGTCGCGGCGACGTGATGTTGAAGCACCGGGAGCGCTATATCGTGGCTGGCCCGCACCGTGAGCAACTGGTGGCGCTCATCCCGAGCATCGGCGAGAACCCGTGCGAGATCTGTACGCAATGCCTCAATGTGCGGTTGCATACGAGTGCGCGCACGGCGCTCGGCCCACAACAATTTTTCGGCGAACTGCGTCGGCCGCGCTCGTTGACCTTGCGACCACAGGATGAGCCGCTCGCCGAGTGTCTGCTCCCACTTTCTCAGCGATCCCCACGCATATCGATACGAGCAACCGATCGACTGCGCGGCGTGGCGGATCGATCCGAGCTCGACAACGGCGGCTAGAAGCTCGAAAAGCGGGTTGTCCAGCGAAGCGCCGCGCTGCTCTCCGGGCGCGAGCGCATACTGCAAGTGCACCTCGAGAGTGGTCTGTTTGTGTGGCATCGCCCCACTGTATCGCTTTTTCGAAACTGCCGGGGTGCTTCGACAGTGCTAGGGCAGCAGCGGCGGATCGAATCCGTGCTCCGATAGAATTTTCTGGCCGGCGGGCGACAGGATAAAGAGCGCCAGCAGCGCGGCTCCGTCCTTGTTCGCTCCTGTCAGGATAGTCAGCCCATAATCCGCGGTGACCGCGAGCGCTTGCGGCAGCGGCAGGATCGTGACTCCGGGTAAATCCGCGGCCACGGCGCCGCCGCCGGTGCAGTAGGAGAGGAAGACATCCGCGCGCTTCTCACGAAACAACCACGCGATGGCATTCCCTGCGCCCGCCGGTATGGCAAGCGAACCCGGCACTTTGCCGATCTTCAGCGCCTTGGCTTCGAGGATCGCTCGGCTGCCGGGCCGTTCGGCATCGGCCTTTTCGAACACTGCCCACGCATAATCCCCGCCGGGATCGCTCTTGGGCGTCGACGTTGCCACTTTGACCGACGGATCCAGGAGGGTCGCGAGCAGCGTCGCGGGCGTCGCATCGAGCCCCGGCCGCAGGAGGGCACACAGATGATTTCGAGCGAACAACACGGTGGGCCCCGCCTTGCCGGCCTGAGTCAGTTGCTGTGGGTTACCCATGTCCGCCGAAGCAAAAACATCCCCAGGCTCGCCATTGGCCAGCCGATCCTTCAACGTGCCTGAGCCGCCGAAAACCGGCACGACAGGGATGCCGTAGAGCTGCGAAAAGGCCCTCGCGATGTCCGTCATCGCCCCACGGAGGCTTCCCGCCGCATGCAGGCGGATTGCCGGGGGCTGCGCGACAAACCCCGTCGATAGCGCTAGACATGAGATGATCAGGCCGTAAAAGATGCGCATCATCGGCGCACTCCTTGTTGATCATAGTCGCTGCATTTCATTGCGGGCCTCACGCACGTCGGCCGGTGAGATCAGAAGTTGACGCTGGCGGAAGCCAGTATGGTGCGCGGGGAGCCAAAATGCGCCAGCAGATTGCCCGTATTCGCGCCCGTTAAATTGCTTGGACCGATCGTCGACCAATAGCGCCGGTCGGCGATATTGTCCACGCTCAGCCGCCAGGTTACCGGCAGGCTCGCGACGCGCGACGTATAGCGCGCGGCGAGATCAAACAAATTGTAGCCCGCTACAAAGAACGAATTAGTGTCGTTTCCAGGACGCGGACCCGAGAACTGGTAATTGAACATGGCGACCAGGCCGGGCACCGCCGGAATCTGATACTCGAATAAGGTATTGCCCTTCACTTTGGGCGCGCCGACGTAAATCTTGTCATCGGTTGTCGGAAGCGGCGTGTCCTCGAGCCGCGCATCGAGCAACGTCACGCCGCCATATACCGTCAGCCCGCTATAGATCTCTCCGACGGCGGACAATTCCAATCCCTTGTTGATCTGATCGCCGGTGATCTTGAACTCATTGTCGGTCGGATCGATGTTGGCGAAGGGCCGCTCGATACGAAACAGCGCAGCCGTGAAGTCGATCGTGGCCAATCTGACCTTGTAGCCAAGCTCGTACTCGGTGCTGCGATACGGCGCCAAACTCTCGCCCGCATTGATGGTTCCGCTGGGCGCTAGATCGCCGGCCTGCAGGCTGCTCGCATAGGTGAAATAGGTGGTCATGTTGCCGGCGGGCTTGAAGATGAGGCTCCCCGTGGGACTCGCGCCCTCATTGGAGTATTCCGTGGTGTGCGCCCCTTTGTTGTTGAAGTTATTGACGTGAAACCAGTCCTGACTCACCCCCGCACGTACGGCCCAGTAATCGCTGAAGCGCAGCATATCTCCCACGTTGATGCCCTGCTGATAGGTATCCGAGGAGTCGAAATTCGCGTTCGAGTCCACCACCCCGGCAGCCGGATACGGATACTGCAACGGCGAATCGATAGTCGCCGAGCCCAGCAACAGGCGCGCCGCCGTCGGCGTATTGATCAATGAATACGAGGAGGCTCGATAGCCCGCGGTACCGATGGTCAAGTCGTGCGCAATGCCGAAGGTCTCGAAGTTCCCGTCAAGATAGCCGGTATCGCTGGTAATGACGAACCGCGGCGCGAACGCCGAGCCCATCGAGGACGTATAGGCACCTGCGCTGGAAGTCAGATTATTGACCTGAGTGTTGATGTTGCGCGTCGCATCCTGATTCAACGCGCCGACCACGAGGTGCCAATTCGGACTGAACTCGTGCTTCAGGCGGCCGACGGAGATCTCGGTCCTCAAATCGGTGCCGAGGTAATCCTGGTCGTATCCCACCCACGTTGGATTCGGCGTGGATGGCAAGTTGATTTTCTCGTTGTAGGTGAACCATCCCGGATAACCGGTATCGGTGAGCCGGTAGTCGGAGAAATTAAGTTCCAGCACGGTGCTTTCCCAGGGCTGTACGTCGATCCCTAAGTCGCCGAGCTCGCGCTTCTGGTGGCTGTCATCGACGTAGCCTGTGCCTTCTCCGAAGACACCGTTGAACCGGTATTTCACCACGCCGTTCTTGTCAAACCGGCCGCTCATATCCACATGCCCCGTACCGATGGAATCGCTGTTGTAGGTCACGCTGACTTCACGAATATCGTCGCCGGTAGGCCGCTTTGAAACGAAATTGAACATGCCGGAGGGATTCGCGGGGCCATACAGCGATGCCGACAAACCATTCACCACTTCAATCTGTTGAAATTGTTCCATCGCCATCGCGACGGTGATGAACATGGTCATGCCATCCAATCGTGTATTCTGAAAGTTGCCGCCCTGTAGCCCGCGTGTCTGCGGCCGCAGAATGTCCGGTCCTTGTTGTTCTTGGTAGCCCACCAGCGGCAGGTATTTGGACACGTCCTTGAAATTGACCGCTTGCGAGTTTTTGATCAGATCGAGCGGCAGCACGCTAACGGAATACGGAATATCCAGAAGCGTCGTGGAGCCAAGCGGGCCGATGGAGCCGACGGTAGCGACCCGATAATCATCGTGCGGCAACACGCCCACGACCGTGACGCCCGGCAGCGTCGGCTTGGCCGGCCGCGGCGGGGTTGGCGATGTTGTCGAGGTTGGCGGCGTTGTCGAGGCCGTCGGCGTTGTCGTCGTTGGAGTGGAATCGTCCGCCGAAGCGGGGCTCTCGAGAGATGCAGCAAGACAAGCCAGTGCAATAAAATACGCCGCTCTTATCATCAAATGATTTTCCCTGTTTCAATACACCGTCCGATGGGGCACTGCGCGATGGACCCCATGAATAAGGCAAACTAGCACGATTGCCGCATCGCAACGATATGTACGCGCGCGCATAAGTGCGCCGCAAAATGCGCGGGAAGCGCTCGCCAATTACGAGTCGGAGTCGAACCGCTGCGCGCCGGTGTAGCAGGCGTAGCGGCGATTGGCGGCACGCCCAAACACAGTCATGCCGAGGCGCAGTGCCAAGTCGCAGCCCATCGCGGTCACGCCGTTGCGCGTGACCAAGATAGGGATGCCATTGAACGCGGCTTTCATCACCATCTCGCCGGTAAGACGTCCGGTAGTGAAGAGAATCTTATCGGCGCCGCTCACCCCATGGAGCGCCATCCACCCGGTGATCGTATCGACGCCGTTGTGGCGGCTCACGTCCTCGACGCCGGCCCACAGTTCGGCAGCCTGAAACAGCGCGCAGCTGTGAACCGACCCGGCAGCTCGATGAATATCATCGTGAACGCGCATGCTCGCCAATACGTTCAACAACACGCTGCGCGATATGCGCGCCACGGCAATGGGCGGCAGCACGATGCCTTGCATTTGGGTCATGAGATCGCCGAACACCGTGCCGAGCGCGCAGCCGCTGGCGGCGGATGCGCGGCTGGCTGTGTCGGGCGCGAGGAGCTCCTGACGGGATTTCACTAGCGCCGTATGCGTCTGCCAGTCCACCGCGATGGATTCAAGGGTGTCGACCGAGTTCAACAAGCGTTGATTTCGCAGGTACCCGAGCACCAGCCACTCCGGCGCCGCGCCGAGCGTCATGAGCGTCACCAACTCGCGATCATCGACCAAGACCGTCAGCGGCCGTTCATTCGGCACGCGGATGTGGCGCTTGCCGCCGCGTTCATCGACCACTTCGATTTCGCGCAGCAGCTCGGCAGCCGCGCGGCTGAGATTCGGCGCATTCTTCACGGGCGAGAGGGCGCGCGCGTGAGGGCCGAGCACCAGAGCATCGGGGTTACGAATTCCCATGGTGCCGGCCTCTTGCGTTCGATACGATGCTCGCAGCATGGCAATCGACAGCGCGGATATTACGGGACTCGTTCTCGCCGGCGGGCGCGGCAGCCGCATGGGCGGCGTCGATAAGGGTCTGCAGATTTTTCATGGCGTCCCGCTCGCGCAGCATGCCTTGCGGCGCTTGGCGCCGCAGGTCGGGCGCATGATGATCAACGCCAATCGCAATCTTGACGCGTATCGCGCCATGGGAGTACCGGTGTGCAGCGATGAAGTAGCTGATTTTTCGGGGCCCCTGGCAGGCATGCTCGCGGGGCTCAAGCATTGCGAAACGCCGTACCTTGTGACCGTGCCATGCGATACGCCCTACTTTCCCGACGACTTGGCCATGCGCCTGGCACGCGAACTTTCGGCAATCGACGGTGATATCGCCACCGCTTACACGTCCGAGGCAGATGAACTTTATCCCCAGCCGGTGTTCTGCTTGATGAAAGCCTCGCTCCAAGACAGCTTGCACGCGTTCATCCAAAGCGGGCAACGCAAAACCGGACTTTGGGCCCGGGATCTGCGCGGCGCACGCGTGGTATTCCAAGATGTCGCCGCGTTTGCGAACTTCAACACGTTGATCGAACTCGAGCAAGGGCAAGAGCCGCAGCACTAGCGCTTGAGCTTCCGCGCCGGTCAACTCTCCACTGCGGCGTTCTCGTCCGCTAGAATCCGGCCGCCGCCGTAGCCCGCCTGCACCGGCGCCGTGCCGCCCGTCGTGACGCGCACGGCGCAGTACTTGAATTCCGGAATCTTGGCGAACGGATCCAGAGCAGAATTGGTGAGCTTGTTGATCGCCGCTTCGTAGAAACAAAAGGCGACAAATACCGACCCATGCGGCGAGCTCTCATCGGCGCGGGCGTACAGGCTCACCTTGCCGCGGCGCGATTGGATCGTGATCAAATCGCCCGGTTTAGCGCCGAGGGCCGCAAGATCCAAAGGATGCAGCAGCGCGACCGGGTCCGGCTCGATTGCGTCCAACACGCCGGAGCGGCGCGTCATGCTGCCCGTATGCCAGTGCTCCAATTGCCGGCCGGTGATCAGCACCAGCGGATAGTCGGTGTCCGGTCTTTCATTGGCCGGGATGATGTCGGCCGGAACGAAGCGCGCTTTTCCGGTCGGGGTCGGGAAAGTATCGATGAACACGACGGAGTCGCCCGGATCCCCTTCTTTCATGCAGGGGTAGGTGACGCTGTCCTCGGCCTGCAGCCGCTGCCACGTGATGCCGCCGATGCTCGGCATGGTTCGGCGCATTTCATCGAACACGGCCGCTACGGCCGATTCGCCCTCGCCGTAGGACCAGGATAAGCCCATCCGGTTGGCCAGATCGATGATGATTTTCAGATCCTGACGCGCCTTTCCCGGCGGGTTCAGCGCTTGACGTCCCAACTGCACGAAGCGATCCGTATTGGTAAAGGTACCGGTCTTCTCCGCGAACGAGGACGCGGGCAGGATGACATCGGCGAGATATCCGGTTTCGGTCAAGAAAATGTCCTGCACCACGAGCATGTCCAATTTGGCGAGCGCCGCGCGTGCATGATCTGCATCCGGATCGCTCATCGCGGGGTTCTCGCCCATGATGTACATACCCTTGACGTTGCCGGCGAGGATTCCCTTGATGACCTCCACGACGGTCAAGCCCGGCTTGTCATCGAGCTGCGCCGCCGGGATTCCCCAGGCCTTGGCGAAGCGTGCTCGCGCATCCTTGTTGTCGACCAGCTGATAATCCGGGTACATCATGGGAATCAATCCGGCATCGGAGGCCCCCTGGACGTTGTTCTGCCCGCGCAAGGGATGCAGACCGGTGCCCGGCCGGCCAATCTGTCCCGTCATGAGCGACAGCGCGATCAAGCAGCGCGCGTTGTCGGTACCGTGAATATGCTGACTGATTCCCATGCCCCACAGAATCATCGAAGCCGCGCTGCTGGCATACAGGCGCGCCACTTCGCGGATCGTATCGGCGGACACGCCGCAAATCGGCGCCATGAGATCAGGGCTGTAGCCCGCGACATTCTTCACCAATTCCGCATAACCGAAAGTGCGGTCGGCGATGAATTTTGGATCGACCAGATTTTCTTCAATAATGACGTGCATCATCGCGTTCAGGAGCGCGACGTCCGTGTCGGGTTCGAATTGCAAGTAACGATAGGCGATGCGAGCCAACTCGCTGCGCCGCGGATCCATGACGATGAGCTTGGTGCCGCTGCGCATCGCGTTCTTAAGAAAGCTCGCCGCGACAGGATGGTTCACGGTGGGATTGGCGCCGATCAGGATGACGACGCTCGCCTTGGTGACATCCATGACCGGATTGCTGACGGCGCCGGAGCCGATGCCCTCCAATAGCGCGGCGACGCTTGAGGCATGGCAAAGGCGCGTGCAGTGATCGACGTTGTTGCTGCCGAAGCCCGTGCGAACCAATTTCTGGAATAGATACGCCTCTTCATTGCTGCCCTTGGCTGAGCCGAAGCCGGCCAAGGACTTCTTGCCGTGCGTGTCGCGTATTTTGACGAGCGCGCTTCCCGCCAGATCGAGTGCCTCGTCCCACGTCGCCTCGCGGAACACCTGCATGGCGTTGTTGGGATCCATGACGAAGTCGCCGCGTTTGGGTGCATCGGCGCGCCGGATCAAGGGCACGGTGAGCCGTTGCGGATGCCGCGAATAGTCGTAGCCATACCGGCCTTTGACGCACAGGCGCGAGTGATTCGCAGGACCGTCACGCCCCTCGACGTACAAGATCCGATCGTCTTTGACGTGATAGGTGAGCTGACAACCCACACCGCAATACGGGCAGAGCGAATTGACCGACCTGTCGGGTTTGGACAGCGCGACCTCGCGCGCCGGCATGAGGGCGCCGGTCGGGCAGGCTTGTACGCACTCTCCGCAACCGACACAAGTGGATGCGCCCATCGGGTCGTCCATATCGAAAACAATCTTCGCGTGCTGGCCGCGCGCGGCGAGCCCGATCACATCATTCACCTGTTCATCGCGGCAAGCGCGCACGCAACGCGTGCATTGGATGCAGGCATCGAGATTGACGGCGATCGCCGCGTGCGAATAGTCCGGCATGACTGCCGGCCGCGGCGCAAAGCGCGGCTTGCCGACTTTTAGCTTGACCGCCCACTCATCGACTTCATTGTGCAGCGTGTATTCGCGCTCCGGCATGTCCGATTGCAGCAATTCTATGACCAGTTGCTGCGATTTGAGGACGCGCTCGCTCGTCGTCGTGACCTCCATGCCCTTCGCCGGACTGCGGCAGCAAGAGGCGGCCAGCACGCGTTCGCCCTTGATCTCCACCATGCACGAGCGGCAGTTGCCGACCGCGTCCATGCCTGCCATGTAGCACAGACGCGGGATCTGCACGCCCTCGCGATCTGCGATCTCGAGGAGGGTATCGGTGTGGCGCGCGGTGACCTCGCGGCCGTCCAGTAGGAACGTGACGGTCGAGGCATCGGCCTCGGCGCGCTCGATTCGAGTGATGGCGTTCATGTCGAGTTCCTAGGTCACTTCGTTCGGAAAGAATTTGATGACGCAATCCACCGGATTGGGCGCGGCTTGCCCCAATCCGCAGATCGATGCGTCGCGCATCACTTGCGACAGTTCCGCCAGGAGCGGTGCGTCCCATTGCTCGCCCGCAATGAGAGTGTTGGCCTTGGCAGTGCCCACTCGGCACGGTGTGCACTGTCCGCAGGATTCATGTTCGAAAAATCGCATCATGTTGCGCGCTGCTGCTTTTGCCGTGTCGTGATTGGAGAGCACGATCACCGCGGCGGACCCGATGAAGCAGCCATGCGGCTGCAAGGTATCGAAGTCCAGGGGGATGTCGCCCATGGTGGCCGGCAGTATGCCTCCCGAGGCGCCGCCTGGCAGGTACCCATAAAAGGTGTGGCCCTGCTGCATGCCGCCGCAAAACTCATCGATCAGCTCGCGGATGGTGATGCCCGCGGGCGCTAATTTGACGCCCGGCTCCTTCACGCGACCGGAAACGGAAAAACTGCGCAGGCCCTTGCGTCCATGCCGCCCATGCGCGGCAAAGGCGGCCGCGCCTTTTTCGAGCAGCTCCCGCACCCAATACAGAGTTTCGAAGTTATGTTCCAACGTGGGCCGGCCGAAAAGCCCGACCTGTGCGACATACGGCGGACGTAGGCGCGGCATGCCACGCTTGCCTTCGATGGATTCGATCATCGCCGACTCTTCGCCGCAGATGTAGGCGCCCGCGCCGCGCCGCAGCTCGATTTTGGGCAATGGCGCAGGCGGATTTTCCTTGATCTTCGCGAGTTCCGCCTCGAGCAACGCGCGGCAGCCGTGGTATTCGTCGCGCAGATAGATATAGATGGCCGAAATGCCGACGGCCCATGCGGCAATCAGCATACCCTCGAGAAAGCGATGCGGGTCGCGCTCCAAGTACACCCGATCCTTGAATGTGCCGGGTTCGCCTTCGTCAATGTTCACCGCCATCAGCCGCGGCGCCGCTTCGCCGCGCACAATTCGCCATTTGCGGCCGGCCGGAAAGCCGGCGCCCCCTAGGCCGCGAAGCCCTGAGTCTTCCATCGTCTTGATGACGCTCTCGACGTCACGCCTGTGTTCGATGCAGTCGCGCAGCGTGTTGTAGCCGCCCTCTCTTTTATACTGGTCGAAATCGATATATTCGCCCACCGTGTCCTGCGTATCGCCGGCATTGGCGGCCTTGCGCACGCTCTCGAGCGTGGCGTGCGCGATGTGCTTTTGATGCACCACGGCAACGGGCGCCTGCTCGCAGCGACCCACGCACGGAGCCGCAATCACTCGCACCTTGGTGCCGAGCAGCTCCGGCAACCGCTCCAGGAGTTTTCTGGCGCCGGCCATTTCGCAGCTCAGGCCATCGCAAACCCGCACCGTGAGCGCCGCCGGCGAGGATACGGTACCGTCCCGGCCCTCCTTCACGACGTCGAAGTGATGATAAAAGGTCGCCACTTCATACACTTCGGTCTGCGCGAGCCCGAGTAGCCGTGCCAAAGCCGCAAGATGCGGCGCCGACAGTTGCTTGTAGCGATCGTTGATTAGATGCAGGTACTCGATGAGCAGATCATGACGCAGCGGTTGGCTGCCAACCAACGCTTGGACCTCGGCCAAAGCGGCCGGATCGACGATTCGACCTTTGGGTGCCTCGCGCTTTCGCTGCTTGCTGGCGCCCAGCTTCGTAATAGGAATTACCGTCTCATTCACAGCTCGCTCTCCAGTACCTTGAGGTCATATATAATACATCAGCGGGTCCTTCCGAACCGTCGGGTCATATCGTGGAGAGACCAATGGGCTCTGGGACACCGATCAGTCCAGAATCGGCTGACGAGGCCATTCGGCTTCATATGCGGTGTTTATCGGCCGAATCACGCCCTTTATCGCAGTGCGTGGGGCGGGTTCTACGCCAGGAAGTCTATGCCGAACGGGACAATCCCCCGTTCGACCGGGTTTGCATGGATGGCATCGCCGTCGACAGCCGGGCGCTGCAACGCGGCATTCGGCGCTACGCCATTCAGGGAACTCAAGCAGCCGGCGCGGCGCCCTTGACCCTCACCGGCGAGCACGCCATCGAAGTCATGACCGGCGCCATATTGCCGCACGGCACCGATGTGGTCATTCCCCTCGAGCAGTACTCGCGCGTCCATGAGGTGGTCACCTTGACCGGGGAGGTCAACGACTCCCCGTATCGAAATGTGCAACGGCGCGCTGCGGACGGTCCCTCGGGGAAACTCATGCTGAAGAGCGGTGGGTTGCTCGGCGCCCCGGAAATCGCGGTGGCCGCCTCCGCGGGTCTGGCGCGGCTCCAGGTCAGCGCCGAACCCGCCTTCATGGTCCTCTCCACGGGCGATGAGTTGGTAGAACCCGGCGAGCCGATTGCCGAACACCAAGTGCGCCGTTCGAATGCCTACGCGGT
>PKXS01000140.1 GCA_003132425.1 Gammaproteobacteria bacterium | reverse complement strand
CAGGCCGACCGCGCGTCATGAAAACGATCGTCGATCTCATTCTTCGCATGGCGCTTGAAAACCCCTCTTGGGGGTACACGCGAATCCGAGGCGCATTGGCCAACCTGGGACATCAGGTTGCACGAGGCACCATCGCCAATATCCTCAGAGACAACGGGATTGAGCCCGCTCCCGAGAGAGACGCACACACCCGATGGTCGACGTTTCTGAAGGCTCACTGGGAGTGTCTGACGGCGACCGACTTCCTAAGCGTCGAGGTCTGCACGATGAGGGGTCTCATCACGCAGTACATCCTGTTCTTTATCGACATCGCCTCCCGATCCGTACACGTCGCCGGCATTACTCCTCATCCTGACAACTCATGGATGACGCAGATCGCGCGCAACATCACCGACGTGGACGATGGCTTCCTTCGCGGCACGCGGTATCTGATTCTCGACCGTGACGCGAAATACTCGGACGGATTTCGTAACGTGCTCGTCCAGGGCGGCATCCACGTCGTTCGACTGCCGCCAAGATCACCTAACTTGAACGCGTTCGCGCAGCGATTTGTTCGTTCCATAAAGGAAGAATGTCTGAATCGGATGATCTTCTTCGGACCGGCATCGCTTCAGCACGCCATCACACAGTTTATGACCCACTATCATGACGAGCGCAATCATCAAGGGCTAGAAAACTGCCTGCTGCGGCCGCTCTGCGCCGTTGACGAACCTCTCGCCCGAGTCAAACGGCGCCAGCGACTCGGCGGAATGCTCAGTTACTATCATCGCGAAGCAGCTTGACCAGCGTCGACTCCGTTTCTGGACATTACGGCCGTCGTAACGCGTTCAGCGCCCTCTGCGGACGTGATCAGCACGACCTCGGCCCTCTGCGCGAATACGCTGCAGAATCGCTGCGATCTGCTGAGCGAGCCGACTGAGGGCTTCCGGTGGCAATGCTCTCCGCGGCTGCGGAGGCGGTCGATGGTTGAGTGCGTGACTTGAGCTTCGACGAATCAGTTCGGGACGATGGTCTGCCCTCATGCGATGCCTCCATGTTGAGACCCGTCAGGCAGCTTTGAATGTGCCGCGCCAACGGAAGCAGGGATCGCGCCGACACGAATGGTACCAATCTACTATGACGCTTTGTTGAATCCAGATCGGTTGCCGATCTCAATATCAGACGTCGGCGACCGTCTTCCAATCCGACTGCAATGAATGCCTTGCCACGGCTGCATCGCTCAGACAGCAGCTTAAGCGTCTTTCCAAACAAGGGATGGGTCGGCTCCATCACCTTGATCGTAGATATCACTCGTTCGAATTTAGGGGTTCTCTGCCGTGTTCGGCGATCCCGTCATTGCCGATGCCATCCGTGATCGGCTCGAGCACGCGGCTCTCACCATCCACATCACTGGCGAGAGTTATCGCGGCGTCAAAGCGCGAAAACTTGCCAGCAAGAAAAAAGACGCGTAAACCTCCGATCTCGGCTGCGCCGGTGACCCATGCAACGTGGGTCCAATTACGCGAAATCAGCTGGGTCCATTACGGGAAATCCTGCACCTACTCTCGTCTTCGGGGTCGGGTTATACAGTATTGGCCAGGTTCGGGGACTGTATAGGGTACCGGAGATTACGCCGCGAACACAAACTTCAACCTACACGGACGCGGTCGAGTAGGCGCAGGCCATTGCTGACCTGCGCCCCTCTAAGAACCGGACTGGCGAGTTAGCCCCGCATCCGGCTCAAGCATGGATCAAGCCCCTCGGTCAAGGAGCCGGCACTCGGTCATCGCTCGCGGAGAATTTACCGTTGGCGATTCGGAATCGACGTTGACAGGTAGAGTGCAGTATTTTCAAGTTGGCGAGGGAGCGAGTACCGCCTGCCTTGATTGGAACAGCTGGCCGGATCAGCCACTGATCCTCATCGTCGATGAGTTGGCCGCATACCGGACATTTTCCTTCTTGCTGCTGCCAGAGTCGTTTGGGGAAGCTGCGGTCTTGCAACCGCTGCAACATCCGCGAGCGCTTCCGCTCCGCGAAGTAAGAGTCCCAAACCGGATCGAATGGGTTAGCGTCCGATTTAACCCTGACGTGCCGGGCGATCCGAGTGTCTGTTGCTGAAAGGAGCGACAGTATTCTCGGTTCACCGTTGTACCCTCGGATCGCGGCCGCAAACAACCAGTGACGGTGATCAAGAGACCGGAAGTATTTCCGCCGGACCCAACCGCACGATTTATTCGGGTGTCTACGCCGCGCCCAGCGCCAAAGCGCCTGCCAAATGTGGGTATCCACCGCCGTGTACGTCCTCTTTGCGACGACGTGCCGATGGTAATTGGCCCAACCTCTGATCATGGGGTTGAGCGAATCAATCAGGGTGTCCTGTTTCGCCGAGCGGTTTGCCCTGATGGTCTCTCGGATTTTATCCAAGAACGCTTTCACGTTCTTGGCCGACGGTTTGATTAAAAGCTTGCCGTCGTATTTACGTACATTTTGTCCGAGAAAGTCGAAGCCCTCCGAGATGTGCGTGATTTTGGTCTTCTCCTGTGATAGCTCGAGACCCCGTGCGGCGAGGAATGCCTCGACGCACGGTTTGACCTCCTGCTCCAGCAATTCTTTCGAGTTGCCGGTAATGATGAAGTCATCCGCATATCTCACCAACCGCACGCGGAACTGATTTATAGATTTTGCTGTTGAACCAAATCGTTCAGTCAGCACCATCTCCAAACCGTCCAGTGCGATGTTTGCGATCGTCGGCGAGGCGATACCCCCTTGCGGGGTGCCTGCCTCCGTCGGGAAGAGCTTCCCGGATTCCACATATCCAGCTTTGAGCCAGCCCGATAGAACTTTCGTGTCCATCGGGATATGGCTTTCCAACCATCCATGGCCGAAGTTGTCGAAACAGCCTCTAATGTCGCCTTCGAGAATCCATGACGTAGAAGTCTTCTGAGACAGAAGATTAAACACGCGCGCGATAGCATCCTGCGTGCCCCGATTCCGACGGAAACCGTAGGAGTGGGGATCGGCTTGTGTTTCCGCGACCGGCTCCAAGCCCTGCAAATGCAGAGCCTGCTGAGCTCGGTCAATCATGACGGGGATTCCCAGTGGGCGCTTCTTCGTTGTGCTGCCGCGCTTGGGGATGTACACCCGGCGCAGCGGCTGCGGTCGAAGACCGCGACTGTCCAACCGCTGGATGGCGCGCCATTTGGCTTCCGGGGTGGACCAAATCTCGCCATCCACACCCGGTGTTCGCTTGCCATCGTTTTCCGACACTCGCTTGACGGCCAGTGCCTTGGCCGAGTACGAGTTGACCAGAAACCGTTGCAGGGCTTTCACCCGACGCCAGTCCTGATCACGAGTTGCCTTGGCGATACGAGTCTGCAGTCCCTTCACCCGACAGTGTACGATGGGCCAATCGACTTGATCCCATGCGCCACCGCCGAGGGAGGCCGCAGAATCCGTGTTCACGGATCTCATAACTTGCTTGCCTCCTGCCGAGGGGATTCGGCATACGCTCTCGCCATTCCACACCACACGGAAGTCAGCGCCCCTTTCGGGTGGAGCACGTTGTCTCCTATCCAGACCATTACAGCCTGGCATTTGCTTGCTCCGCGATCCTTTGCCCGCTGTTTATTCACACACCTTGCGAGGTGCTTACGCGACCGGCCCATCCGGGCGCGAAGACAACGGGTTTACCGAGTTCCACAACGATGACACGGTGGGGTGGGTGCTACCTCTGTACCGGCGGTTCCAAGTCAGCGTGTCCCGCAACTGGGGCAGGACATCCGACCGCTTGCCATTTTGGCTCAGGCGCATAAAGCTATTTTCGCCTGTCAGTCGTGACGGTAGTTGCGGCAGTTCACCTATGTTCACCCGACCACCGAGCCTAGCTCCCTATCCGCCTATAGCTGGCAGAGTCCAGAATCGTTCCTCGCGGATCGAGTCTGCTGCATACGCAGGGGGCACATTGTCGGGGCGCTTTAGACGGCCCCTTACGGAAACCGCCATAACCCATAGGCTACTGATGGCTGAACATCAGGTCGGCTCCGCCTCACTTACAGTCAAGCAGGCCGACAATCATCGTCGTGGCTTCGCGCCACTAAGAACACCTCCTAGCGACTCTCGTCGCACCCAGTCCTCGACCCTACCTATGAGAGGCCGGTGGCGTCCGCCGGCCTACTCACCCAGGTGACCAAGGGACAGAGTTTGCTCGCGCTCGAGGCGATGAAGATGGAACACGCGCTGATCACGCCGTTCGACGGCACCGTCGAGGAGTTCACCGTGGCCGTGGGTGATCAGGTCGCCGAGAACGTCACGCTCGTGCTTGTCGTGGGAGAAGGATGATGCCGGGTCGCTGCTTCGAGGACTAGACGGTCGGTGATCGGATCGACCATGACATCATTCACCGCCGGTGCGAAGAATGTCATCGAGCGCCAATACCAACAGATCCGCATTCTCGCGTGAAAATACCAGTGGCGGACGTATCTTGAGCATGTTCGCGTGTGCCCCCGTTCCGCCGACCAGGACACCGCGGTTCCGCAGCGCATTGATTACCGCCGCAGCTTTAGGAGCATCTGGTTCGCGTGTATCGCGTTGCGTCACAAATTCGACGCTCAAGTACAGACCGGCTCCGCGCACGTCCCCTATGCACTCATGTACACCTGCGACCGCTTGAAGCTGTCTTTTCAGATAACCACCCACATCAGTGGCGTTTTGCAAAAGGTTATCCCTTCGCAGCACGTTTAGGACGGCGTGTCCCGCCGCGCAACTCACGCCGTTGCCGCCAAAAGTATTGAAATACCCCGCAGACCCGGCGAATGCCTTCAGAATCTCGGGTGTGGTTACAACACCCCCGATGGGAATGCCGTTGCCCATAGGTTTGCCCATGACCACGATGTCCGGGATCAGCGCATGCCTTTGAAAGCCCCACATATGAGTGCCTGTTCTGCCAAATCCGGGCTGCACCTCGTCGGCGATAACAAGGCCCCCGGCCATTCGCACGCGCGCAGCGGCGGACTGCAGAAATCCCGGAGGATCCGTATATACGCCGTCGCTTGAGAAGATGGAGTCTATAATCATCGCGGCGAGTTTCACCCCGTGTTGCTCCAAATCATCGATCGCGGCGGATACCTGCTCAGCCAAGCGTCCTGCAATGCTGGGCTGAGGATGTCGGTAACTGTCTGGTGCCGCGACGAGGCGCACATCACGCCCTACGGGTACTGCCAATCCCACGGAGGGAGAAATACTCGAGACCGCGACGCTGTTGCCGTGATAGGCGAAGCGCGTGACGATGAAGCCCGTACCGCCCGTGTATTTATAGGCCATGCGCATGGCGAGATCGACGCTTTCCGTACCCGTACAAGTCAGCGAAAGCTTGGAGAGTGGAGCGGGAAAGGTCTCCAGAAGCTGCTCGGCGTACGCGTAGGACTGCTCGCTAAGGTATCGAGTATGGGTGTTGAGCGTGGCAGCCTGACGAGCGACGGCTTCAACCACGTCAGGATTGCAGTGTCCGACATGGGGGACGTTGTTATAAGCGTCTAGGAAGGGCCGTCCATCGCTATCGTACAGCCACACGCCTTGGCCGCGCACAACGTGAAGGGGATTCGCGTAGAAAAGTGGGGCGTCTGCGCCAAACGAACGCTCGCGGCGCTTGATCAATTCGAGAATGCTGGCGTCACTGACGCTGCTATGGTTGCTATCAAATGCATTAATTTTGAGAATTGATTGCATCACATCGACTCCGGCAGAGCCTTCCGTCGGCGTGTATGTGAAGTTGCCGCCAAGCAGAGAAGTTGGAAAAGGATTTGCGCACCTGCATGGGCCGTATTGGTGGTCGGGTCGTACATGGGAGCCACCTCGACCACGTCACCGCCGATCATATTAATTCCATTCAGACCCCGTAGAATCGCCAGCGCTTCCCGCGTGGTCAATCCACCGACTTCGGGTGTGCCGGTTCCAGGCGCAAATACCGGGTCGAGCGCATCCACATCGAAAGAGACATAGGTTGGCTGTTCTCCGACGACCTCCAAAGCACGCCGAATCACCCAGTCGATCCCTCGACGGTCGATCTCGTCCGCAGGCACGACGGTCATTCCAGACTCGTAGGAGAACTCCCACAGGAAATCCGCAGTCCCTCGCATGCCGATTTGGATGGTTCGCGTCGGGTCTAGCACGCCATCTAACACCGCAGTTCGAAACGGGCCGCCATGATGAAATTTAGACCCTTCGTAGACACCCATGGTGTCCGCATGAGCATCGATGTGTACGAGTCCGACCGGCTTACCCCGACCGAGCGCGCGCAGGATGGGCGCCGTTATTGAATGGTCACCCCCGACGGCCAGGGGCAATGCACCTGCGGACCGAATCAAATTGAAGTGCTGCTCAATATCGCGATGGCACTCCTCCAAGCTAAACCGACTGCGAAAGGGAACATCGCCGATGTCCCCGTATTTCAACATCCTCGCTGGGACGCACTTCAGTGCGGGTTCATAAGGACCGATGCGCTCCACTCCCCTTATGGCCCGCGGCCCATGCCGGGCCCCCGCTCGATTGGTAACGCCAAGGTCCATCGGAACGCCCACCAACGCGACGTCCAGACCTTCGGGCCCGCGACTCAAGGGGGCGTCGAGTAAAGTGCGAATCCCTCCGTACGGCAATGGGTGCGACCCCGAGCCCGGCTCAAATTCCCCGGCCTCGGCGACGGATCTGAAGAACGGATCGAAAATTTCCCCCTCGCCAGCCGGACCATATTTGCGCCGCAACTCCTCCAGTTTCTTGGGATCCATATCAGCGGCCTCCTGAGTCAGAATGAACTATAATAATTCTACTCCGTGAAAGCTTGAGCACGCTGCTTCTGCGCGACGTATCAACTTATCGATGGCGAAATGTCAATAAGCATTTAGATATGGTGTGAGACGATTTCGTATCGTCTGCGCATCACGCGCCGAGAAATCAAGGATATCCGCCGCAGCACGTGCCTGAACCCGCTAGAAAAGTAACTCGGACTTGCAAGACCTAGCTCGCACGCTCGGCCCGGCCAAACTGGTCGCGCTGGTCATCGCGGCCGCAGCGCCGCTTTCATGCTTGCTTGGCACGGTCCCGCTCTTGTTTGCTTTTGGTACCGGCGCAGCTGCTCCCTTTACCTTCGTTGCCTCGACGGTAGTGCTCCTGCTTTTCTCGGTCGGATACGCCGAGATCAGTCGGCACGTCACCGGCGGAGGCGCGTTGTACACTTACGTGGCGCGCGGCCTCGGGCCTGCCTGGGGACTCGGAGCGGCGTTTGTGGCTGTCGTTGCGTACCTGATCTTTGACCTGGGGTGCTACGCCTACACGGGCTACTTCATCCAGATCATGGTGCGCGACATTACCGGTTTCGATCTGTCATGGGTTTGGTGGATGGCTCTATCGGGTGTCACTATAGGCGTGCTCGGATATCGCCAGCTCGACGTGAGCACGCGCGTGATCATCGTCCTACTCACCTTCGAGTTTGGACTCCTGTTCGTGTTCGATGCCGCAATTCTGATTCACAAAGGATTTGCGGCGTTTACGCCCATGATCTTTGACCGATCTGTGGTCCACGGAGGATCGGTCAGTATTGGGTTGATGTTCGCCTTCCTCTGCTACATCGGGTTTGAATCCGCGGCCATATACAGCGAGGAAGTAACGGCGCCCACACGCAGTGTGCCGATCGCGTTATACGCGGCTGTCGGAACACTCGGAGCCTTCTATATTGCGACGACGTGGCTAACCATTGGACTCGTGGGCGTGGCGAACATACGTCCCCTGGCTTTGCAGGACCCGGCATTGCTGTATTTTCGGCTCAACACGCTGGTGGTGGGCCGCGTGGGCACACACTTGCTCGAAGTGTTCATGACTACGAGCCAATTAATTACAACGCTGGCGCTACACAACGCGGCAACTCGCTACCTATTCTCTCTGGGCCGCCAACGGTGTTTTCCGGCACGGCTAGGCGCTGTGCACACATCGCACCAATCTCCGCATATTGCAAGTCTTGCGACTTCTGTGATGACTGTCGTTCCGGCGCTGATACTGGGACTGGCAGGCGTACCTCCCATTGTCGGATTAGGATCTATAACGACTGCACTCGGTACGATCGGTATCCTTCTGTTGCAAGCCCTGGCAGCTGTCGCAGTCGTGTTCTACTTTCTTCGTCGGCGAACCCTCCATTGGTGGAAAACCGGAGTGGCCCCGGGGTTGGCCGCGCTCGGCTTGGGCGCCGCGGCCTGTTTCGCCATTCATGACTTCGCTTTTCTGAGCGGCACGACCCTACCGGGCATGTCGCTACTTCCATGGACCCCCGTGGTCGCCTTCGCTGTGGGATTCATATTCGCGTTATGGGCACGGCGGAACCACCCGTACTTACATGCGCAGTTGAGCCGGCCCTAAGCGCGCCCGGCGTGTCAAGAGTCGACGAATCACATGTCAAGCGGGTATCTGACACACCCTCTAGCATCCACGCCAAGCCAACATCTTCAGATCGTAAATAAATTGGGCGCGTCAATGTCTTCAACGTGGCGTTCAGATCCCCGTCACTTTGCCACGCGAGAAATCGTAGCGCTGGCACTGGAACAGTACGGAGCCGGTGACCAGCCTGATGTTCAGCTCATCGGCGACAGTGAGAATCTGACCTTCAAAGTTCAACAACGCGGAAAGAGCGCCCCGTTCATCTTGCGCCTGTACCGTCAGGGATATCACAATAAGGAGCGGATTCTCTCGGAATTCCAGTGGATGAAGGCCCTGAGAGTGGAGGCTGGTGTGGCAACACCGACGGTGTTGCCGTCGCTCGATGGATCGCTGTGCGTCGAGATTGGATGCGAGGGCGCCGAAGGGAGACGTGTTGCTGCATTTGAAATGCTCAGTGGCGATGAGCCGGCAGAAGCCAACTTGGTGGACTCCTTTGGTCGACTTGGTCGCGTGACAGCGACGCTTCACAGCCATGCTATTTCCTGGACCCCTCCTCAGGACTTTACTCGCCAGACTTGGGACGTTCGAACGATGCTGGTTGCTGACAACCCCACGTGGGGACGCTGGCAGAACGGCATCGGGATGACACCGGAACTGTTGACACTGTTATCGCAAGCAGAAGCCATCATTATTCGGCGACTCGAGTGCTTTGGTACCGAACGAAGCCGATTCGGCCTCATTCACGCCGACCTTCGACTCGCGAACCTGCTCGTCGACGGCGACGAAACCAAAGTGATCGACTTCGATGATTGTGGATTTTCGTGGTTCTATTACGACCTTGGCGCGGCACTGACATTTATCGAGGACCATCCTGCCTCGGCTGCAATCATTGAGGCGTGGCTTACCGGATACCGCACGGTGCGTCCAGTTCCCCGCGAGGAGGAGGAAGAACTCGAAACGTTCAGGCTCCTGCGGCGCTTGGTGGTGGTCGCGTGGCTCGGATCGCACCATCAGACGGCGACGGCGCGCCAATACGGCGCAGGATACCTAGAGCGCGCTGCTGTTGCCGCCCACACGTATCTGAAGCAATTCGCCTGACGTTTGCGAGTGACATAGCCATGACAGCTAATGAGCAGGGCGAGCGAAATTACGAGGAGGTTATTCGGGCATTTCACTGGCAGATACCCGAATTCTTCAATATCGGGGTCGATGTCTGCGATAAATGGATGAACGATCCGGGCCGGGTCGCCCTAATTCATAAGCCGCCGGATTCTGACCCGATCGAGTACACCTTTGCAGATATCGCGCGTTTAACCAATCAGGCTGCCAACTTCTTCGCGAGCATCGGCTTGCGATCCGGCGATCGAATCGCGGTATTGCTGCCCCAGTCGCCGCAGACAGCCATAGTGCATGTCGCTGCCTACAAGCTCGGCGCGATCGCAGTACCTCTATTCAGTCTCTTTGGCACAGAAGCCTTGACGTACAGGCTTGCCGATAGTGGTGCACGTGCGGTGGTGACGGATATCGGCGGCGCTTCGAAGATCAGTTCGATTCGCAGCCTTCTAACCGACCTCGAGTTCGTGCTGGTTACTGATGGTATCGCTGCAAACTGCATCGGGTTTGAAGACGGGCTCGCAAGGCAAAGCGCCTACTTTGAACCTCACCCGACGAAGGCGGATGATCCGGCGGTTATCATCTATACGTCCGGCACGACAGGCCCGCCGAAGGGTGCTCTTCACGCGCATCGCGTTCTATTGGGCCACTTGCCGGGTGTGGAGGTATCCCATAACGGCGCCCCGCAGCCCGGCGATCGGTTCTGGACGCCGGCGGACTGGGCGTGGATCGGGGGCTTATACGATGTGCTGATGCCGGCATGGCATCACGGCGTATCCGTCGTTTCACATCGATTCACCAAATTTGATCCCGAGGCGGCTTACCAACTCATGGATGAGTACAAGATACGGAACGCCTTCCTTCCACCTACGGCGCTCAAGATGATGCGCACTGTAGAGAAGCCTACCGAGCGTTGGCGACTCAACTTGCGAAGTGTCGCGAGTGGGGGCGAATCGCTTGGACGTGAGCTCTTAGACTGGGGGCACAAGACCTTTGGGGTTGCCATCAATGAGTTCTACGGCCAGACCGAGTGCAATATGACGATCTCATCCTGTGCCGGAATCGCCGAGCCTCGCGCCGGCCGCATAGGGAGGCCTGTGCCGGGCCACGTCGTCGCCATTCTTGACTCACTCGGCCATCAGTTGCCCGTCGATACCGTAGGACATATAGCCGTGCGCCGCCCTGATCCTGTCATGTTTCTTGGTTATTGGAACAACCCGACAGCCACGGTGCAGAAATACATTGGAGACTGGCTGATTACCGGCGACCAAGGAGAATGCGACTCGCAGGGTTATGTCCAGTTTGTTGGACGTGACGATGACTTAATCACGAGCGCTGGCTATCGAATTGGACCGGGTGAAGTGGAAGACTGCCTGCTCGGACACCCGGCTGTTCAGCTCGCTGCGGTCGTTGGCATGCCGGATGACGTGAGGACCGAAATCGTGACCGCATTCATCGTTCTGCGCAGCGAGTTTCAAGAAAGTGAGGCGCTCGTACTGGAGCTTCAGGAATTCGTCAAGTCCAAGCTGTCGGCACATGAGTATCCTCGGAAGATCCGATTCGTGTCCGAGCTACCAATGACGGCGACGGGGAAGATAATCCGTGCGCAGCTGCGCAGCGGTGGATGACATTCCGTTTCCCCAGGTAGGCCAATAAGGATCGTCCGGCAGAGCACCGCAACCTCTCTATTTGAGGGAATAAGCAATCCTCACGCCCACGGTTCGCGGCCTGGAAACGATCGCTTGGTAATTCTTTCCCAGACTGGCGGGGTCGGTATAGGAAGTTATGCCGAGCTGGTTTCCGACGTTGTCCACGTAAAGCGTAGTTGTCAGATGCGAGATCAGATAGCTTAGTCTTAGATCGACCATCGCAAAGCCGGCGACCGTCGGAATTGTTGCGGATAACGCCGGCACCAAGCTGCTCTGGTAGTGGCCACTGACCGCGTACCGAAGATCTCCCCCGAACACTTTAGGTTGCGTATATTCCACCGCCAAAGCGACACTGTTCTTTGGCGTACCCGGGAGCGGGGCGCCCACCGACGGTGCCGGGACCGCGAGCCCGGCGGCGATCTCCTGGTTGATCGAGGTGAGCTTCGTTGTATCGTACGTATAATCCAGCTGCGCGGTCAGTTTTTCCGTTAATAGGGCATAGAGTTCCGATTCGAACCCGCGACTGTAGGCGTTCCCGATGTTGACCGCGCCCGGGAGGCCAAGTG
This sequence comes from Gammaproteobacteria bacterium, assembly GCA_003132425.1. Lineage (GTDB taxonomy): Bacteria > Pseudomonadota > Gammaproteobacteria > Steroidobacterales > Steroidobacteraceae > Bog-1198. Next base: position 10,670 of record PKXS01000140.1, on the reverse strand, counting down.
GAGTCAGAACCTGCGCCTCCTGTACCTGGTGCCACTGGATGTCGTAGACGGCCGCGGAATACCTCAATCGACGCGCAACCGTTCCCTTGACACCCACTTCGTAATTATCCGCCTTGTCCGGCTGGGCATGTAGAAGGGCTGGGTTGGTGGTGTAGCCTCCCGGTTCTGTCGGTGGCAATGCATTAACACCGCCTCGGCGAAATCCCTGAGACCAGGTGGCATAGACCAAATTGGTCGGATCGAGATGATAGGAAATATTCACTTTCCAGAGGGCGCGGCGCCACGAATCCCCAAGCGAATCATTGGTGAGGTAGGCGGGACCGTCGAAAAGCAACCCGACTTGTTGAGCCTGGGTCACAGTTTGCTTCAATATCCTCGCGCCGCCCGTAATTCCCAGTGCGGCCGTCGGATGCCACGTAGTCTCCCCAAAGAGGGCCATGTCAGTGAACCTCGTCTGTGAATCCCCGATGTAGGCCTGATCCTTAATGATCGGGATGCCATTCACATAATTGACGCTGTTTGGCGTGTACGCCGTCTCGCCGATCCCGCACTGAGAGGGCGTCACACCGTTCCCCGAGCTGACTCCGTAAATAGGAACACACGCGTTAAAGTAATCAAGATACCCCGGGTAGAATGCGTGCTCCGTGATGTCGGTCGTTTGGTCCTTGTAGAAGGCTCCCGCAACCCAATCAATCGCGCCGCCTGTCTTGGACGCCAGTCGGATCTCTTCCGCCAAGATCTTGTCGTTGAATCCCTCGTCGTCCACGATGAGGGCTCGGGGGTTCGAGCCGTAAAGGGACGAATAGAACGAGAAATTCTCATACCAATCGGTCAAATCGCCCGCCGAAGAGTTCGAGTGCCTCCCCCAAGACGAGTCCGAGGTGAGCGTCGCAAATCCGAGCTGCGCCTCTGCCGTTAATGAGATGACATCCACTTTGTCGTTACTGATTGCCCGAAGGTGATCGATCGACGTCAACGCTTGCATCCCGTAAAGAGGCGATGCGTAGGGATAACCGCCTGCGTACGATTCCTGGTGGTGATAGGACAGCTGCAATCGTAACGTGTCGATCGGCCTCCACAAGAGGGCGACTCGAGCCGTATGATAGTTATAGAGATTCGTCCCTGATTCAGAGTATGTGACCGGTGCGCTCAACAGATTTCCCGGCTGCGCCGGCACCGGCACGCCGGCGGCGTTCTGCCGATACAATAACGGCTGATTGATGAAGCCAGCCTGTTCCGAATAGCTCCCGTTGAGCCGCAGAGCGAGATTTTCCGCCAGCGGAATGTTCAGGACCCCACTGACCTCGTCGTTGGGCGCATGCGTATGCGAGGTATCGCTGACCCCCACATTCAGTTTGGCGTCGAAGGCTCCGGGATCCGGCGCGTTTTGAACAAAGCGAATGGTACCGCCCAGCGAGCCGGAGCCATAGAGCGTGCCCTGCGGCCCGCGAAGCACCTCGACCCGATCGAGATCCTCGAGTTTGAGATTTGCAAAGAGGGGCGTGTCGTCGACGTATGTCGCCACGGGCGGCACCACGAGCGACCCCAGTCCGAAAATGTACGCTGTAGGGTCGCTGTTGAGACCGCGGATGATTAGGCTTGCGCCGTTCAACGTGAACGGCCCTTTGTCGGTGAAGTTGACCCCCGCCATCGAGCGGGCCAGGCCCGACATATCGTTGATACCGGCCGCGTCGAGCGCCGCTCCCGAAACCGCGGATATGCTTATGGGCAGATCCTGCGCGGAAGTCGCTCGGCGGGTTGCAGTAACGATGATCTCCTGTAAGGTATTGTTGTCATCGGCACTCGCGAATCCGCCATGGAGTGCTGCATACACTGCCGCCGCAATCGGACCCCAGCGTAGTTTTTGGTTGCCCTGCGTATAATGAGGCCCCGGCATTGTTCCCATCCTTTCCCATTTTTTACTCGAAGCGTCTGCTCGGAGCTAACTCACGTGGGCTCCGATTTTCTCTCGAGAATGCTATGGCGCGCGCCTAGCACAGCGCTTGACATCACATCTGCGGCGTCTTGACAACTTGGGGCGATTCACGATCGCGTGGGCTCTGCTTATAAAAGCCGATGATTTCGCTTCGCCAAAGCAATATCACCTGCCCGAAAGACCCTAGGGCGAAGATGTCAAGTAACGCGGCTGATTGCGTCAAGCCTGCGCAGCCGCCGTTTCGATAATAGTGGATGCCGGAACGGATCGCTTATTGCACGCTGTGAGTGCACTAGGAGCTTGCGCCATGAATCAAGATAAACTGCTGATCGACGGAAACTTGGTGAGTGGCGCGGCCGCGCTTGATGTCATTAATCCGGCGAATGGACGTTCTTTCACGACCATATCCCGCGCCTCGGGCGCCCAAGCCAACGAGGCCGTTGCTGCAGCAAAGCGAGCCTTCCCGGACTGGGCGGCTCAGCCGCTCGAAGTGAGGCAGGCGGCTGTAGCTAAACTAGGCGATGCGCTCGAGGCGAATCGAGATGCCTTCGTCCGTACCCTGGTGATGGAGCAGGGCAAGCCGCTCTCAGAGGCGCAAATTGAATTTGACTTTGCGGTTCAATTTGCAAAGTTCTATTCGCGTTGCACGCTCCCGAACAGCGTCATTCAAGATGATGCGAGCCTGAGAGTCGAACTCGAGCACCGTCCCCTCGGTGTAGTACTTGGCATCACTCCGTGGAACTTTCCGTTGCTGATCGCGGTGTACAAGCTGGCACCCGCAGTCGTGCTCGGGAACACGTTTGTACTCAAACCAGCCCCGACCACACCCGTGACTTCCCTCATGCTGGCCGGTGTTGCGCGAAACATCTTTCCCCCGGGGGTTGTCAACGTGGTCGCCGATCAGAACGACCTCGGGCCGCTCCTCACGGAGCACCCTGATATCGCCAAAATCGCCTTTACTGGATCGACTGCCACGGGACGAAGAGTTGTCGCCAGTTCCGCCTCGACCCTGAAGCGAGTGACCCTGGAACTTGGAGGGAACGATGCATGCATCATATTGGATGATGCAGATATCGATTCGATCGCGCCCAAGATATTCGGCGCCGCGTACTTCAACTGCAGCCAGGTCTGTATCGCGATCAAGCGGATCTACGCCCCGAAGCGGCTCTACAAACGCACCGTCGACGCGTTGAGTGCCTTAGCTGAGAAAGCCATTCTCGGCCAGGGACTCGACGAAGGCACGCAGGTCGGTCCCCTACAGAACGCAGCCCAGTACCAGAAGGCCAAGCATTTTCTGAGCGTCGCCAAACAAGATGGTCGTATCGCCGCGGGCGGTAGTACGCTCGAGAAGAGCGGCTATTTCGTCACGCCCACCGTGGTTGCGGACATTGGCGATCAAAGCCCGCTGGTACGAGAAGAACAGTTCGTACCCGTCCTTCCGGTGCTCGCGTACGATGGTGTCGAGGAGGCGATCGCTCGCGCCAATGATACGCAGTACGGACTCGGTGGGTCGATCTGGTCGACCGACATCGATCGGGCCCGGAGCGTCGCCGCAAAGCTGCAGACGGGAACCATTTGGATCAACCAACACCTGAATTTCGGCCCACACATTCCGTTGGCTGGCGCGAAGCAATCGGGAATCGGCGTAGAATTTTCCGCGCTGGGTCTCGCCGAGTATGCGCAGACGACCGTACTAAACATCGCCAAATAGGGGCGATGCTGGACGCGCTCGTTTCGCTGCTACTCAAGCGTCTGCGCGCGGACTCGAGAGTGCGTGGCCTTGACGATAGGTCTGCGGTGAAACGCCAGCCCATTTGCGAAATGCCCGGCTGAAGGCACTGAGTTCGGAGTAGCCCAGTTGAAGCGCTATTTCCGTAAGCTGCATGCTCTCATCGCGGAGATACCGCAACGCGAGAGTGGTACGCGCCTCCTTAAGCAACTCGCTGAATGAGGTACCAGCGCTTGCAAGCTGGGTCGACACGCGGGATCCACTCATTCCCATTTGCGCAGCAACTCTCTCGAGAGTGGTCACTCCGTCTTCCAGGCAGAGTTCAATTCGCTGCCGGATGCACTCGACATTGCTAACCGGTTGCGCCGTCTTGCGCCGCCTTTCCAAGACAGACCTCATGAGTCCCGCCATATAGGGGTCCGCATGGGGCATCGGCGTGTCCAGCTGGTCTACGCGCAAGTGAATGGAATTGCTATGCCTGTCAAACCGAACATTCATGTTCCGGAAGGAGCCGTGAACCCTGGAATGCGCGAAGCACATTAAGTCGGGGCTCCAGCACGGGCCGAGAGCGTCACGGATGATATTGCGCAGCGCCGTGAGCGTCATTTCAGTCTCCTGGCGGACCTCTGAGACCTCCGCATCGCACACTCGATACGTCAGTACGGCCGTCCCCTCGCGGAAGCTCAAGGACAAGATTGCACCAGACATGTGTGCTGGGTGATATGCGCACAAACTCTCCAACGCGGCGTGCAGCGTGGGAGCACTTGCGGCCAGATAGCCGATGGGTCCCAGCATCCGAGGCTGCAATGATTCACCGAACCGCATTCCCAGATCGCCAAACCCCGTTTCCCGGGCAGCCGCCTCGAAAAGATCACAGTGCTGGCGGACGGAGATGTCTCTGAGGGGATCACCGAGGTCGCTTGGCTTTAGCCTAGCGTTTCGAAACACCCTCCATTTGTCGCCTCCCATCGACTCTACAAATTCGCCAAAGCCCCAAGACGCTGCCACCAGGATGCGGGCACCGCTTGCGAGGCTCGCAAAGCTCATCAGGTTTCTCCTAGGAAGGCGGGAGGACTCTCACCTGCGTTTTTCGCCCGTTCAAGACATCCAAAGCTCCAAACGACAAAATACGACTTCGCCCGAATTACCGCAACTATATAATTATTCAGCCTTGGGTGAGTAGGCCCGCGGACGCCACCGGCCTACTCACCCAGCACCGGCAATTCGCCGGAGAGTGCGTTTAGTAACCGCGGGGCTTCGCCCGTAGGGCAATGCCGCGCGCTTGCTCGATCCAACGCGCTGTGCGTCGAGTCTTGGCGAGCCCGTATTGCAAATCGCCGGCCACCGATTGTCCTGCCCGTATTTCCGCTACGACCGAGCTCAGATCGATAAGAAGAGATTTGATGACTTGGTCTGACAAGGGGTCAATTGTCAGATGCATCGACGGCGGCTGTTCATTGCCGAGAAATACCCAACTTTTGCGTCGCATTCCGCCCACGACGTGCGAAATATCGAGATCACGCCCCGAGACGATTAGAAGGGGAAGATCGTTTCGCCACGGCTCAAGACCTTCGATCTTAGAGATGCCTTCAACCAGTGCTTCTTTGGTCGCCATGATGGCGCGAGCCTGGGAGACAAACCCATCCTGCCCCAACGCGTTCAGGATGGCCCAGGCTGCCGCAGTTGGCGCGAAGGGCCGACTGCCCATAAGCGACTGGGAAAGATACGCGCCATCTGGCCAGTCATCGGGAATATAGTAATGGAACTGCTGATATGATTCTGATTGCCAAAGAATCGTTGAGCACGGCTTCGGCACATATCCGTACTTGTGCAAGTCCGCCGAAAGCGAGCACACGCCAGGCACGCTGAGATCGAAATCGGGCAAGCTGAACCCGGCTTTTTTGGCAAACGGTAGTACATAACCGCCAACGCAAGCATCGACGTGCATCCAAAGCCCGCGGCGATGAGCGATTGCGGCTATTTCTGGAATCGGGTCAACAATGCCGTAGGGCCAATTGGGCGCGCTGGCGACGAGGCCGATAGTCTGTTTATTGATAGCAGCTTCGAGATCGGCAGGCAGAATGCGCCAGTCGGGTCCGACGGGAACTCGTTTGATCTTTAATCCGAAGTTATGCGCCGCGCGGGAAAAAGCGATATGCGCCGTGTACGGTGCCACAAATTCCGGCTCACAAATGTGAGGCAGCGTGCTTTTCGCCCATTCCCGCATAGCTAGCATCGCGCAGTAAATGCTTTCTGTTCCCCCGCCGGTGATGTTGCAGCGACCTGCAGATCCCCCGTTAAATATCTCGGTGCACATGGCCATGACGTCATCTTCGATCTGCGCTGCCGCCGGCTCCAATCCAGTAAAGATCGCATTGAATCGCCTGAAGGCGTCAAACGCCTCATCACCGAGTCGCCTTGACTCCGGCATGAAGTGATCACTATCGGCAAGGCAATGCATACTGAAGGCGCCGTGAAGTTCAGACGTGAGGGTCGCCCTCAATTCCGACAGTCGCGCCGAAATGTCCGCCGGCGCAAACCCGTATTTTGGAAAACATTGGTCTTGATGAGGCTGATTGAGAAGACTCACGACGTCCTTACCTGCCCTAGCTGCTGATAGTAAATCGAAAGGGTTGTGGTGCATCTGCGGACATTTGACTCGTGATGAGGCATTTTCGTTCTTCGCGCCCGCTCCTATGCGAGTGCCGTCGCCCATTCGTCCTTCCGCGACCAGCCGCGGCGTCGACGGCCACGTCCAAAAGAGAACTGTCGCTTGCGAATGCGATGTGCCAGCTCAATTCCGGCAATGGTGATGGCCGCATTCGTGAACGATTTGAACCCAGCCATCGATGCGCAACGCCGCTTGATTGCGCGGTGGTCTTTCTCGATCAGGTTGTTGAGGTACTTGTTCGTGCGCACCTTGACGTTCCGCCAGCACGGGTGTTCACGTCGCAGCAGCCACAATGCGCGCCGACTCCGCACATGACCGTCGAGAGTCACTTTGCGTCGGACGCGTGGAGCGTTGGTCGCGAGCGCCTTGCGAAAGAATGCTTGTGCGGCCGCAATTCCACGGTCGCGGCGGAGCAAGAAATCGACGGTCTTGCCATGCTTGTCGAGCGCGCGGTAAAGGTAGTGCCACTTCGCTCTGATCGAGATGTACGTCTCATCGACTCGCCACGACGTGCCAACGGCTCGCGAGAATCGGTTCCAGCGCTTCTCGAACTCCGGAACGTAACGAGTGACCCACCGAAGGATCGTCGAATGCGCGACTTTGACGCCGCGCTCGGCCATCATCTCCACAAGATCCCGATACGACAGCCGATAAGTGATGTAGCACCGCACACACAATTCAATGATGTCGGCGTTGAACACCCGCCGGCGATAGATCGGGTCCCGGGCGATCGGCTTCGTCATTCTGCATTCCATGAATAATCAACCATCTTACCCGATACCCCTGAATGCACCAGAACCATCTTGACCATCCACATCCAAATTCGAGCCATCGCTGCGGAGAATCGTCTGCCGTCCGTGCCCGTCCGATCCTGGGCGGGCTGCATCACGAATACTTCCTCGTGACCGCTGGTACGTGACGCAATTTTTGCGGACCACAGGCGGCTCGTTCCGATCGGCGAAGGTTCGCATTTTAATGCGCCGGCGCGGCTCTGGCATGATCCGCGGCGCTTTCTTTGTACGCGTCGCGTTGCGCGGCATTCGCAACAAGCGATCTATCGTCGCGGCACTCATGGATAGGATCTTGGGGCGTATTGCCTCTTCAAGCTTCAGGTGCCCATTACGCTCAAGGGCTGGCAACAGGATGGGCAGAAGTGCCTTCAGGCGCTTGCCGCAGACCCGATCGGACGCCTCCCACAACACGATTAAGGCACCCCGTGCGGCTTCATCGTAGAGCGACGGTCGGTTACGGGTCTGACGGCCCTTCTGCGCTGCAGCGCTGTTGAGGACTCGAATTGCGGATTTCTCGTGATAGCCCGTTGCCGCAATGAACTCCTCCAAGGTCCGGCGCTTCTCTTTGCCCGCGACCGTGCTATAGCGGGTCCGGATAGCATTGGCGAGCTCCGCGCGTGCGGCACGCGTCATGGTTGCCTTCATGGTGCCTCCCTAGTTGCGAAGGCATCATGGTGGCACGCGCCTACACGAGTAACATTTCAAGTGAGGCAACGACCCGGATCAGTAACATTTTCATTGAGGCAATGCGACACCAGTGTGTTACGGAGTAATACCCCGAATTCGCCGGGGGAAAAACGGGTATCTCTACCGACACTATTGCGACGTATATCAAGGGGATTCTCGCAGCGGCCACGGTACCGCAGGTAATGATCGACTTATTGGTCAGTTCCTTAGGGGCCCTCATCGTTTTTGTTTATAGGGCCATTGCAGCGATGGCTGCCGTATTAATTGCGATGGCGCTTATGGGATTTGATTCGAACATCGAGGAGTTCATGGCACCCGGAGGAGGGGTGTATCATGAGGCCAATATGAACCAGAGCTTTTGGGGACCTGACGCGAATCGGCGGGTCGTCGTCGTCCCGCGCCTTTCGACCAGGGCTGCGCTCGTTTCCATGATTTTCAGTTAGCCATTGGGGGGATTTGTGGGGATTCGCTTCAAGCACCGAGGGAGTTCATGGCGTCCGGAAGAGTGAAGGGGGACCATTTCGGCAAGCGAATCCAAATCGCCGAAGCTGCCTGCACTGTCTTTTTAAAGCGTGGGCTCGCGCGGACGAGTCTTGCCGATATTGCGCGCGAAATGGGATATACGACCGGCGTTCTTCGGCACTACTTTGCTGACAAAGACGAGTTGCTCTTGTGTGCCAAAAATCTGTTGTTTGATCGGTCGTACGAGAGAGCACGGAGTGCTGCTGACGGCTGCATAGGCCTTAACAAGCTCCGGACAATGGCCATTGAGTTCCTGCCTTCTGGGCCGGACGCTATCGATGGCTACCGCCTGCTTGCGATGTTTAATGGGAATGCAATTGGTGACACACGTCTCATGCGAGTTCAGCATAAGCGAAACGAGAGTCATTCGTCACTCCTCGCCGATGAGATCATTGCGCTTCAGAACGATGGTTTCTTGCCGAGGGAGCTTAATGCGAGGCTCGAAGCTTCCGGCATTCTGGCGCTGATTGATGGATTAGCCGAGCAAGTGATAATGCGCCCTGAGGCGTTGTCTCGTCACGCATTAGAGAGCTTGCTGCAGCGCTATATCGAGTGCCTGGCGCGACCAAGGAGCGGCGGCCATCGAGCGTAAACTCGCCTCTGGCCCCGTCACGGGAAATGATGCAACCGGCCCCGGCGCCAGTGCGAACCATTGCGCCACCTCGGAGTAAGAATCCTCCCGCAAGAGCAGGCTTCAGCCTCGGTATGCATGCAACACACATGTGAAACGTGCGCTAAAAGTGGCCGCAAAGGGCAATAAGTGCTTAGCACCGAAATATCGGTCGGGTTAAGCAAGTCGGGCCTCCTTCCGCCTTGAGGCACAACTCATCGCCTGGAAAAGTGGTCACTGTGCACCCTTGCTGCTCCAGCGCGAGCCGAGTTTTGGGAAATCCAGCCACCATTAGAACTTTTCTCGGCGCATATGCCAGAACGTTTGCGCTGATTGTGTTGCTTGACTGATATTCCGCGGACGGAGCGGGCAGGATGTGGGTGCCCTGCTCCTCCAGCAATTGGATCAGCCTTACCGGTGCCGTCGGCAGGTGCACCAGAGCAAGATCTTCCGCTATCAAACTAATGAGAGAGAGCAAATGCATACACGAATGAGGACCGGCGCCATAAGGCAAGTCCATCGGCATAACCCGCACACTGAGCGGAGCTAGAATGCGCGCTAGCTGCCGCGCGCCTTCATCGTTCGTACGATACCCGCGGCCTAGGATCAGAGTTCGCTCACGAACCCACAACGCGTCGCCAGCTTCCATAATTCCGGGCGGCTCGATACGGCCTAAAATCGGGATACCGATTTTTCGGTAGAAAGCCTCGTGTAAATCCGGCTCGGGTCGCCGTAACGTTTTCCCCATACGCATAAGAACCGCACCGGCCGTCGTGACCAGTGAGGCGTCATGCGTGAAGACAGAATCCGGGAACTTGGTGCCTTGGTCGTCCAGTATCAGAACATCCACATCATTCGATTGGAGTAATGCCACGAAAGCCGCGTGGTCCTCGCGGGCTCTCTTGAGATTTATCGGCGCGGAGTAATTCCATATCTTCGGATCAGCGTTTGGCAATGCGTCCGGCGGTTGCCGGACAACCACTCGCCTGAGCGCGGCTGTCATGCTCTGCGCGCCGAAGTCACTCATTTCCCTGCCGCCTCGCAAGATTTTCGCTGTCATGGTCCAATAGACTAAGAGCATCGGACACCTTCAGGGCCGTGCAGAACTCGCCGTCCATGCTGGCAACGGCCATGTCATGGACCAAATCCGGATCGTGGTCGATCCCGTCGGGACCGATACGATTAGTGGTAGCGCATGCGTCGGCAGCGAGATAAGTGTCGAAGCCAAGGTTCCCTGCCATCCGAACCGTCGTTTCAACGCACATATTGGTAAAGAAACCCGCGATCAGCACACGATGGATCCTCTTTCGCTGGAACATTAGTTCCAGGTTCGTACCGATAAAACCGCTATTCACGTCTTTTCTGACAATGATTTCGCCCGATTTTGGTTCTAATCCAGTCTTGATCTCACCGGTCGGCAACGAGAGCTTGAGCGGTGATCGCTGTTCGCGCGAGTCGTGCATCGTGTAGTAAACAGGTAGCTTGTGGTTACGCCAACCCTCAAGTAGTAGGAGAAGATTCGCCTCGGCCTGTGGGTTATTGCGGCGCCCCCTTGGGCCGCCCCAGTGCTCGAGTGCATCAACACCTCTCTGTACATCGATCAATAAAAGTGCCGTCGCGGCGCTGAATCGATAAATCATACTAGCGACCTCGTGTTTTGCTGTCTCGGGGGTACGCGCTTGCACCATCGCAATTCAGGATAATCGTAAGCGTCCGGTCTGGGC
>PKXS01000085.1 GCA_003132425.1 Gammaproteobacteria bacterium | reverse complement strand
CTGAGCGGCAAGCGATGATTGACCGGGGCAGTGAGGTGAGCGTGAAGCGCCAGGCCGAGCTGTTGGATGTGTCCCGAGCGAGCGTGTACTACCGAGCGCGACCGATATCGGTGCAGGATTTGAAGCTGATGCGCCGGATCGACGAGCTGCACCTGGAGGCGCCATTCTACGGGTCCCGCAAGATTGCCGCGCAGTTGCAGCGGGAGGGTCATGATATCGGTCGTCGGCACGTGCGTACGCTGATGCGGCAAATGGGGATCGAAGCGCTGTACCGCAAGCCGCGCACGAGCATCCCGGCGCGCGGGGCGACGATCTACCCGTACTTGCTCGACAATCTGGTGATCGATCGGCCGAATCAGGTTTGGTCCTCGGATTTGACCTACTTGCCGATGGCGCACGGGTTCATGTACTTGATGGCGATTTTGGATGTGGCGAGCCGCAAAGTGTTGGCCTGGCGGCTGTCGAACACACTGACGACGCACTTTTGTGTCGAAGCGCTCGAGGAGGCTCTGGCCAAGTACGGCAAGCCGGAGATTTTCAATACCGACCAAGGATCGCAATTCACGAGCGAGGATTGGATCACGCCGCTGAAGGCGGCCGGGGTTGCGATCAGCATGGACGGCAAGGGGCGCTGGATCGACAACGTTTTTATCGAGCGCCTGTGGAGGAGTGCCAAATACGAGGAGGTCGTGTGCTACGAACGCACTCGTCAATGGATTGAAGGGGTGCGATGCTTTACCAGAGATGAGGGCAGGCCCCTCGAGGTCGGTTTACAGGAACGGACCTCAAACCACTGCAAGCTGCGAGGATTAAGAGTTCTCGTGGTGAGCGTTGCAGGAAAAGGCGGAGCGAAACTCCGTCAGGTAGGGTTCAAGAAGACGAACGCAAGTGAACCGCTGATGACGTGTCGAAACGTATTCAAACGACGTCGAAACCGGGACCCAGACTTCTGTCCCGCGAGTAGGTTGGGAGGCAACCTGTCTACTGCCCAACTGGCGTCCGGCATGAAGGCGGCGTGAGCTTGAATCAGGCTATGGTAAGGAACGTAGGAACCTGTCGTCCCGATGCGAAGGGAGAAATCCAAGCGGACCGCATCCGCGAGGATGAGAGTACCGAGGCGGGTCACAGGGGCGGAGTCGCTCGCAGTAGGGTTGAAGGTTCTGTAATGGAACTGGACCGAAGGAGCGACGTTGTCCGGCTCTATCGTGTGGGCAACCCGCAAGGGGAGGACTCGCATGGATAGAGCAAAACCGTTTTGTATTTCCAAGCGTGAAGTGTGGGAGGCGTACAAGCGAGTCAAGGCAAATCGGGGCGCGGCAGGCGTCGATAAGCAATCGATCGAGGAGTTCGATGGGGATCTTGAAAATAACCTCTATCGGCTCTGGAATCGAATGTCGTCGGGCAGCTATGTGCCGCCTCCAGTGCGCCGGGTGGACATCGACAAGGGCGACGGACGCAAGAGGCCGTTAGGAATTCCAACTGTCTCTGACAGAATCGCCCAGACGGTGGTCAAACGGTATCTGGAGCCAATTTTGGAGCCAGTATTCCATACGGACTCGTATGGATATCGGCCCGGCCGCTCAGCACACCAGGCTCTATCGGTCGCACGTCAGCGTTGCTGGCGTTTTGACTGGGTGCTTGAGTTTGACATCAAGGGGTTCTACGACAACCTCGATCAGGAACTCTTGATGCGAGCGGTGCGGCGTCACACGCGGTGCAAATGGGTACTGCTCTACATAGAGCGGTGGCTCAGGGCGCCGGTGTGTATGCCGGATGGAACTCTGGTGAGGCCAGAGAAAGGGACGCCTCAAGGGTCGGTGGTCAGCCCGATCTTGGCTAATCTTTTTCTCCATTATGCGTTTGACCGGTGGATGAAGGAAAATCATTCCGAGATCCCCTTTGAACGTTACGCTGATGACGCCATCTGTCATTGCCGCGACCAAGTGCAGGCGCAGACATTGCGCGACGCATTGGCGGCGCGGCTGGCGGTGTGCAAGTTGGAACTGCACCCGCACAAGACTCAGGTCGTGTACTGCAAGGACTCAAACAGATCGGGCCGCTATCCGATCCAGCGATTCGACTTTCTGGGCCATACGTTTCGGCCCCGTCGGTCGATGAACCGGACCGGTAAGTTGTTCGTGAGTTTTTCCCCCGCAGTCAGCGAGAAGGCGGCCAAGGCGATGAGGACGCGTCTGCGTCGCTGGAAGCTGCACCACCGCAACGATCTCCCGTTGGCGGAAATCGCCCAATGGACCCGGCCAGTTCTACAGGGTTGGGTTCAATACTATGGGCGGTTCCATCGCTCTGCGCTTCGCGGCGCTTTACGCACACTCGACTCGTTCATCGTGCGTTGGGCGCAGCGGAAATACAAAAGGCTCCGCGGTCATACGAAGCAAGCGTGGGATTGGCTACGACGGCTTCAAGCCCGGCAGCCAACCCTGTTTGCCCACTGGCTCACGGATGCTTCGGTTGGACGATAGGAGCCGGATGAATCGCGAGGTTAGAGCTGGCCTAGGTTTTTCGGACAGGTCGATAAGTGGAATGACTGCTATATTTTTCCACAGTAGCAGGAGTAATTCCGATGAAACGACCGAGACGCAACCACTCGCCAGCCTTTAAGGCGAAAGTGGCTTTGGAAGCCTTGAAAGGCGAGAAGACGATCGCGCAGCTCGCTGTGCATTATGACGTGCACGCGAACCAGATTACCAGCTGGAAGACGCAGCTTTTGGAAAACGCGGCGGTTATTTTCGGTGCTGGCGCCATGGAGGGTGCGGTTAACCGTGAGCGGATCCGCGAGTTGCACGCGAAGATCGGAGAACTTACGGTCGAACGCGATTTTTTAGGCTCGGCGCTCGGTCGCTTCCCCGGACCGAGCGGACGACGATAATTGACCAGGGGTCGAAGTTGAGCATCACACGCCAGTGTGAACTTTTCGGACTCAATCGGACCGGCGTGTACTACACACCGCGTCCGGTTCGAAAAGAAGATTTGCGACTGATGCGCCGAATCGACGGGTTGCACCTAGAGCACCCGTTCCACGGTGCACGCCGGCTGGCCAAGCAGATGGAGCGCGAGGGCTTCGACGTCGGTCGACAGCACGTCGCCACCTTGATGCGCCGTATGGGCATCGAGGCGCTGTATCGGCGACCACGAACCAGCATTCCCGCACGGGACGCGAAGATCTACCCCTACTTGCTCGATGGCTTGGCGATCGAGCGGCCCAATCAGGTGTGGTCTTCCGATTTGACGTATTTGCCTATGGCACACGGGTTTTTGTTCTTGGTGGCGATCTTGGACGTAGCGAGTCGCAAGGTGCTGTCATTTCGGGTCTTGAACACGATGACGCCTGACTTCTGCGTCGATGCGCTGAGTGAAGCGATTGCCCGGTACGGAGCACCCGATATTGTCAACACCGATCAGGGCTCTCAATTCACCAGCAAAGCATGGACCGATGTGGGCGACACCGCTGGGGCTCGAATAAGCATGGATGGCAAGGGGCGGTGGATCGACAAAGTGTTCATAGAGCGGCTATGGCGCAGCGTGAAGTACGAGGACATTTACTTGCGCGCCTACGAGAACGGACGCGAGCTCCGGGCCGGACTGACTCGGTACTTTGATTTTTACAATCGTCGACGGATCCATCAATCGCACGAGTATCAAACTCCGGATGAAATTTATTACGCAACCGCCGCTGGCGAGCCGCTGGCTATCGCGGCCTGAAAGATCGGAGCGGAGCATGGCCCGGGGTGAGCAACTGGAGTTCGCCGGTCGGGCATTGGCTTTGCGGTATCCGGATCCGGCCACCCAGGGCATGATGCCCGTGCACCTGCTGGACGGTCGGCGACCGCAGGATCTCGGGGACGATCTCTGGAGCGTCATGAACAAGGTTCAGTTATGTTGATCGCAACATAACTGGACTTATGTTGCGATGGCGATTATGTGGAGAACACAGCGGCAGCGCGGCTAGATCCGGTTTGTCGCAGCCGTCGCCTTCACATAACTTGGGCAGATTCAGCGGGACGGTTGCGTGGTGCAGGTTGGTTCTCGCGCTCCTCCACGCCGCGGTCCGCTGACGACCGACCCTAAGCGGTCTTCGACCAACGCCGGGCCGCCAGAAACTGGTAGGAGAAGATAGCGGCCACGAGCGCGGCGGTCAGAGCAAAGCTTAGTTCCGTGGCTGTCAGGAGAACGCCGCCCGTAACAACCGACGCGACGAGGACAACGGCGGACAGGACCCAGCGCACGCGGCCCCTGTAGCCCCGCGCGATCAACGCCAGGGCTACCGCGCAGAAGAGATAGGGGATAAGTGTCCAAATGGCGGAGAGGTCCACCAGGGCCTCGAACTGTTTGCCGAATGTGGGCGAGGTCGTCACCAGGGTCACGAGACTCGCTCCCGCGGCGGACCAGAGCAGGATGCGCGTCGGGGTTCGGGCTCGATCCTTCGGGTCTCTGGCCTGCGCGAACGGGCGGGCGTCGATCGTGGCGCGGGCGACCTCCGCATTGGCGAGCGTTATGCCGGACATGGTTCCGAGAATCTTGATCAGGGCGAAAGCGGCGATCAGGTTCGCCCAGCCGGCGCCTCCGATGCGCATGACGGCGAGCGCCAAGGGCGCGCTGGACGTTGCATACGCCTTGGCGGGTGCGAGGCCCAGGACCACGACCAGGACCGATAGGTAGACGATCGCCGCAAAGGCGACGCCGCCGAGGACGGCGATCGGGACATCGCGCTTAGGATTGCGCATGACCGCGCTGATCATCGCCCCAGTCTCCATTCCGGTAAAGGCCCAGAAGGCGGCAAGGACCGAAGCCTGGACCCCTTGCAAGTCGCTCTTCCCGGCCACGTTCCAGGATTCGACAAATAGATGCGGCTTGAAATAGGCCCAGCCCACCGTCGCCAGCAGCAGCAGCGGCGCGAGGCCGGCGATCAGGAAGACGCCGCTGAATCGTCCGACGGTCTTGGCCCCAATCAGATTGACACCGGTGGTGAGCCAGAGCGCCGCCAGTCCAGTTAGGCTTCGCGCCAGCGGATCGTTCAAGGCTGGCAGATAGACGCTGAGATAGCCCGCGCAGGCGACCGCTACGCCGATATTGCCGACGAAGTTCGAGAACCAATACATCACGCCGACAAAAAAAGCCCAGAAGGGGCTCATGGTCGTCTTGACGTAACCTACTAGGCCATCCGGATCCCCGGTTAGGTTCGCCAGAATCGACACTACAGAGCCGATGGCGAACGCGCCGATCGCGGCGATGATCCATCCGATGAGACTGACGCTGCCGATGGCGCCGATGGCGGCGGGCAGGGCGAATATTCCGGGCCCGATGATGTTTCCCGCGACGATGAAGGACGCCAGCACGGGTCCCATTCTGCGCGATTTGGCCTCTAGCATGCTGTCTCGGAGCGACGAATTGTTCCGAAACACTATTGCAGCTCGCACGAGCTCAGGTCAAGGAACATTCCTGCCCCGCCGCTCAACGGCCGTCGCGGCTGGAAGCAAACGCTGTGGGGTGCGAATTCATAAAGCCATTGTCGCGGGCTGTTTCAGACCCCGGTGCACGCGTGAATGAGAATTCGCACTCCACACCCAGACGTCGTACGAACTCGCGCTGGGAGATGCCATGGGTCTAATACGGTGCGCTTATTCATCCTTCGCCGTGCAGCTCTAGCGAGAGTTAGTGCGCACCGCTTTCATCACACCGACTGCGCGGCGTTTCTCGCATGTGCTGCGCGCGCTAGCGTACAGACGGGGGCAGGGGATCCGCCTAGACTCGAGATCTTCAGTATTAATCAACTGCTTCCTTGGAACAGAGCGCCCGGGGTCCCGATCGCAAATAGCGCTTCGATTAGACACGTAGAGTCGTGACATTTGTCGGTTTGCGCCACCCATTCACAACTTCAGGAGAATATTTTGAAATCAACCTACTTCGCTTCATTGACGTGCGCCGCATTGCTCTTCGCATGCGCGGCTGCCTACTCAGACGATGCCAACAAAGGCGATATGCAACGCGCACCGACGACGCATCCGGATTTCAATACCGTCGATACTCACCGGCACGGGTATCTAACTTCCGATGACGTTAAGAACGACGATTATGTCAGCAAGAATTTTGCCAAATGCAACGTGAAGCACAATGGTCACATGAGCCGAAAGGAATACGCGAACTGCCACGAGTAAGTCCAAACGCATCGTCGGAAACGGCAGGCAACTTTGGCTACGTGTGCCAGATTCACACAAAGCTGCTCCCGTTTCCGACGCCTGTGTTGGTGATCGACGGATGTTGTGTCCCGCATCGGAGCAGTGTCGGGCCGCTGGTGAGCACTGAACCGCTTTGCTCGAGGCTAGCGGCAGTTCCTGCGTGATTTTTGTCCGACGATGTTCTGGCGTCCGCAAACATCCAAAGACTGCCCCTTCCTAGTGGGGCGTTTTCGGGGGCCTCGTCGGGCGCCACAAGATTTCTTAATAAATAAAGCAATGGTGCACGATCAAAATGTGGTGCCCAGCCGTCCCACTTTCCGTAGACCCCCGCCGACATCCGAGGCGATTCGCTTACAGTCGGACGATTTTGGGGAAAAATGGCTGTCAGAACAACTTCGGTAGAGTCGAATATTGCCGTTGGTTCGAGTCCGGCGCGCCACCTGTCCCCATCGTAAATGCCTACCGATCAGGAGCACGGACCCGAGCAGCCCATTGGCGTGCCGGGACATCCTGACCCATCCCAGGAATGTCAGGTCGGGAACATCCGGGGTAGGTTCCAATAACGCAACGCGGTGCGCTCGGACTACGCCGCAAAATGAAGCGTCCTCATCTACACGGGCACCTACTTGGTGCGCTGTGCGGCGGTCGTCACACCCGCCCCGTCAGTAACTCACTGATCCACCACAATTCATCGAACCTGGCACAAGAAATGCCGGCTGTCTAACGGGTCCGCAACCAATCAGTGCCGACGTGGCATGGATATTAACGACAAATCACGCGGGGGGATTGTTCGATGAAGCTGATTACCGCAATTATCAAACCATTCAAGCTTGACGACGTTCGGACGGCAGTACACGAGGTCGGCGTGCAAGGCGTCACTGTCACCGAAGTTCGAGGCTTTGGACGGCAGCGCGGACACACCGAAATTTATCGGGGCGCGGAGTATACCGTCGAGTTCGTACCCAAAACAAAAATCGAAATTGCCGTGGACGATACCTTGGCCGACCAAGTAATCGAGGCGATCGTCAAATCAGCGAAGACCGGCAAAGTAGGCGATGGAAAGATCTTTGTCGTGGACCTCGCACAGGTCATTCGAATTCGCACGAGTGAGCGCGGCGGCAGCGCAATTTAAAATAAGGGAGATTTTCATTGATGAATAAACTGGCTCAATTGGCTTTTATCGGTTTGCTGACGCTGTCCGCTCCCGCTGCGTGGGCGGATGACGCGCCTGCCGCGGCAGCATCCGCTGCGCCGGCCGCTGCTGCCGCGCCGGCTCCTACCGAACCAATTTTGATAGGCACTGACAAGATCAGCTCCGGCGACACCGCGTGGATGCTGACCTCGACCGCTCTCGTGCTAATGATGACCATACCTGGCCTAGCGCTTTTCTATGGTGGGATGGTTCGCAAGAAAAACGTACTGGCAACGCTCATGCAGAGTTTTGCGATTACCTGCGTAGTGACGCTGCTCTGGTGGTTAATCGGGTATTCATGGGCATTTACTCCGGGTAGTCCGTACTTGGGAGGAGCCACTCGCGCTTTGTTCAATGGCATGACAGTGATGAAAGACGCCAACAAGGTGACGGTGTCGCACCTAGCGCTGACCATTCCCGAGACCGTCTATGCGATGTTTCAATTGACCTTCGCCATCATCACTCCGGCATTGATTGCAGGTGCATTTGCCGATCGCATGAAGTTCTCTGCGATGCTCGTCTTCATGTCCGCCTGGTCACTGCTCGTCTATTGCCCCATCGCTCACTGGGTTTGGGAACCGTCCGGCTGGCTTGCGGTGAAGGGCGTTCTCGATTATGCCGGGGGCACCGTGGTGCATATCAATGCAGGTATTGCGGGCCTCATGAGCTGCCTGGTCCTCGGTAAGCGCATCGGATATGGCAAGGAATCGATGCCGCCCCACAATTTGACGCTGACGCTGATCGGCGCCTCGCTCTTGTGGGTGGGCTGGTTTGGGTTCAATGCCGGATCCGCAACTGCGGCGGATGGCCGTGCGGGCATGGCGATGGCTGCGACGCAAATCGCAACGGCTGCCGCCGCGCTGTCTTGGATGTTCGCTGAATGGATCGTCAAGGGTAAGCCCAGTGTATTGGGGATAGCCTCGGGCGCCGTCGCAGGATTGGTCGCGATCACGCCGGCGTCGGGCTTCGTCGGGCCCACGCCTGCCGTGGTCATCGGCCTCGTTGCCGGTGTCGTGTGCTTCCTGGCTGCGACTTCCTTGAAGAGTGCATTGGGCTATGACGATTCGCTCGACGCGTTCGGCGTGCACGGTATCGGCGGCATCGTCGGCGCGCTGCTCACGGGCGTCTTTGCCAGCAAGGAAATCAGCGGTTCCGATGGTTCGGTAATCACTCAATTGTGGGGTGTGGGAACTACGCTGATTTACGGGGGCGTGGTCAGCTTTGTCATCTTGAAAGTCATCGACATGACCATTGGCCTGCGCGTCACTGAAGAACAAGAGCGAGAAGGCTTGGACATCTCTCAGCACGGCGAACACGTCGAGTAACCGTTCGGCAAAGGCAAGCCCGGCGGCGCATCGGCGCCGCCGGTGCCCCAAGTTATTCGGCGAGCGAATTCGTCATTTCACTCTGTTTTAAATTTTACAGGACAGCGCAAACATGACCCAGGGATACGTTCTTCGGAACTCTATGGTGGGGGCGGTGGTTGGATGCGCAATGCTGATCGCGGCTCCGCACGCTGCGGTGGCCGACGAACAACCGGCCGCCGCCGCACAGGCAACCGCGGCGACGCCGCCAACGCTGTTGCCCGCCATCGCCGGCCCTTTGGCTGCCAACGCGAAGCCCACTTCCTACGACGCAGGCCCGCTCGGCGATCTGTACGTCACGGGTGTCGTCAGCGGCTTCGCGCAGTGGCAGGACAACGCCGTTCCGGGAGACCGAAGTAGCCAAGCGGATGTGAGCAATGCTCAGATATTCGTCAACAAGCCTACTGGCCTCGTGCAGTATTTCATTCAGGCCGGCGCGTACTCGATACCGGATGTCGGAGCGCCGTATACGCGGGCCGGCAAGGCAACCGCCGAATTATACGAACCGCTTTCCCAGGGATACATCAAGCTCGCACCAAACGACAATTTCTCGATCATGGCGGGCAAGCTCCCCACGCTGATCGGCGCCGAATACACATTTTCGTTCGAGAACATGAACATCGGGCGCGGGCTGCTGTGGAACCAGGAAAACGCGGTGAATCGCGGAGTCCAGGTCAATTATACTGCCGGGCCTGTCGCTCTTTCCGCATCATGGAACGATGGCTTCTATTCCGACCAGTACAGCTGGGCTTGGCTCTCGGCGACCTGGACCATCGATAAGGCCGACACCCTCGCCGTGATCGGCGGCGGCAATACGAAGCATACGACCGTATCGACCTTCGCGACGCCGGTCTTCTTGAATAACGAGCAAATCTACAATGTAATCTACACTCACACGTCCGGCGCGTGGACCGTCCAGCCCTATGTACAATACACCCAGGTGCCGGTCGCTCCCGAAATCGGCGCGTTCCATCAAGCATCCACGCTTGGAGTCGCCGTGCTCGTCAATTACACTTTCGATGCGCAGGCCGCCGTCGGGGGAGTCAGTCTCGGCGGCTTCAGCCTGCCGATTCGCGTGGAGTATATTTCCTCGTCCGGCAACATCGCGGACGGTGCACCCAATTTGATGTACGGTCCCGGCAGCAAAGCCTGGTCGGTCACAGTGACCCCGACGTATCAGCACAACAGCTTCTTCGCGCGTGCCGAATTCTCATACGTCGGAGCACAGGACACGACATCAGGGCTTGCGTTCGGCAGCGACGGGAACGCGAAATCGCAAAGTCGCGGATTGCTCGAGATCGGCATAATTTTCTGATTCATCGTCATTTCGCCGGGAACTATCGATGAACCCCAGGCGGCGTCGCCAGGGGTCCCCGGCGCCGGCCCGGCGATCACGCACTACGTCGGAATCTGAATCAGATCGCCCACCTCGCCAATCGAACCGGACGGGTCGAAGGACTGACTACCGGAGACCTTAGAGCGATGCTGGCGGCCTTCGAAAGGCTTTGGACCTGGGGTTGAGTCCCAGCCGTCTCACAAGTTATTATAAGAAAATCATATAATTACAAAATATACCTCAAGTACTTAAGAATTATAATGTCCGAGCGTTATAACCTGCGCAAGCAGCCGAAATTTGCTCCAGGACGCCGCCGTGGCTCATGTACGCCGACAAGACGATATGCGCGAAATGCACGGTGCGGTCGATATACTTGTTCGCGAGGAAGTGCATCAGTGATGGACTTGCGCGCACGCGCGGTGTCTTTTTTTGAGGCCTTGAGGAAAGTGCTTGGCACAGCCGTGGCAACTCCAATGAAGCCGCAATGCCGTAGGGGCAGTTGACTGCGTACCGTGCAAGAATCCGCAGCGAATGGACATCGCGACGTGTTGCGGCTCATGCGCTCGCGCGATTGGCGCGCAGCCGATGCGGCCTGCCGCGGCCTGAACGCTCAATATCCGACATTTGCCGCCGGCTGGCTGACGGCAAGCCGCATTGCGATGGCGCTGGGCCGGCGGCCAGATGCGTTGGGCGCGGCGGATGCGGCCGGGCGGTGCGCCCCGAACGATCCCGAGATTTGGGATGCGGTTGGCACCGTGCGAAGTTACGCAAACGATCAGCTGCAAGCACTGGCGGCCTATGACCGTGCAGTCGCGCTCGCCCCGCAAGATCCGCGGTTCATCTACAACCGCGCGGCCGTGCGCCGGTATTTGGGTGATCTCGAGGGTGCGGAAGCTGACTACGACCACGTCATCGTACTCAAGCCGTCGGATTACGAGGCATATCTGAATCGCTCGCAGTTGCGGGTGCAGACGGCGGCGCGCAACCACGTGACTCAGCTCGCGGACTTGGCGGCGAAGAATATCGCCGACTGGCACGGAGACGTTCAGATTCGATTTGCCCTCGCCAAGGAATATGAAGATCTCGGCGAATATGCGAAGTCGTTCGAGTACTTGCAAAGCGGCGCGAAAAGGCGGCGCGAACACATGAAATACGATGTCGCCACCGACGTAGCGACCGTTGGCTGGGTCATCGACGCATTTGCCGGAAGCCCTATCGAATTTACGCCCGGCGCAAGCGAGGAATCTCCAATCTTCATCGTCAGCCTGCCTCGCAGCGGCTCCACGCTGGTCGAACGAATACTGGGCAACCATTCATCGGTGTCATCCGCCGGGGAACTCGACTGCTTTGCATTGGCGATCGTTGATGCGGTACGTGAACGCAGCGGGCGCGCGCAAGTACCACGCCGGGAACTCATAGCACTTTCGGCGTCGCTTGATTTCGCGGCACTCGGCCGGAATTACTTGCAAAGAGCCCGTGCCGCATTTGGCGGCGGCGGCCGGTTCATCGACAAAATGCCGTTGAACTATCTTTATTGCGGCTTGATCCGCCGCGCATTGCCCAACGCAAAGATCGTGCATGTGACGCGCCACCCTATGGCCGTAGGCTTCGCGATGTACAAAACATTGTTCAAACAGGGATATCCCTTCTCCTACGACCTGGACGAGACAGCACAGTACTACGTTGCCTATCGTCGGCTGATGCAACACTGGCATGCCACGATGCCTGGGGCGATCCATGATGTCAGCTATGAAAACCTCGTCGCGCATCAGCGCGGCGAGACGCGCAAGCTATTGGTGTTTTGCGGCCTCGACTGGGAGGAGGCATGCGTAGCGTTTCACGAGAATCCGGCAGCGACCACCACCGCCAGTGCCTCGCAAGTGCGCCGGCCGCTATACGACTCGTCGGTTACGCAGTGGCGGCACTATGAAGCCCAACTCGTCGATTTGAGCAGTCAGCTCCGGGCGGCGGGCATCAGCGTGGAAAATTAACCGCTACAGCGTTCGCAGATTCTGCGACTCGCGCCGTAAATCCTTGAGAAATTCTTGCAACTCGATTTGCGCGGTCCCATCCGAGCCCGACCGGCAGGGGAGAGCACTCGCTGCGGAACGCTCTTCAGATACTCCTCGAGCATCTTGACCGCCTCCGGGCCGATCGGATCTCGGTAATACATAGGGGTGCGAATCGCCCCGCGCACCGCATCGATCTTCGTCATCGGGAAGCCTGTCCCCTCAAGGACGGTGCCGACGATGCCCGCGGCCATCGCGCTTCCCGCCGGACCGCGCCGGCGTGGAGTTTCTGTCACTGCTCCTTGAACGAATAAGCGATGGTCAGGCCGATCGTTCGAGGTCTCGATACCAGCGCTTGATAGTACTTTCCCCACTGTATCGGATCCGTGTAGGAATTGATTCCGAGCTGGTTGGTCAGATTGTCGACATAAATCGTCGACACCCAGTGCGAACGCGTGTAGCTCGCACGCGCGCCGACCATCGTGTAGCCCGAGACGGTCGGTATTGTCGCCGACAGCGCCGGTATCAGAGCGCTCTGATAGTGGGCGTTGACCGCGAAGCGCAACTCTCCGTCCGCGACAGGCAGATGCCCATATTCTAAAGTGGCGGCTGCGGTACTCTTCGGCGTGCCGGGCAGTGAGGACCCTATTGCAGGGGGTGGAACGGACAACCCGCCAAGCGCCACCGAGTCCAGCGAGGTCAATTTCGTCTGATCGTACGTGTAGTTGATTTGCGCTGAAAAGTGTGTCGTAAGGAGGCCGAATAATTCAGTCTCAAAACCACGACTATACGCATCGCCGATGTTGACCGCACCGGGCAGCGCCAGCGGTGTCAAGAAAGCGCTTTGTTGCACGTTATGCCATTGGATGTCGTATACCGCCGCCGAATAGCGGTAGCGATTCTGCAGGGTGCCCTTCACTCCAATTTCGTAGTTATCCGCGGTGTCCGGCGCCACCTTAAACAGTCCTGGGTTGGTTACATAGCCGACTGCCGCCTCAGTCGGCGGCAGCGCGTTCACGGCGCCACGGCGGAACCCTTGCGACCATGTCGCGTACGCAAGGTTGGTGGCGTCGATTTGGTAAGCAACATTGATTTTCCAAAGTGCTTTGCGCCACGAATCTCCCTGCGTCTCGTTGGCGACGTATGCAGGGCCGTCGAATAGAAGTCCGGTCTGCTGAGTCTGGGAAACCGTCTGCCTGAACAGGCGCGTGCCTCCGGTCACGCTCCACGCAGGAGCGAAGTGCCAAGTGAACTCCCCGAAGGCAGCCAGATCCGTGTAACGGGTTTCGAAGTCGCCGATGTATGCCTGATCCTTGATAATCGGTATGCCATCGATGTAGTTAAGCGATCCTGGGGTGTAAGCAGTCTCGCCAATTCCGCACTGCGACGGCGTAACGCCATCGCCGGCGCCATACACCGGTGCACAGGCATTGTAATAGTCGAGATACCCGGGGTAAAAGTCATGTTCTTTAATTAGGGTTTGCTCATTCTTGTAGAAGACGCCGCCCACCCAGTCATAAGGTCCGCCGGTTTTTGATGCGAGCCGGATCTCCTGCGCCCACGGCTTGTCCTCGTACCCCTGGTGACCCACGACCAGTGCGCGCGGATTCGCACCATAGAGCGCCGGATAAAATGAGAAAAAATCGTACAGCGATGTCACGTCACCTACGGACACGTTTTGGTGCTGTGCCCACGAAGTATTCGACGTCAAAGTGGCGAACCCGAGATCGCCCTCCATTGTCAGCGCGGCTAAGTCGATCCGATCATCGGTCGTCGCCTGGATATAGTCCGACGATGATAGGGAGTCAACGCCATAGAAGGGCGCGGAGTATGGATAGCCATCCGCGCTCGACAATTGGTAGTAGTAGGATAACTGCGCATGGAAATCCTCGTTTGGTTTCCATAACGCAGCCACGCGGGCCGAGCTATAACGATACGCATTGGTGCCATCCTTCGAGTACGTCTCCGGCGGGCTCAACAGATTGCCAGGCTGCGCCGCAATTGGTGCACCGGAAGAGTCCAAGGCGTAAAGATTGGGTTGATTTATGAACCCCGCCTCTTCCGTGTAACCTGCATTCAACCGCAATGCAAGTGTCTCGGAGAGCGGCAGATTAAGCATGCCGTTCACGTCGTAGTTCAGAGCGTGCGTGTGCGCCGTACTGCTCAATCCGGATTCCACCCTTGCATCAAAGGCCTGAGGGTCCGGGGCGTTCTGCACGAATCGTATCGTGCCGCCCAGCGAGCCGGATCCGTACAGCGTCCCTTGTGGACCGCGCAGGATTTCGACGCGGTTAAGATCCTGCAATCGCAGATTGAAAAACAGCGGCGTGTCGTCAACATATGTTGCAACCGGCGGCACAATCGGCGAGGACTGTATGAATTCGCCCGATGTCGAGTCGCTGTTCAAGCCGCGGATGATTAACGCCGAACCGTTGACGCCGCTGAACGGGCCCTTGTCTATCACATCGATGCCCGCCAGCGATCGCGCTAAGTCGACCGTATCGGCGATTCCCGCCTGCTCCAATGTTTTGCCGGTTATCGCGGTAATACTCGCAGGAATATTCTGCGCAGATTCGGACCGGCGAGTCGCCGTAACGATAATCTCCTGCAAGGTGCTGTCGTCTGCAACTGACAGAACGCCGTACAAAGCTGCGAAAACGCCGACCGCTACGGGCGTCATCTGCTGTAGTGGCCGCAGCCGTCGCCGCCTGTCCATCGGCGCGCGCCGCATCACAGGAGGAGTGCCAACCATTGCGTATAGCTCCCTATGAATATGCACAGGCATTCCCACTGCGCGGTTAATTGACTTAACCTACGGCTAAATGTAACAACGGCTTAGCGGGGATGTCAATTGGCCGCGAGCGCCGCGCCGCGGGGCGAGATGGCGTGCCGCGATATCCCAGAGCCAGCGTTTTGCTGCGCGCACGTCTGCCGGCTTCGGACGGCGCAGCAGCAAAGCATCGTCCGGAAACACGAGTCGGATCAGGATCGAGGCCTTTACCAGCCGGTAGACGTCGGATGCATCGATATGGCGAAAGTCTCGCGAACGAATACCGGCCCGCAAGAGTTTGCGCAGCCGCGTGTGCATTGCGGCAAGCGGACCCCCGAAGAAATTCTCTTTGAAGGAGCCGCCGGCGGCGAGCTTCACGTACTCCATGCCACCACCCGGCGTCGCAAAATCAACCAAAGCCAGTCGCACGTAGGCTGGGTGCCTCATCATAAGTTCGACGAACGCGTCAAGCGCCGCACGCAATGCCGCCGCCGGGGGCAGTTCGGGACGTAGTTTGAATTGGGAGGCTAGCAATGCGATGTATTGCCGAGACAACTCGATCAGCACGTCGTCGCGACTTTTGTAGTGTTTGTAGATCGCCGGAACCTGCACCCGGAGGGGCGCCGCAATGTCCCGGAGCGTGACGCCGTACACGCCCTTTAGGGCGATTAGGCGCTCGGCCTCATTGAGGATCCTTTGGCGCGTTGGTATAGGCACCTTCGGTACGCGAACACTCGGCATTGAAAGCTCCCGGCAATTAACCTCAGTTCGGAACTGTGGCAGAGTCGATCTCCGGGGACAACAGCAGGGGAGACTTGCAAGAGCGCCACCGGTGGTTTAATTTTGCGTGTGGTTAACTACATTAACCGAATAATCCTCGCCCGTTTCCCAGGATCTCGCCCTATGCTGATCGCCGCTGGGATTGCGCACAATGGCTGCGGCGGACACTCGTTGATGTTGTGCCCAGAAGTGGAATTAGTCGTCGCGTGCCGCACCGGTCTTGCCGACGTGCCGACGCGGATGTAGCGCGTGGCCATCGAGCACAAATCGATCGACTACATTGCCGAGCACGAGCGGCACGGCCGAGTCATTGATCAGGTCCCGTTTTGGTTTCTGGGTAATTTTCACTTCTTCACGATCGCGATCGGATTCGTCGGGCCCAGCATGGGTTTGAGTTTCGGTTTCACGTCGCTTGCCGGAGCGCTTGGAATCCTGTTCGGCACCATTTTTGTCGCCTTCCACGCCTCGCAGGGAGCTGAGCTCGGCCTGCCGCAGATGATCCAATCGCGAGCTCAATTCGGCTATCGGGGCGTGATCGTTGTGCTGTTCGGAACACTCTTTACGTTCGTCGGATTTAACGTTGCCGACTCGGTCCTCGTGGCGCGGGGCCTGGATGGAATCCTCGGCTGGAATGAAACCGTCGTCACTCTGGTCATAGCAGCGATCGCAATCGGGATCGCGATTTACGGGCATGACTGGCTTCACCGGATCTTCCGTGGGTGCTTCTGGCTTTGCCTGCCTCTCTATTCCTTGCTGACGATAGCGATCATGGCCGGCCGCATTCCGGCAACGCATCTCACGACGGGCAATTTCACGTGGGTGGCGTTCATCGCGCAGTTTGCCGCGAGCGCGGCCTATAACATCACCTATGCCCCGTCCGTGTCGGACTATTCGCGCTATTTGCCGCGCGATACGCGGCCGCTGCACATTATTGCTGCAGTGTTCTTGGGCGCTACCTCCGCGGCGATTTGGCTCATCTCTCTGGGTGCCTGGCTCGCCACACGGCTCGGTGCGTCCGATGGACTCGTTGCGCTGCACGATGCAGGAAATGCGCTCTTTTCAGGCTTTGGTGTTCTGATGGCGCTCGCCTCGGTGACGGCGCTGGTAGCGACGATGGGTCTGAACGCCTACAGCGGCATGCTCACGGTCGTGACGGCGGTGAATTCACTGTTCGACGTGCATCCCACTCCCCGGCTTAGGATCATATCGATTCTCGCTGTGGCGGCGGGCTGGATCGCAGTTACGTTCGCGATTACCGCGAACGCGATTTCGCTTCTGTTCGCAACCTTGACGATCATGCTGTATTTGCTCGTTCCGTGGACCTCGGTAAATCTGGCGGACTATTTCTTCGTACGCCGCGGTCGTTACGCAATTACCCACCTCTTCATTCCACACGGCATATACGGCGCTTGGGGTACTCGCGGACTTATCGCGTACGCGGTCGGCTTCATCGCGACGCTGCCGTTTTTCGTGCTACCGGACACTTACACCGGTCCGGCGGCGCGGGCTTTGGGGGGTGTTGACGTTGGGTGGCTGGTCGGGCTGATCGTGTCCGGCGGCACTTACCTGCTCCTTTGCCGCTCGCTGGACCTCTCAAGAGAAGCCGATGCAATCCGGGAGAGCGAGAGCACGTTGCAACACGCGGCCGCTAGCTGTCCATAAATCACGGAAAGCTCCAGAAAAATAGGAGTTTTTCATCCTGTGACATCCATTGCGATTCCTTGACAGCCAGATGAAGGAGGGGTCATATTTGTTGGCGGGCTTGGTGACTCAGCTGGGGGACTGGGCCTCTCGCTGTTGGCCGCGCCGGTCTTTCCGGCGCCGTCATTTCCGATCCGCTCGCTGCTTTTTTCCGCGGCCCTGCGCGACTTACGAGCCCGCGGGGCCACGCTAATTTGAGAGGTAATTTGCATGGACAAAGCGAAGCTTAGGCAGTTGCGCGAGCGTTACGCCGATCGGGACGTGTTCGACGGCGATGACCCGGTCTTGACCGAGGCTGCCCGCCAGGTGCAATCAGGCGACGGCAAGCGATCGCTGCCCTACTCAGGGATACCAACGTTGCTCGGCCTGCCTCAGGCGTCGAGCGCGGCCGGCCTGGACATCGCTCTTGTGGGAGTGCCGATGGACCTGGGCGTGTCGAATCGACCCGGCGCCCGCTTCGGGCCCCGCGCGGTTCGAAGCATCGAGCGCATCGGGCCCTATCACCCAACTTTCCGCGGCGTGCCCAAGAGCGCCGTGCGCGCGGCGGACGTCGGCGATGTGCCGTTTCGTAGCCGATACAGCTTGGAGCAATCGCTGGAGGACATTGAACTGTATTACGACGCGCTCAAGGCACAAGGCGTGCGTCCGCTATCGGTCGGCGGCGACCATTCGATTACCTATCCAATCCTCAAAGCCTTGGGAAAAAGTGCGCCGGTCGGTTTGGTTCACATCGATGCCCATTGCGACACCATGGGCGCGTATGACGGCTCAAAATTCCACCATGGCGGCCCGTTTCGCCTGGCCGTACTCGATGGAGTGTTGGACCCGGAGCGCACGATTCAGATCGGCATTCGCGGCGCCTCCAATATGTTTTGGGAATTTTCGCACGCCAGCGGCATGACGGTCATTTACATGGAGGATTTCATGCGCATGGGTGTGACTGAAGTCGCCGAGCGCGCGCGAGCCGTGGTCGGCGACGGGCCGATGTATATTTCCGTTGATGTCGATGGATTCGACCCCGCGTACGCACCCGGCACAGGTACGCCGGAGGCCGGCGGCTTGGAGGCGCGCGAAGGGCTGGCGCTATTGCGCGCACTGGGCGGTTTAGACGTCATCGGTGCGGATGTAGTCGAAGTCGCGCCGCAGTACGACCCAACTACGAACACCAGTCAACTGGCAGCCCAATTGCTGTTCGAGGAGTTCGCGCTGATGGCGTTCGGCTCCCGCTAGGGACTTCTACTTCTGAACTATTGCAGGTCATGCCCACCGATCTCGTAATGCATCCCCGGGTAGCTCATGAACTCTCGTGGTCTGTCCGGGTCATGGAGTATCGTCATCACTTCTGCGCCTCCCCGAGGCACTCGAGCATGCATGTCACGGGCCCTCACCAGTTTTCCGGCGGCATCTGAGTACTCGAATTCCCACCACAGCATGCCGTTCCAAGCGGTAGCGGTGGCCACTGCGCGGGCTGGTGTGCCCCACTTGAGCAATCTCTGTTCCTTCCGACGCTGGGTGTATTCAGACACGACGAACCACAAGGCGATGCCCCCACAGATTGCGCTGGGCAAGATCGTCCATCCACGCCACTCGCCGTGGAGGAGTAGAAACAGGAAGCCGTAAATGCCGATCGCAATAACCAAGAAGGATACGATCTTCCGTAGGTTTCGCGACAGGCGAGGGCCCAGGGGCGAATTCTTGATGGACCGAGGCGTGGGAATATTCAGCTCCGAGGGGAGGCGCCATTCCCGATAGGACTTGCCTAGCTGGTCTGATTGAGCCGCGAGCAACTGCTCAAGCGAAGCACCCTTGCGCCGTTGCTTCAATCGCACGCCATTCCAGATGAATGCACCCAGCACGACGGCCCAGCCAATTACGATCGTGGACAGTATGAACGGGTGCGACATGTTGGGACCGGCGTCGAATGCACGCAGCTAGCCAGTATCACGAACCCGTGCTCGGCCATCCTGAATCAGGGAAGGACGGCGAGCACGATGAACGTGACAGCTACCAGCCCGAGCACGAGGAACAGCCATTTGCGGCGCGGCGTCCAGTCCAACCGCTTTGCAATGATTACCTTTCCCCGCGCTTCGGCGTCCCCTAGAACCTTGTCATCTTCGTCCATAGATTTCTCCCAGACTCTGCCTATCTCTCGGACAAGCGCACTATATATAGGTCCTGAAAATCCGACGAGTGCGCCGGCCGCGAGTTCAGTCATACATTCGCATGACAGAGGCACGCCGCAGTTGCGCTATTCTAAGTACCGAGCGGAGTGGATGGTCAGTATCTAGCCGGGCGCGCCGCGGCTTGGCGGTACAGTGAGCCGTAGGAGGGCGGACGATGATCTCTTCCCGACCAAGCTCGTTTAATTTTGTTGCGCATATCGGCTTGTTCGCTGCGCTGGTGTGTGCTCATGCCTTCGCGGATGAGGGTCTAATCGCCAAACAATACTCGCCAGGCGCATCGGGGAAGAACCGCGCTGTCGTTCTCACTGTGCCGTCCTTCACCGTCACCGATCAAATCGGCGGCACAAAAGCTCCCAATGATCGCCGGTTCTTGATCATCGATACACGGTGGCAAAACATCCTGCCTCTTCAGCCGCAACCCGCCAGTGGCGGAGGCGGTGCGGCAGATAGTATCTTAGGAGGCCTTGGCGGAAGCCGAAACTCGCGCGCTGCCGGCTCAGGAAAATTGGTCCCGGTTCCATATGTAATTCCGGATTTCCCCGACCATCTCTTTGTACTCATCAACGGCGACATGCAATCCACCCTGAATGAGGCCACCGCGAGCGCGCCCCACCCGCTGTCGATCGAAAAGCTCGAAGTGTCCGCGCCGAGCGCGCCGGTGGAGGGCAACGTCGCGTTCGAGATTCCCGCTCGGGATGTGACCAGCATCGAACTCGAGTATCTCGATAGCGACTATGGGGCGATGCGCCTTCCGCTGTTTGGTAAGGCGCCACCACCGTCGAAGCCGCTTGCGGCTGCGGTCCACAATGACGTGGTCGAGCTTACGGCGCTGCGGTTCCGCGAGACACCTGCTGTAGCGGGGGTTCAAGCATCTGCTGGACATGAATACGCAATCGTCGATGTCGATTTGCGGGGAATGAGCGAAAACAATCTAGTACGGCTCGAGGCAGCGAGGTACTCGACACTTGGCGATGCCGAGGGCTTCACCTACCTGCCGGTTCCCATCGATGGTCTGCCGGGGGAATTCAGCNNCGCAGCTGTTGCCCGCAATTCCGCAACGAGGCTCGATCGCCTTTCTGGTCCCGGCGTCGCACTCAGCGCTCACCTTTGCGATGAACTTCCCGGATCTTCCTTCCCTCAAAGTCGCAATCCCAGGCAGCGGCCCAAGCAGTCCCCCGACCCCGGTCGCGCTCATGACCATCGATGACGGCGAGATTCTGTCGTTGAAGGTGTACGACGCGCACAGCTCGAATTCGCTTGGCGACAAGCGGCCGGGCGCGGGCAATCGCTATGTGGTTATCGACGTGGGGTTTGCATCGAAGTCCGATCAGGGAATCGATTTTCAGACCAGCGCGCAACTGATGCTGCTCGATGGGGACAACAAGATCAGCGTGGATGCCGATGCGCTGGATGCGTTACCGCACCCGCTGATCGAGGACAGCATCATTCCCCCACATGGTCAGGGCCGATACGAAGTCGTTTATCAGGTCCCGGCAGCGACGAACTCAGTCGTGCTGTACTACCGTGGCTTTGTAAGCGAGGCAAGGCGCCCGCTGAAGATCTCTCCCAAGGCGGCTCGATGACCGCAGCGGTAATTAATTGCTCGCAGTGAGTGGAGTTGTGAATCTCAAATGAGGCGAGGGCACCATGCGCACTTGGATCTCGACGGTGAGTTGGGTCTTGTGGAGGACGAGGGAAAGGCCGCGGCAATTGGCGCGGTGTAGCAACTCTCAACGAACGAAATCGATAGCCGGTCCTAGATGCCTTGGCTTGGCCGTGATGTTCGCTGCCGCCGGAAGTTTCGCGCAGACACCTGCGACTGCGGGAGGACAGCCCGCCGTCGAGAAGTCATTGACCTCCACCTACACAGAGACTGCCAAAAAGATCGACCGCATGATGGCGGCATATGACGCGGTCAACGGCAAGTTGGATCGATCCCAATTTGAAATCGACGCCTTGGCAGCGCGTTTGGGGTCCGATCCTAGGGCTATTTTCCATTTCGTGCGCGACGAAATCCGTTATGAGCCTTATTACGGAGTGTTGCGCGGCGCGCTCGGAACGCTGTTATGCCGAAGCGGAAACTCGCTCGATCGCAGCCTGCTCCTGGCCGCCCTATTGCAGAAGGCGGGGATCAATGGCCAGATCGCTGCCGGAAAGCTGAACGACAAAGCCGCGTACGTCCTCGTCGGCCGCTTGTTCGAGGCAGTTCACACCGTGCCGAGTTCCGTACCGCCCATTGCCGAATTGCGGCCCGGCATTAGCGCCGCGCTGGGCATGCAGCCAGGCAATTTCCAGCAAATTGTCGATCAAACTAATCAGAAGAGCGAAAGTGCCAAGAAGCAGATCCTCGATTACGTCAACAGCGAGACGGGCTCCCTGTCAAAAACGTTAGCGACTGCGGGCGTCGACATGGGAGTTCTAACGGCGGCCAGCGAGCTCGTGGCTGAGGCCCGCGAGCACTATTGGGTTCGCTATCAGGACGCCGACGGAAAATGGGTGGACCTCGATCCGGCGTTCGCCGACGCACAGCCGGGCAAAGCAATGACCACCGTGGATGACAGCTTTGCTCCGGACGCGGTACCCGAAGAGCTCTACCATCATCTGCGCTTGACGGTGACGCTTCGGATCGCGCAAGTCGACGGCGCCACCGATGGCTCGACGAACGACACGGTCTTGATCGATAAGGAACTGCGGATCGCAGATCAACAGGGCGTCGATATCACGCTCGCCAATCAACCGGTGCCGATGCCACGTTTGACGAAACCCGGCATCAAGCTCAACGATGCGTTGGCAGCCGTCAAGGGCTATCAACTGGCGCTGCAGATTGGCGATCAATCGATCAACGGGCAATACTTCGATCTCGACGGTAATATCTCCGACAGCCCGCCGAGTGCGACCCCGGATGCCGGGGGAATGGGGGCCGCCGTCGGCGGCGTCGGTGGCGGCCTTCTCGGCGGGTTCGGCGGTGGTGGATCTGCGCCGCCGCCAGGCAGTACTCGAATCGTCGGTGAATGGGTTAATTATCAGTTGACGTCGCCCGGTCCCCGCGGCGGTCAACCGATCGTCCACAGCTATCAACGCGACATCGTGGCGCCTGTGACCGTCAAAATGTGGTCGGCCGCCAGCGGAGCGCAATCGACTCCCACCCACCTAGGAAAAGATGTGTTGCGCCGGCGGTTGCAGTGGATTACCGAACTTATGCCGGTGTCCGGCGCGATCGTCGTCGACTATCCTGACTACCTCGCGATGCAGGCCGTAGCGATGGGTAGGCCCCAAATAGATTGGATGCTCAAAACAGTGTACCGGCAACCGCCTTCGGCGCAGGGTCCGTCAATTAAATATCCCATTGCAGAGTTGTTTCTAGCTACCCAAGCGATGCAGCTGGAAAACAACCTTGGCAGCTCTTGGTTTCCTGCAGTCAAGAGTTACCTGGGACGACCCGGACTGATTGCTTACGAAACGACTGTAAGCAAGGAACCTGACGCATCAACCTTTTCGCGTGGCTACGATATTGTTGCGTTTTCTTCCCGCGCCGTTGGCAACCCGGCGAGTGTTCCCGCCGCGGTGCGCCAACAAGCGGCGTCGCTCCATCTGTTGCATGGCGTTTTGGCGACGCGGTTGGAATGGGCGCTGCTGGCGACGCCAAGCGGAGCTTCGCCCGCCGGAACGATGGAGCGACCGGTTCTCAACGCGACCCGGGTGCTAACTGCTGCGAGGGAGCGCGGCGTGCGTGAGGTCGTTCTACGCCCTGGCACCGCCAATCTTGACCAGCTTGCCGCGACATCGGTGCCGGCAGCCGTGAAAGCAGAAATATCCGCGAGCTTGGCGATGGGATACATGGTGGCGTTGCCTGCAAGTCCGGTGGACCTGGATGGGCGCCCGCAGATCGCATGGTGGCGCCTTGATCCCAAGTCCGGAGAAGTAATTGGGGTGATGCCTGGCGGCCGGGGACAGGCCGACGAGGAGTTCGTTAATGTCCTCATCGCTGTGGCGCTTTCTGAATACATTTGTATTTATGACTATTCCAACTCCAGCAAGGGTACAAATGCATTCGCCCAGCTACTGGCTTGCTCCGCGACAGGAGTCGTTCTCGGCGGTTTGAATATTATGGGCGCCGAACTTTACAGTATTAATGATGCAATTACGGCGGCTCTTTTTCACTACCACGAATTTGGGGGAGCCGAAAAATAAGAGAATTAGCTGTGAAGGTCCACGATGCTTTGCGTAGACAGACAGTGACCGATATTTCCAGATGGCGGTTCAGCATCGCTGCATCGTTGGTCGGCGTCCTGATCTCGAATGCGGCGGTGCTTCGCGCCGCAGAGTCGCCTCGGAGCGGCGTTTCATTCGGAGCCAACATCGCCGCGTTGGATTTCGGCGGCGACATCGCCGGCATCACGGGCACCTACGGCCCCGGCCACACCGGCCGCAGCCTCATCGACGCCTCGACCGGATCGGTTTGGCAGCCTGAAGACAACAACTTCACATTCCCGCAGGACATCGTCGTCTCCTTCTTCGCGCAGGACTCGGCCTTGGTTTCGGCGGTCATCCTCGCCATGCCGCCTGAGCGGACCCACGGCCCGAAGGAAGTTCAGGTGTGGACGACGATGGATCCTTCGATGAACGGCTTCACCAAAATTGCCGCCGCTACTTTCACCGCCGCAAAACCGCTGCAGGTGATCTCGTTTGCTCCCGTCGAGGCTCGCTTCGTCAAACTGCGGGTACTCTCGAGCGGTCAGAAGGGCGTACTCGAGATCAGCAAGATTCAAGTCAGCGAAGGATCACGTCCGGGTTATGCAGCGCTGCGCACCCGCCATCCCGAGATTGCGGGATGGAGACGGACCGCGCGGTTTGCTGCGCAACGGGGAATCGAGTGGCTGCAGCCTGCGGCCATCGAGTGGCAGAAATACAATCAATGCTTCGGCTGTCACGTCCAGGCGCAGGCGGTGATGGGGCTTGCCGTCGCCAAACGCAACGGGTATCTCGTCAGCCAAGCGGCGGTGGACGAGCTGGCCGACTACATGCGAATTCTTCAGGACAAGGATGGAAGCGAAAGCGGGCTGCTTCTGCTCGACAACCAACCGGTAATGACCGCTCAATTTGCAGCCAAGAGCTCTCATACGCCCGCCGATCAGCCGGTAATGGCCACCCAGTTCGCCGCGATGAGCTTCGCCTATCTCGATCAGATGGCCGACACGAAGCCCGATCGGACGCTCCTTAAGTTTGCAGACTGGCTCGCCGCCAAGCAACTGCCGACGGGTGAAGTGGCGCCGGATT
Source organism: Gammaproteobacteria bacterium (assembly GCA_003132425.1). Lineage (GTDB taxonomy): Bacteria > Pseudomonadota > Gammaproteobacteria > Steroidobacterales > Steroidobacteraceae > Bog-1198. The sequence goes on along the minus strand of PKXS01000085.1, from coordinate 72,931 downwards.
TGGATGAGCCGCCGATCTGCCTGGGCTCGTTCATGACCACGGCAAATGCCGCCGTCGCCTTCGCGCAAGCCTTCGTGGAGTCCGGCGATCCGCGCTACCAGGCGGCCGGCGGTAAAGCCGTGGATTTCATTGCCGCGGCCAAGCCACAAAACACCCAGGACGAGGTTTTCATGATTCTCGCCCTGTCACGCTTCGGAAATCCGCAGCAAAGATCCATGGTGAACGGCCTCATTGCAAAGTTGAAAGCCGAGCAGGGCACCACCGGTGGTTGGCGCGAGTCGAGTGCATCGCCAGGACCAAACGCCTTTGCGACTGGGCAAGTGCTCTATGCCTTTAAGGAGGCCGGCGTCGACACCCGCTCCCCCGAGTTCGTGCGCGGGGTTAAATACCTGCTCGGCACGCAAGAGGACACTGGTGCGTGGCCCGTGCAGAACAGCGCCTCTGATCGCCCCTCGGAATTCGCGCCGACCATGTGGGCCGTCATCGGGCTGGCAGGATCCTACGGAGACATCGAGGCGCCTACTGCCGAGTCAATCAAGTCAGATCTCGACAAGACCGGCCGGGCGGTTCTATACATCAATTTCGACTTCAACAAGGCGACGATCAGGCCCGACGCGCAGCCTGTCCTCGCGCAAGTCATCAAGCTCATGACCGACAATCCGTCCTTGACGCTCGCAATCAACGGGCATACGGACAACGTGGGTCAGCACGACTACAACGTGAAACTGTCGCAATCGCGGGCCGCCGCCGTCGTCAGCGCCCTCGAAGCGGCGCACATCGCGCCGGGCCGCTTGAGCTCGGGTGGCTTCGGACCCGATCAGCCCATAGACGACAACGGCACTGATAAGGGTCGAGCCAAGAATCGGCGAGTCGAGCTCGTCAAGATGTGAGCGCCACATTAATTCAGAAAGCGGAATGTCTGCAGCGCTTGACCCAAGCGATGCTGAACCGTTGCCTCGTCTTGCGGAGTGAATTCCTTGAATGTGCCAGGATCGTAAGGTCCCGTGCTGTTGTGGACTCGCTGAATCCCGAGCTCGTAACACTTCCCGCGGTGGAATACTCGATATATGACCGACTCCCGATAGTGCATCATCCATCGTTCCTCGCTGCGAAACTGCGCTGCTGGCTCAGCGGCGATTCTCGAAGTCCCGCCGCTCTGGTGGGTCCAGCCAGGTTCCCCCTGCAGACAGACATTCTCGGTAACGGCTGTCTGCACCTCAGCGACGAAAAAGGCAGCGGCACCGAAGGCCACTTTTCCGGAGAATTCGTCGCCGGCATAGGCAAGACAAGCATCAGTGCTGGCTGATGGCGAATCCTGGTCCTCACACACGGCGGTTTGGCACGAAGCATCTGGAAGCCACGCGCCACCGTCCGCAGACTGAGCTGGGCTTCGCGCGCAGCGGACCAAGGGCGGATAATATTCAAATCGGAATTCGCCGCTTGAACTTGTCATTACTTGAGCCGGGGTTTGAGCCAATGGCCCGGTCGAGACGGAAAAAAGGAGAAGCGCTACGACGGATGATTTCACTTGCATGCTCCGCAGACCGATTTCAAGGGGACGGCCACGCCCAGCTTACGTCAGCCACGCCGCTGGCAAGCAGCGAGGCGCGCGGGAGTGCAACTCAGGAGTACACTCTACGCAATCCTAGCCATGCTTCTCAATAGGAAGACACCGTGATTCGTCTCGGATGGTGGATGCTCACGACGGCAACGGCGGCGCACGTATACTCGTGCCACTATTCCAGCGGCAGTAGCAGCGCCGGCAGCAGCAGTGCCGGCGGGAGTGCCTCGCATTTGCATTTGGGTGGCCTGTTCGTTGTGGGATTTGGGCTGCTGTTGTTATATGGAGGATTCAAGAACTACCGCATATTTCGGCTGCTTGGAACTTCTCCCATCATTGCGATCCGCGGCCTCGCGGACGGTTTGGTGCACATTCTCGGCAAGCCGGCGGGCGATGATCGCCTAACCAGCCCGATCACGCGGCAAGCATGCTTTTACTTTCAGGTTCTGATTGAAAACTGGGTGCGGAGTCGGACCGGACCCGGCGAATGGACGATGTGCCTTCGGCATACCGAGCACACGAAATTCTATCTTCAGGACGGGACAGGTAAAGTGGCGGTCGATCTGCATCAGGCGCAACTCGATTTGACCCAAACATTCCAGACCGAGATTGGGCCCACGGCTGCGGCCGGTCCGAGCGGCGCGAGCGGCCCTTCGGACAATGAACTTCGCGACTATCTTGGCCGCACCAACGCTCAAATCCACGCACAGCTCGATAGTCGACGGGAGTCGACGTTCCAGGCAATTGCGCACACGGAAGACAGCGTGAGTTTGCTGCCGGCAGATTATTCGCCGCGCGACGGCGGACCGGGCCTGCGATTCACCGAGACTTGCCTGTTGGCCGACCGAGAATACAACATCCTGGGTACCTGCCTCGATAACCCTAATCCTAGCGGCGAGGATGACCGCAAGCTGATTGCGCGTGGACCGAAGGAGGCTACTTTCCTGATCTCCTGCAAGGTCGAAGCGGCGTTGGAAAAGCAGACCAAGCGCGGGAGCTACATCTTGCTGGCCCTCGGCGGCGTACTCGCCGTGGCAGGTCTTGCGCTGCTATTTAGATAGTAAGGCTGCGCTCGTAGCCGCGAATGTCACAGGGTCTTCCCACATTGGTGTACGACGGCGATTGCGCGATCTGCCGCTACTGGGTGACCTATTGGCAAGATCTGACCAGCGGGCGCGTCGTTTTCCGCCCTTACCAGGAGGCCGCGACGGATTTTCCAACGATTCCATTGCAGGCGTTTCAGCAAGCCATTCAATTAATTGAGCCCGACGGGCAGGTGTATTCGGGCGCGGCCGCAACATTTCGCGTGCTGCGTTACACGCCGGGACGCGCAGCATGGTGGTGGTGCTATTCACACCTGCCCGGCGTCGCGGCGATGAGCGAATGGGCGTACGCATTCTTCGCTCGCCGCCGAGGCCTTCTTGACCGCCTGACGAAACTCCTATGGGGACCTTCACTCCAGGCGGAGCGCTATGCGCTGGTGAGCTGGATTTTCTTACGGCTGTTTGGCGCGATCTATGTTGCAGCGTTCGCCTCGCTCGGCGTGCAGATCCTAGGACTGATCGGCCACGAGGGAATTCTACCGGTGGGCGACTACCTTGAGGCAGCGCACCAGGCTCTCGGCGACTCGGCGTATCGGTATCTACCTACGCTTTTCTGGGTGAACTCGAGCGATACCGTGTTGGTTGCAGGCACGGTCGTGGGCGTGCTGCTGGGATTGCTCGTCGTCGTGGACAGGTGGACACGGCCTGCGCTCATCGGTCTGTTCGCGCTCTATCTCTCCTACGCATATGCCGGGCAGATCTTCATGAGCTTCCAGTGGGATTCTCTGCTGCTCGAAGTAGGATTCTTGGCGATATTTCTGACGGGCGGATCCCGGCTAATCGTCTGGCTTTACCGCTGGTTGGTCTTTCGTTATGTGTTTCTATCCGGCGTCGTGAAGCTGCTGTCAGGCGACCCCACGTGGCACGATTTGACGGCGCTCGAGTATCACTTTTGGACGCAACCGCTGCCGACCCCCCTCGCGTGGTATGCCGCCCAACTGCCGAACTGGCTCCTCATCGGGGGGACCGCCGCCGCGTTGATCATCGAGCTGGGGAGCGTATTTCTAATCTTTCTGCCGCGGCGTCTGCGGGCCGCTGCCGCCTGCTGCGTGCTGCTGCTGCAATCACTGATCTTGCTGACCGGCAACTACAACTTCTTCAACCTGCTCACCATGCTGATGTGCGTATTCTTGTTCGATGACGCGGCGCTCGGCCGCTGCATCCCGCGGTGGTTTGAATCGCGGGCGCTAAGTTCTGCGCCGCGTCCGGCGCGCACGGCGACGGTGATCGCGACGGCGCTTACGCTTATCGTGGTGCCGGTCGGGCTGAACCGGATCTGGCAGACATTTTCGCGTACCGATTTACCCGGGCTCGGTGCTGTTACTCAGGCGGTCGCGCCGCTTCAAATCGTCAATCCATACGGACTGTTTGCCGTGATGACGACCACACGGCCTGAGATCGTGATAGAGGGTTCGGCTGACGGACAAACATGGCGCGAATATGTATTCCGCTACAAACCAGGGCCGTTATCCAGGCCCGCACTATGGAACATCCCGCATCAACCACGGCTGGACTGGCAAATGTGGTTCGCCGCTCTTGGCAGCTTAAGAGAAAATCCCTGGATCGTGAGCCTGATGTTTCGCCTGCTCGAAGGAAGTCCGCCGGTGTTGGGGTTGTTGGCTTCAAATCCGTTTGCCGATGCACCCCCTAAATTTGTGCGAGCGCAACTCTATGACTATCGCTTCGCGGATCGACGCACACACATGCTGACGGGCCAGTGGTGGGTGCGCCGGCTGGAAGGGCGGTATTTTCCACAGGTCAGCTTGGCCGACTTCCGGCGCGCCTATGGCCCGTCATCGCCGTAAAGGCGCGTGTGCGCCTAGCCGGGAACGTGAGCGGCGGCCCATGCATCTAACTGTGACAGACCTTCATGGAAGCGTCGGTAAACAGGAGCTTGTCGATGTCTTCAGTCATGCGTGCGTTGGAACCTGGGCAAGTCTTGAATGGCATTGAGACCCGTAAGCCCAACAGAGCGGAGGTTGGACATGCGTTTAGAACCATCATTCGTTGGACGTGGGCATTTCGCCATACCCTAATCGCATATGAAGATTACCGGATGTTAGTTCCGATACGCCCGCGCTCTCGGTAACCTTTCTCGATGGCTGCGATAGGCACCGAGCGTGTTTTGACGGTTCATCATTGGAGTGAAACCGTATTTAGCTTTACGACGACGCGCGATCAAGCTTTGCGCTTCGAGAACGGGCATTTCGTCATGATCGGATTGCGTATCGAGGGCAAACCGGTCATGCGAGCGTATAGCATCGCGAGCGCAAACTACGAAGAGTTCCTGGAATTCTTGAGTATCAAGGTCGCCGACGGCGCATTGACCTCGCGCCTGCGGAGCATAAAGCCGGGCGACGAAATTCTTGTGAGCCGAAAGCCCACGGGCACACTCCTATTGCGCGATTTAAAGCCCGGCAAGCACCTGTATCTTCTCAGTTCCGGCACCGGCCTGGCGCCTTTCATGAGCCTGGTTAAGGACCCGGAAACCTACGAACGATTCGAGAAAATAGTGTTGGTACATGGTGTTCGCTATAGAAGCGAACTCGCTTATCGCGATTTTCTCGAATGGGAATTGACCCATCACGAGCATCTTGGGGAACAGGTCAGGCGCCAACTCGTGTACTTTCCGACGGTCACCAGAGAGCGCTTTCGCTATGAGGGGCGCGTCACTTCACTCATTGAATCGGGCAAGCTTTTCCAGGACATCGACATGCCCGCGCTTGACCCGGCGAACGATCGCGCGATGATATGCGGCAGTCCAGCCATGTTGACGGATTTGTCGTCCATGTTGGACGCGCGAGGCTTTCGTATTTCGCCGCATGTCGGGGAGCCGAGCGACTATGTCATAGAGCGCGCTTTCGTCGCTCGGTGAGCGCCGTTATTGCTGGCCGGAAACCACATTGCAGGGTTCGTTGTGGAATTAATAAATATATGATTAAAATCAATTACATATAGAATATATCTATAAAACACATAGGTCGCCCCGCTCATCGCTCCGAGCCGGTTGAGTGGAGCAAAGCTGCGCAGTCTGCATCTTTGGCGAGACCGGAATCGACAAATCCCAGCGCTTCGGCAAGGGGCGACAGCACGAGGTCAAGCGCCGCCTTCGTTGTTTGAGCGGCAGAATTGCGCGCTTGGATATCGATGGAGGGGTGGGACAGAGTACCCCGCACCAGCACGGGCGAACGCAAACGGAAAAGCCGCAAACTCTTGGGATGCCCACGGACAGCCATATCGATAGTTTCAGTATCGAGATGAATTTGACCATTGCCAATGATCAGGACAGGGTCGGTATCCAGGACCAAACTCTGCGCGGTGAGCGTGCCGTCGTGAGCCTTGAAACTCGCAACTCCGCAACGGACGTTGGCCTCCTGCTTGCTCTTGGTGATTAGCAGGCCTAGGCCGCGCAGATCGATTCCGGTGAGTTCGGCCAGCGAGGCTCGAATGGCGCCGTGCGGGAGCACCGCCGTCACTGTGCCGTTCGCGCTCGCGGCGACTTGATGAACCGAACTTCCCTGGCCGGTGATTGCGACACGCGCCTGCAGCAGGCCTTCAACGGGCGGTTGGCCGGGGCCCTTGTGAACCAGTTGTCCGAGTTGAAGCCCGGTGATCTTGAGGTTGAAATCGGCCGCCGGAACTTCAGTCCGCGCATCGAGCTTGAGCTTCGCGAAGAGCTTCCCTTCCAGCACATCGGCCGACAGGGGTGCTATGGTGAGAACGCCGTGATCGATCGTCGCTTTGGCTGCGACCATGTGTAGCGACACGCCGCCGATCTCAACGTGGCGCGCGTGGAAGTTCACCACGGCATCGCCGTGGCGCACCAGGCTGGGACTTAGCATGGCGTTGGACAGCAGCAGCGGGGTGCCCACTGCTGGACCGCGGCCCGCCGCGCGCGCCCCGACATCCGCCATCCGCAGGAATTGCGAATTTACGTCCGCGTCGAGTTTCGGCCGACCGCTTGAAGTATCGATTGACACGGTACCGCGCATATCGCTTTGACCGGAACTGACCACCAAATCGCTGAACTTCGAATTGGTTCCCCGGTGCGTGAGGCTGCTCGATAGGCGATAGGGGCCGGTATTTACCAGGGTTACACCGGTCAGAAAGTACAGGTCTTTCAGGTCCGCACCTGCCGCGTCGAACCTCGTGTCGAACGCGTCGAAGTTGAACGGTCGAGACAGCAAGCCGCGACCAGTCAGGCGCGAGCCGCTGGAGCGCTCAGCGAAAGTAAAGCGGTAGGGCCTCTCGTGGCTGGCGGTGCCGAGCGGATCACCGATGATCTCGAAGGTGGCCGCCCTGCCGTTCAATTGGCCCAGCCCTTCGATCCGCAACGGCTGCAACGCTCCTGCAGCGTTTGCGTTCTGGGCAGAGACCGTGCCTTCAAACTGTAGGTGTCGAAGGGCATCGTCGAGCACGACGTAAGCGTTGGGCATCGACAGGCTCCGGACAATCGGCAAATTCGGGCCGGGACCCTTGTCCGGGTCGGTTGACTGCCAATTGGCATGACCGGTGGAATCGCGGACCAAACGAAGCGTCGCATTCTGCATCTCGAGTCTCTCGATGCCGAAGGAGTGACCGAACGCGGGAAGCTGAATCACCAATGAGATCCTTCCGATCTCTGCGGTAAGACCCGGCGGCATCCACGGCNNAAGCGGATAAATGGCCCGCGCAAGTAGCCCGCGTCCACAGCGACGGCAAGACCTGCGGCCGTGACGATCAATGCGACCGCCGCCAAGACCGTCCATATCAACCACCGGCGGATGACCGACGAGACGTTCATCGCCCATTAACGCACGAATCGGCGCGACGTCGGTTCGTTACCGAACAGACTGCAACGCGCGGATGTGTGATTTTTTACCATTCTCAAAGCTCGACTAGCACTATCTGAGGTGAACTTATGCGTGGACTCAATTCTCTAATGTTGGTAGCGGTTGCTGGAAGCTGCTTCTGTGCAGCCGTTCCCGTAGCGCAGGCTCAGATCAGCGTCAATATCGGTGTAGCCCCTGATTGCCCGTATGGTTACTATGACGTCGCACCGTATGGCTGTGCTCCTTCGGGCTACTATGGCCCGGAATGGTNNGGCGCCGGCCCGTGGTTTCATGGCGCCAGCAACTTCCGTGGCAACGTCGATAACCGCTATCACCCGCAGCACGGCTACAAGGGGCCAATGCCGAACCGTGGCGAGAAGGCGGAGCCGTCAAAGCGAGTCGACAGCGCCCACTTCAAGGGAAATGAATCGCGGGATGGACGCGGCCACGCGACCGGGGACAAACGCTGACTCACGTCCGGCCGATGCAAGGGGCCCGGCGCTGGGCTCCTTCTTTGGGTGAGTGGCCGAGGGATAGCTTACCGTGCCCGCGACCTTCGCCAGTGACCTGAACAGCGCCGCAACGGCATTACCGCATTTTTGGGAACATACCGTCGGCAGCGGGCACGCGACTCTGGCTCTTCGCGCAGATTGGCAGGCTCAATTGAAACGCGTGCGCAACGAGCTCGGTATGAGGCACGTGCGCTTTCACGGTCTCCTGTCGGACGATATGGGGACTCTCATCTGCCAGGACGACAAGCTCTTATATTCTTTTTTCAATGCTGATCAGATTTTCGATTTCTTGTTGTCCATCGGCATGAAGCCATTCGTCGAACTGAGCTTTATGCCGTGGGCGCTTTCTTCCGGCGGCCAGACCGTCTTTCATTATCGTGCCAATGTAACTGCACCGAAGGACTACGCGCAGTGGTCGGTGCTGATCCGAAAATTGGTGAAGCACTGGTGCGACCGGTACGGTCTCGCTGAAGTTCGTCAGTGGTTCTTCGAGGTATGGAACGAACCGAACTTGACGGCGTTCGGCACCGGCAAACAGAGCGATTACTTCGAACTCTACCGCTGCACGGTGCAAGCCATCAAAGGGATAGACGGCGGCCTGCGAGTGGGGGGTCCTGCAACAGCGGATAACGCTTGGGTAGATGAGTTTATCGCGTTTTGCAGGGGGAGCGGTCTTGCTGCCGATTTCATCACGACGCACCACTATCCGACGGATGCGTTCGGCAAGCCCGGTGACGATACCGTCACGGAACTCTCGGACAGCACGCGCAGTGTTTTGCGCGAGGAAGCGCGCGCAGTTCGCAGGCAGGCCGGCGATTTGCCGGTTTACTACACTGAATGGTGCACCTCTTCAAATCCACGCGATGCGATGCATGATGAACCCTATGCAGCGGCGTTCATCGTCAAGACGGTGTTGGAGGCGAACGGCCTGGTTCAGGGCTATAGCTATTGGACGTTCTCGGACATCTTCGAGGAGAATTACTTTCCATCGGTGCCTTTTCACGGCGGCTTCGGTCTATTGAACATTCACGGAGTTGCTAAGCCCGCCTATCGCGCCTACGAATTGCTGCATGGACTCGGTACCGAAGTGCTGGAAGTGGTGGGCGAGCATCCCACGGTGGACGCATGGTTGGTCCGCGGCGCCGGCGGGGGAGCCGTTGTGCTGACCAATTTCGCCTTGCCGCGCCATTCGCTCGCAGTCGAAACCGTTCATTTCACTCTGCGCGGCGCGCAATCGATATCGCGCGCGACAATTCGGCGAATCGATTCCGAGCACGGCAATGCCAAGGCTCGTTGGGAACAGATGGGCGAGCCCGAGTACCTCACCGCGCCGCAGCTGACGGAGCTGGACGCCGCCTCGCGGCTGTCTCTTGAAACTCAGCCAATCAGCTTGCAAGACGGCATACTGAGCTTGGAGGTAGTCATGCCGCCGCTATCGGTTGCCGTCATTGAACTCGCCTAGGTCCGAAGTAGGGGCGCTTGCTGATTTGCCGGACGACGCGTTGCTCGACCGGTTGCAACGCGGCGCCTTCGCGTACCTAACCGAGTATTGCAATCCTGAAAACGGGCTCATCGCCGATACATCGCGAGCCGGATCGCCCAGCAGCATCGCCGTGGTTGGATTCGCGCTATCGTGCTATCCCGTGGCGGTCGAAAGAGGCTGGATGTCGCGCAATGCGGCCGCGACGCTAACGTTGAATACGCTGCGGTTTTTCTTGGCTAGCCCGCAAAACGAGCGCCCGGATGCGACTGGGTTCAAGGGCTTCTATTATCACTTTTTGGATATGAAGAGCGGGCGGCGCGTGTGGCAATGCGAGTTGTCCTTGGTCGACACAACACTATTGATGGCGGGAATTCTCACGGCCGGCGGTTATTTCGACGGCAGCGGGAACGAAGCGGAAATCCGCGACCTGAGCGATGCACTCTACCGCCGGGTCGATTGGCAGTGGGCCCGCAATGAGCAAGAAACGGTCGCTCAAGGGTGGAAGCCGGAATATGGTTTTCTGCATTACGGCTGGGAGGGGTACAACGAAGCCACTGTCGTTTATGTCCTCGGCATGGGTTCGCCGACGCATCCACTGCCGGCGGGGAGCTTCGCCGGCTGGACTTCCACCTATCAATGGGAAAACTTGCTCGGGCAGGACGTGTTGTACTCAGGTCCGTTATTCACGCATTTATTTTCTCACGCGTGGATCGACTATAGAGGCATTCGCGATCCATTCATGCGCGAAAAGCACAGCGATTATTTCGAAAACAGCCAACGCGCGATCGCGATTCATCGGGAGTATGGCGCGCGCAATCCTCGCGGCTACGAGGGCTATGGCCGGAACCTGTGGGGAATTACCGCGGGGGACGGCCCCGGCAACCGTGAACTGCGCGAAAGCAGTCGGGATCGTCGCTTTTTCGGCTATATGTCGCGCGGTGCGCCCTATGGACCGGATGACGGAACGATTGCGCCGTGGGCCATGCTGGCGACGGCGCCATTCGGCGCCGACATAGCGCTGCGAGGGACGCGTCATCTTCTGCACGCCTATCCGCAGGTTTGCAGCAGCGATCGGTTTTCCAGCGGATTCAATCCCACCTTGGTAGAAAGCGGCAATGGATGGCTATCCGAGGGTTGGTACGGACTCGATCAGGGAGTGTTGGTGATGATGATCGAAAACCATCGCAGCGGACTCATCTGGGAAATTACTCGCGACTGCGCTTGGATCCGCGCGGGACTCAAGGGCGCAGGCTTTGAGGGCGGCTGGTTGTCGAATTACCCATGAACGCCACACCTCCGAAATCGGACCAAGTTGACCGAGATGATTATCTGTGCCGGGTGAGACCGGCCGAATGGAAAAATCCCGTCCCGAAGAGCATTTACGACCTAGCTATTGTGGGTGGCGGACCGGCCGGTTTGGCAGCGGCCGACTCGGCCGTACGGCAGGGGCACAGCGTGGCGCTCATCGAACGGCACCGCCTCGGCGGCAACTCACTCAATGCCGGCTCTGTTCCGTCCAAGGCGATCATCGGCACCGCCCGGCTGTTCACAGCTATACGAGGTGGCGAGGAATACGGCGCTGCACCGTCCGGCAAGCTGCTGACGGATTTTGCCGCTGTGATGGCGCGCATGCGGCGAATCCGCACCCGCATTGCTGAATACCATTCCATCGATCGATGCCGCGCAAAAGGTATCGATGTTTTTCTCGGCGACGCGCGCTTCGTTGGCCGCAATGCATTGCTCGCCGCGGATGTGCCGCTATTGTTCAAGAAAGCCATCGTTGCGACCGGTGCCCGGCCCCGGCCGTCGAATATTCCGGGGCTCGATCAAGTGGAGTACCTTACGAGTGAAACGATATTCGGCCTTAGCGAGTTACCGAAACGCTTAGGCGTCATCGGCGGCGGTCCGCTCGGCTGCGAACTGGCTCAGGCATTCTGCAGGCTGGGGTCTCAGGTGACCATCCTGCAGAACGATCCAAAGTTTCTGCCGCATGAAGAGAGAGATGCCGCGGAGCTTTTGTCGATGTCGTTGTCGCGCGATGGCGTCGAAACACGTTTGAATACGACGGTAGAAGGCGCGCGCATGGGGAAGGGCGCCAAATTGATCGATGCGGCCAACGATGGCCTCAAATATTCCATTCCGGCTGATGAGATTCTCCTCAGCATCGGACGCGTGCCGAACGTGGAGGAGTTGAACCTGCAGGCCGCCGGCATCGATTTCGAGCCGGAACACGGGATCAAGGTCGATGATTTTTTGCGCACCACCAATAGCGAAGTTTACGCTGCCGGGGATGTGTGCAAGGGCCTTAAATTCACCAACGTCGCCGAAGCATCGGGTCGATTGGCTGTTCAAAATTCGCTCGGCGCAAATACCCTGATGCAAAGCCATTTGATGATTCCCTGGTGCACTTATTGCAGCCCGGAAATCGCGCATATCGGCATGCGGATCAAGGAAGCCAAGGAGCGGACCATATCCGTCAAGAGCTATACGGTGATGATGCAAGACGTCGATCGGGCGATCACGGACGGGCAGGATGACGGCTTCGTGAAAATATACGTCAGAGAAGGGACCGACACGATCATAGGCGCTACCATCGTGGCCGCGCGCGCCAGCGAAATGATCAACGAAATGTCCGTCATCATGAGCGCCGGAATCGGCATGCGCCGGTTGGCGGATATACTGCATACCTATCCGGCGCAATCAGACGCGATTCGACTGGCGGCCATGGCGTACATCAACGACCGGGGCGTCTCTTCTTAGTGGCAACACCAATGCTGGGGTGGACCGTGATTTCCATGACGAGTTTCTCTTCGGCGCGACCGTGGAAGGCGCGAGTGCGGCGCGCAGTGTTGGTAGTCATCGCGCTCGCCGGTCCGTTGACCTGCGGAGCAATGGACACCCCGCCGTCGGGTTACGCAGCTCTCGTGCGACGCGTCGCGCCTAGCGTCGTGACCGTCCTGGTGGAAGAAGAGCGAGTCAGCGCCGGTCAACACGCCGCAGAACGAGCGACCGGTAGTAGCGGCAACGATGCGGTAGGGGCAATCATCCGTCGACTGCTATCGGGGCCAGGGGCTGCTCCGGAGCGTGGCGAAGGCGCATCTACCGCGCTCGGTTCGGGGTTCGTCATTCGCGCGGATGGACTCATCGTCACGAATCGGCACGTCATCGTGGGTGCCCGGGCGGTCCGCGTGCGCCTCGCAGACGCTCGAGAAATCACTGCTTCGGTTGTCGGTGCCGATGCGGTCACTGATATTGCCCTCCTTAAGGTGAATGCAGGCCCTTTGCCGGTGCTTCGCTTGGGATCTTCTGAGGCGGTCTCGGCGGGCGATGCCGTAATAGCCATTGGCAATCCCTTCGGGCTTGGTCAATCCGTTAGCGCTGGTATTGTCTCGGCGCGCGCGCGAACGCTGGAGGACGATCCGTACATCGATTTTCTGCAAACTGACGCTGCGATTAACCGCGGCAACTCCGGCGGCCCGCTAATGACGGCGGATGGCACGGTCATCGGCGTGACATCCGTCATCCTTTCACCGACTGGCGGCTCCGTCGGCCTGGGTTTCGCGATCCCGGCCGAGACCGTTGCAGCGATCGTCGAGGAGCTCGAGGCGCACGGCCGGGTGGAACGGGGATATCTCGGGGTCTCTGCTCAGGCGCTGACGCCGGTGTTGGCAACGGCCCTTCATATGAAGACCCCGATTGGCGCGCTGGTCACCGCAATAGACCCACAAGGTCCGGCAGTCGGCACACTCGGGATTGGAGATGTACTGCTGAGCGTCGGCTCCATCCCTGTGGTCTTTAAGGATCTCAGTAAGGTTACGGCGCGGCTGGCGCCGAACACGCTCGTAGTCCTGACAGTCATGCGAGCGGGTAAGCANNTAAGCAACAGTCCCTAGCGTTGAAGGTTGGCCGGCTGCCTGATCCACCTTCCGATCCGGCTCTAACGGGTGGCAAGGATACGTGGGTGCCGGCTCTCGGGTTCGGCGTGGCCGATACGACGCCCGAAATTCGCAAGGCGATTAAGGCCGACGCTGAGCCGAGCGGTCTGATCGTCACGCAACTGCGACCCGCAGGCGCTGGAGCGTTGGCGGGCCTAAAGGTCGGCGACCTCATCACTCACGTCGGGGCCAAACAGTTGACCGAAACTGCCGACATCGTGGCAGTCAACCAGCCGACGCGCCAATCTCCGTTGCTTCTTCGCGTCGTGCGCGACGGCTCAGCGGCGTTCATTGCGATTACGGGTGAGGTTGAACCGTAAGCTGCGCGTGATCGAGGCCGAAGGCTTACGCTGCGGGGCTGCCTTCGACCTGTATCTGCAGCTGCACGCCCATTTTGAAGCCGTACTTTTCACCGTAGTTGATGCCGAAGTCGCTGCGGTCGAACTCGGCCGACGCGTCCGCGCCGCACACCTCTTTTTTCGACATCGGATTCTGTTTGCACAGGAACGAATTGATCTTGAGCGTCAGCGGCTTGGTGACTCCATGCAGCGTCAAGGTGCCCTGCGCTTCCGTGGGTGAGGCGCCGCTAAACTGCGTGAACTTACCCGAAAANNGGATATTTCGCCACGTCGAAGATTTCCGCCGACTTGGCGTGCTCGTTGAGCTTCGCCATGCCAAAGTCAATAGAACTTACGTCCACCGTGACGTCGATCGAGCCGGATTTCGCCGCCTTGTCATACACGCCATTGCCCGAAGTCTTCGTAAATTTCCCGCGCCATACCGACAAACCGCCAAAGTGATCTGCTGAGAAACTCGGATAGGTGTGCGTAGGATCGAGGGTGTAGGTGACCGGCGCTGCGTAGGCGGCCGCGGTCAGCAGCGCGCCAATGGACGCCAAGACAATACGATTCATTGAGGGCTCCTTAAAGACACTGATGGGGTAGTTGGGTCACAATAACACAGCCGAATTGGCGAGAATTCCCATTCTCTATGGTGAGGGGTCCTGGATGTTGAGGAAGCCTTAGATGGACTTGTTTGCCGCGATCGATACGCGCACGACCGCCGCACGTCTGGTCGAGCCGGGTGTCTCACCGGAACATCTCGCCCGAATCATCGAGGCCGCGGGACGCGCGCCGGATCACGGCCGTCTGAAACCCTGGCGTTTCATTGTTTTGGATGAAGAGTCGAGGGAAACCTTTGCGCGAGCAGCCGCCGAGGCAAAACGCCTGCGAATGCCGACCCTGAGCGCCGAACAAGTGGAGGCGGAGCGCAACAAGATCAGGCGCTCGCCGACGATCATCGTGGCCGGCTGCGCGGTGCGGCTCGAGCATCCCAAAGTGCCGCAGATCGAGCAAGTGATCGCCGTGGGCGCCGCCGTGCAGAATCTCATTCTCGCGGCGCACGGCTTGGGTTACGGATCGATGTGGAAGACGGGTGCCGCAGCCTACGATCCCGGCGTCAAAGCGGCGGTCGGGCTGCAGGCGCATGACCACATCGTGGCGATCGTGCATTTGGGCACGCGTTTGACGTAGCGCCGATCACTCGCCGTGTATCGGGGCGGAAAAGGAGCGCCCACGCAGCGACACCGCCTTGACCAGGGCCCATACGGCCAACCCAACCGTCAGCACCAACTCGCGGGTGGCCGCTTTGGTAATTCGTGCCATGATCCGAGTTCCACCGATGTCGATCGCGATCAGATCCGATTCCTCATCGTCGCTGGCAATTTCAACGATCGAGCCGGGCAGCGAGTTGCGCACGCTCAAACGCTGCGGCGCCTGGGTCGCGACGATGATATCCCGCGCCAGTATTTGCACGCGTAACTTCGCCCCTGGCTGAAGATCCGCGGCCTGTACATGCAGTTCGCCGCGCCCGACCCGCATTCGAGTCAATCCACTCACGGGATTCATGCCAAGGACCTCGCCCTCGACGATCGCGCCGATGGCGTCGGGGCCGATGATGGCGCGCAGCTGCCGATGCAGGCTCATCTCACTGATCCCTCCTTGAGCGACCGCGACGCCTGAGACCATCAGCACCACATGGGTCGCGAGCCGCAATACCTCCTCGAAGTGGTGGCTGACGTACACCATGGGAATCGCCAATCGATCGCGCAAGGTCTCGAGGTAGGGCAACACCTCCTCGCGGCGCGCGGCATCCAATCCAGCCAACGGTTCGTCCAATAACAGCAGGCGCGGCTGAGACAGCAGTGCGCGGCCGATCGCGACCCGTTGTCGCTCGCCGCCGGACAGTTGATGGATCCGCCTTGCCAGCAGCGGTCCAAGATCCAGCAGTGTGGTAACGTCCTCGAAACTCACGAACGGGCTTCCGACCGCGCGCTTTGCGCCGTACCGCAGATTGGCCGTGACGCCTAGGTGCGGGAACATCCGCGCATCTTGAAACACATAGCCGATTCGTCGCCGTTCCGGCGGCACGTCGATCTTCCGCTCCGTATCGAGCAATTGCGACTCGTCGAGCCTCACCCTTCCTACGTCTGCGTCGAGGAGCCCGGCAATGATATTGACCAATGTAGTCTTGCCGCTGCCCGATCGGCCGAACAAGGCGACCACTCCCGGCGTCGGCAGCTCGAATTCGGCGTCGAGCGCAAAGGATCCTCGCTGCTTCTTGACCGTTACCGCGAGCATCAGCGGCCCAACAGGCGACGCACGCGCCGTACGAAGTATTCGGATAAGAGCAGGCCGCCAAGCCCTAAGGCAAAGGAAATGCACGCAAGCCGCGCGGCGGCGCCATCGCCACCGGGGGTTTGCAGCGCCGTGTAAAGGGCCAGCGGCAGCGTGCGCGTTTCGCCGGGAATATTGGATACGAAGGTAATGACCGCGCCGAATTCGCCCAAGGCGGCGGAAAATGCCGTAATCGCCCCCGCCAGAATGCCCGGCAGCATCAGTGGCAGCGTGACCGTCGCGAATCGGTCGACCGCGCCGGCGCCTAAAGTGCGCGCGGCGTCCTCGAGGCCGCGATCGACATTTTCCAAGGAAAGGCGCATGGCGCGCACCATCAGTGGAAATGACATTACGGCGGTGGCAAGCGCCGCGCCGTTGCGGGTGAATATGAGCTCTATACCTAAGACGCGTTCGAGCCAAGATCCGATGACTCCCCGAGCGCCGAATAACAGCAAAAGCAAGTAACCTACCATGACGGGCGGCAGCACCAGGGGCAGGTGCACGAACGCGTCGAGCAAGGTGCGCCCGACAAACCGGCGCCGCGCCAGCACCCAAGCAATCGGAATCGCCAGAGGCAAGCTGAACAAGACGCTGCGCATCGCCACGCTCAGGCTAAGTCGCAGCGCCTCGCTCTCACTGGGGCTCAACCAATTCATGACTGGCAATACGCAGTGCGGGGCTTCATCCGGCAGGCAGTATACTGTGTGAGCGGGATAGCATAAGGATCTGATCAATGCCCTATTATCGCGCCGCGGCGCCGGCCGCAGCGCCAACACCTGAACGGATCGGTGTGCTGATCGTCAATCTCGGTACGCCGGACGCGCCGTCATATTTCGCCGTGCAGCGCTACCTGCGTGAATTCCTGGGCGATCGACGCGTCATCGATACTTCCCGCTTGCTTTGGCTGCCGCTGCTGTATGGAGTCGTTCTACCGTTTCGTCCGCTGCGAACCGCGCGCAAATACCGCAAGGTTTGGATGCCCGGCGGCTCGCCATTGGCGGTGTATTCCCACGCTCTCGCCGCGAAAATCAGCCGGCTGCTGCAAGATTGTTTGGGCGATCGAGTGCGCGTCGCCCTCGGCATGACCTACGGCAATCCGAGTATCGCGGGCGCGATCAATTCCTTGGCCGAACAAAACGTCACGAAGCTCTTGGTGCTGCCGCTGTACCCGCAATATTGCTCATCGACGACGGGTTCGGTGTTCGATCGGGTGAGCCGGGCTTTGCAGCGTTTGCGTTGCGTGCCGGAAACTCGTTTTGTCAATGGCTACTGCGGCGATGCGGGTTATATCGACGCCATGGCCGCGCGCATACGGCAGCACTGGACCGATATCGGCGAACGTTCGCATCTGCTGCTCTCCTATCACGGCATACCTGCGGCGTACGTGAAGCAAGGCGATCCGTATCAGGCGCAAACCGAGGCAACGACACGATTGGTGGTTTCGCGCTTAGGGCTGGCGGCGGACGATTGGTCGCACTGTTATCAGTCACGCTTCGGTTCAGTGGTTTGGCTACAGCCCTATACCGAGGATACGCTGCGGGGGTTGGCCCGCCGCGGCTTGCGCAAGCTCACCGTCGCGTCGCCATCGTTTGCCGTGGATTGTCTGGAGACTCTGGAAGAGGTCGCGATTGGCTATCGAGACAAGTTTCTGGATTTGGGTGGCGAGCGATTGAGCCTGGTCGCGGCTCTGAACGACGACGACCTGCACGCCGAGGCGCTTACGGCGATCGTGAAAAGCCGGATTCAGGGCTGGGTCTAGCGCTTGCCTATTGCTCCCAAGGAGCGAGGAATGCTAGATTCCCTAAATATGTGCGCACTCATCTGCAAGATTCCAGTCATTCCGCGCCGCTTGCCGCGTCCGGAATCTCTTGCGCTGCTGCTGCTGCGCCGCTAGGCGCCACCCCCTTCGCGCTAACGGTCGGCGCATACAAGACCGCTAAATCCCCAAATGAACCCTTTAAAAGGGCGATTTTGGCTTGAATTCGTATCGCGCCCGGCGCGAGTGAGAACACCATGTTGCGTGACCCGTCGACCAAATATCGTGCCTTTACCCCCGTCGATCTAGCCGATCGGACCTGGCCGGGTCGGGTCATTACCGCACCCCCCACCTGGTGCAGCGTCGATCTGCGGGACGGCAACCAGGCGCTGATCGAGCCCCTGGATGCCGTTCGCAAGCGCCGCATGTTCGACCTGCTGGTAAAGATCGGCTTCAAGGAAATTGAAGTTGGATTCCCCGCGGCATCGCAGACCGACTACGACTTCGTCCGCGAAATCATCGAGCAAAAGCTGATTCCCGATGACCTCACCATCCAGGTGCTGACGCAGGCCCGCACGGAATTGATTGCCCGCACCTTCGAGTCGCTCAAGGGAGCGCGCCGTGCGATCGTGCATGTGTACAACTCGACCTCGGCCGCTCAGCGCCGCATGGTGTTCCGGCTCGATCGCGCCGGCATTGTCGACATCGCCGTGCGCGGCGCCACCGCGGTGCGGGAACATGCGCTGCGCGAGCGCGACACGCAGTGGGTGTTTCAATACAGCCCCGAAAGCTTTACCGCCACCGAGCTCGATTTCGCGGTCGATATTTGCGATGCGGTAAACGCGGTTTGGGAACCGACACCGGCGCACAAGTCGATCCTGAATTTGCCTGCGACCGTCGAAATGGCGACACCCAATGTGTACGCCGATCAAATGGAATGGTTCTCGCGGCACGTTGCCAGGCGCGATTCGGTGATTCTCAGCGTGCACCCGCATAACGACCGCGGCACGGCGGTTGCGGCCGCCGAGCTCGCGATGATGGCCGGTGCGCAGCGAGTGGAGGGGACCCTGTTCGGCAACGGCGAGCGCACCGGCAACGTCGATATCGTAACGCTGGCCCTCAACCTGTATACCCAAGGGGTCGATCCGGCGCTGGACTTCTCGAATATCAACGAAACCGCGCGCTGTGCGGAAGCCTGTACTCAGTTGCCGATTCACCCGCGTCACCCCTATGTAGGGGACCTGGTCTTCACGGCGTTCTCCGGCTCGCACCAGGACGCCATCAAGAAAGGGCTTGCGGCGCGCACCGAGCGGGATCTTTGGGATGTGCCCTATCTTCCCGTCGACCCCTCGGATCTCGGGCGCTCGTACGATTCGATCATCCGTGTCAACAGCCAGTCGGGCAAGGGCGGAGTGGCGTATTTGTTGGAGCGGGACTATCAGCTGGTGATGCCGCGCCGTCTGCAAATCGAATTCAGCCAAGTGGTGCAAGCAAAGGCCGATATCACCGGTAAAGAATTAACTTCACAAGAGATATGGGATCTTTTTACCAGCGAATATCTCACTCCCCGAATGCCCTTCGTGTATCGCTCTCACCAGCTTGCGGCGTCCACCGACGGCGCGGACAGCGAGCGGCTTTCGATACAAGTGGAGAATGCGGGCCGGCTCGAGACTTGGTTGGGTCAAGGGTCGGGACCAATCGATGCCATGGTCAAGGCCATCGAATTGCCTTTCGACGTGCTTTCTTACGAAGAGCATTCTCGAGGGCAGGGAAGCGCGGCGCAGGCAGTGTCGTACATTGAAATTACCACGCGCTCCCGCCGCACCTTGTTTGGCGCGGGCGCACACCCGAACATTATTACAGCCTCGCTCTTGGCGTTGTTGTCGGCGGTGAATCGCGCCGTCGCGCAAGGGGCGTTGCCATCGCGCGCGGACAGGGCGCGCACCGGCACCTAGGGCGGGAGCCCGAGGAGGGAATCAATATTAGATATAATCTATAACTAATTGATATTTATATTATTAATAAAACGAACTTTGTGACAGACTAATTCTGTCTGCGGCAGCCCCTGCGGATGGCTGCCGAAAATGATCGGGACAGTTGAATGCCGGACAGAATCGGCTATAGTGCGCAACTTCACGCACCGGGGCAGATCGATCCTATTGATTTCAGGGGCTTTTCCCGACCAATGAGCGCACGCGAAGACGAACATTTTGACATCGACGATGAGTTTCTAGGGGAAGCCGAGGAATCTCAAGAGTTCGATCCCATGCTGGAGCGTACCGAGCGGCGTCCAAAGGCGCCGGCTATCCCTAAGCGTGGTAAGGCTGCGTGGAGCCGGGTCGAGGACGTGCTCGCGGAACGACAGTTGGAAAAAGAGCTGCGCGACATCTTCGAAGACGACTAACAAGTTCATCGTGCAAGCCTGCGTATGATCCCTCATGCGCGTCGTACCTCGTGTTAGCAAATAGTCAAGTCTGGGTTGTGCTCAAGTTCGGCGGCAGCAGCGTGTCGTCCGCCGGCAATTGGCACAACATTGTCGGCGTGCTGCGCGAGCGCATTGCTGCCGGCATGCGGCCGGTGGTCGTGCATTCGGCTTTGTCCGGCATCACCGACGCCCTTGAATCTTTGCTGTCATCGGCCATTACCGGAACTCATGCGCCGGTTCTCGAGCAGATCGAGATGACGCACCGTGATCTCGCGCGGCATTTGTCGATCGTCGCCGGCCGGCAATTCGACTCCTTTATGGATGAGCTGCGGCAATTGGCGGCCGCCATCTCCCGGAGCCGCGCGCTGAGCGATGGCATTCGCGCGCGCGTCATGGCGATGGGCGAACTTCTGGCCACCTCGCTCGGCGCAACCTTTTTGAATGCTCAGGGCGTGACTGCCGCGTGGGTGGACGCGCGACAGGTGCTGCGCGCCGAAGATCGCCATAGTGCGACGTCGCAGTCGAGCCTGCTGTCGGCGACCTGTGATTTCAAACCGGATGCGAAATTGCAGGCGCAATGGCGGGCGCTGAATCAAGTCGTGATAACTCAAGGCTTCATCGCGGCCAACGATGCGGGGGACACGGTGTTGTTGGGCCGCGGAGGGTCCGACACCTCCGCAGCCTACTTTGCGGCCAAATTGAGCGCCGCCCGCCTGGAGATTTGGACGGATGTGCCGGGCCTGTTCAGCGCC
The DNA here is from genome assembly GCA_003132425.1 of Gammaproteobacteria bacterium. Lineage (GTDB taxonomy): Bacteria > Pseudomonadota > Gammaproteobacteria > Steroidobacterales > Steroidobacteraceae > Bog-1198. The sequence continues at coordinate 51,918 of PKXS01000085.1, read as the reverse complement.
AATCCACGCGCCATTCCCACCGCTCGGCTGCTGCGCGCGCTGCACTACGATGAAGCGCAGGAAATTGCCAGTAACGGCGCGAAGGTCCTGCATCCTCGGTGTGTCCTGCCGGTGCGGCAATACAATATTCCGCTGCATGTCTACGCGACGCAGGCGCCCGGCCTCGAAGGGACGGTGGTGTCCGCGAACGTCGGCGGCAGTGCTGCGCAAGTCAAGGCAATCGCCATCAGAAAGGGCATCACTCTGGTCTCCATGGAGAGTCCGGGCATGTGGCACCAGGTAGGGTTCTTGGCGGACGCGTTTCAGATTTTCAAACTACACGGCATGTCGGTGGATTTGGTTTCGACGTCGGAGACGAACGTCACCGTGTCGTTGGATCCCACCGCAAATACGCTGGACGCGGCCGCGCTTAAGCGATTGACGGCGGCGCTGGCAGAACTATGTCGCGTCGAAATACTCGGCCCTTGCGCTTCCTTGAGCTTGTTGGGTCACAACATTCGCGGAATCCTGCACGAACTGGGCTCTGCCTTCGAGTTGTTCCAAGATCAGAAGATCTATCTGGTGACTCAAGCGGCGAACGATCTGAACTTCACATTCGTAATCGACGAGTCCCAGGGGGACCGCTTGGTGAAGCAGTTGCACGAGCGTCTCATTCAGAGCATCGGTTCCGACAAGGTACTGGGACCAACTTGGCAGCAATTGTTCGCGTCCGAAGAAAATCGCGCGGCGGCCGAGCCGGGCTGGTGGGAGGATAAGCTCAAACGCCGGCGCCTGATCGAGATCGCGAAGCGCGAATCGGCGGCCTTCGTGTACGACATGGCGACCGTGGACGCGGCCGTTGCGGCGCTGACTTGCGTACAGTCGGTCGAGCGGTGGGCGTATGCGATGAAAGCCAATTGGCACCCTGCGATCCTGCGTCGAGTGTATGCCGCCGGTTTGATGCTGGAGTGCGTATCGCAAGGCGAGCTCGAACATTCGTTTGCCAGCGTGTCCGGCCTTGAACCTGAGCGAGTGCTATTCACGCCGAATTTTGCGCCCCGCAGTGAATATGAATATGGTTTCAAGAAGGGCGTACGAGTCACATTGGACAACTTGTACCCGCTCAAGATGTGGCCTGAGGTGTTCCGCGACAGGGAGATTTTCCTGCGAATCGATCCCGGCTTCGGCCGCGGTCATCACCATCATGTGCGCACGGCCGGCGTCCATTCAAAGTTCGGCGTGCCGTTGTCGCAGGCGGATGAGCTGGTCGCGTTGACGAGGAGCGCCGGTGCGAGAGTGACCGGACTGCACGCGCACACCGGCAGCGGAGTATTCGACGTGGCCAATTGGACCGAGACCGGTGAATTACTGGCGGATCTCGCGAAGCGCTTCCCCGACGTGTCGGTGGTCGACCTCGGCGGCGGAATCGGCGTGCCGGAACAACTTGGGATGGGCGAAATCGATCTCGGCGCGCTCGACCACGGCGTTGCCGCTCTTAAGAAGAGATTTCCCGGCATTCGGTTCTGGATGGAGCCGGGGCGGCTCATTGTCGCGAAAGCCGGAGTATTGGTGGCGGTGGTGACGCAGTTGAAGGACAAAGGCGATATCCGCTACGTCGGCATCGCGACCGGCATGAACTCCCTCATTCGGCCCGCTCTGTATGGCGCGCATCACGATATCCGCAATCTCACACGCCTCGAAGAACCGTTGAGCTGCAAAGTCAGCATCGTCGGCCCGATATGCGAGACCGCCGACCAACTTGGCACCGACCGATGGTTGGCACCGACCGTCGAGGGCGATGTTTTGCTGATCGCGAACTGCGGAGCTTACGGATACGCCATGGCGTCAAACTATAACCTGCGGCCTCCCGCGCCTGAGTTTATGATTGACTCATGACCCAAGTCGGCATCATCGGTTGGCGCGGAATGGTCGGGTCGGTCCTTCTCGAGAGAATGCGCGCGGAGAAAGACTTTGACCTCATAGACCCTAGATTCTTCAGCACATCGCGGGCAGGCGGCATAGCGCCCGACATTGGCCGTAACGTTGGACCAGTGCTCGACGCCAACGATATTTCGGCGCTGGCGAAGCTTTCCATTCTGATCAGCACTCAGGGCGGGGACTACACCGAGAGGATCCACCCGCAATTGCGCGCCGCCGGCTGGCAGGGCTATTGGATCGACGCTGCGTCCAGCCTGCGCATGAAAAAGAATGCCGTGATCGTCCTCGATCCCGTCAATCTGCCGGTAATGCAGTCCGCACGCGAGCTTGGAGTGAGGGACTTTATCGGCGGCAATTGCACGGTATCGCTCATGCTCATGGCGGTCGGCGGCTTGCTGCGAGCGGGGGTGGTGGAGTGGATCACCGCCATGACCTACCAATCGGCTTCGGGCGCCGGCGCGCAGCACATGCGGGAGCTGCTCGAGCAAATGGGCGCGGTGTACCGGTCCGCATCGCCGGCGCTTAAGAACCCAGCCGCCGGAATACTCGAGATCGATCGTGCGGTGAGCGATTCTCTTGGCGCCGCCGATTTTCCGACCTCGCAGTTTGGCGTGCCGCTCGCGGCGAGCCTGATTGCATGGATCGACAAGGATTTGGGCGGCGGCCAGAGCCGCGAGGAATGGAAGGCGGGCGCAGAGGCCAATAAAATCATGGGCACGGAGGCGCAACCGGTGCCGGTGGAAGGCATCTGCGTGCGAGTCAGCGCCATGCGCTGCCACTCGCAAGCCCTGACGATCAAGCTGAAGCGGGACCTTCCGCTGGGCGAAGTCGAACAGCTGATCGGCGGCGGCAACTCTTGGGTGCGCGTGGTGCGCAACGAGCGCGAAGCATCGATACGAGAGCTATCTCCGGCTGCCGTCAGCGGCCGCCTGGAAATACCGATCGGCCGCTTGCGTAAGCTCGCGATGGGCGGGGAATATCTTTCCGCATTTACGGTAGGCGATCAGCTTCTTTGGGGGGCGGCGGAACCATTGCGCAGAACCTTGCGGTTCTTGCTCGCGCACAGCTGAGTTACGGCGACCAGACCACCTCGACCGGCGTACGCTGTTGCCGCAGCACGGCGCGCACCGGCATTTCGTGCAAGGGGCCCGGCTCGCATGCGCCGACATAGGTACGCCATTTCGACTCGCCGCTGATGAGCACCACCACGCGCCGCGCATCGAGCAGCGCCGTCAAATTCAAACTCAGTCGAGGCTGCGGAGCAACAGGCGCCCACATGCCGACACAGCCCGCGGCCGCGGCCGGGTTGAGCGCGCTCGGTAGATTCGGCGATCCGGGAAATAGGGAAGCTGTGTGGCCGTCGTCACCCATGCCGAGCATTACCGCGTCGAACGGCCGCGGTATGCGCGCAAAGGTTTCCCAAGCCGACACGGCGCCGAGGTCCGGCGTCGGCGCGCCATTCTTCAGCCCCAGGAAGCGGGCGGCGGCGGCCCGATCCTTCAGCAGCGTATCGCGCACCAACCGTTCATTACTGGCGGCATCAGCGGGCTCGACCCAGCGCTCATCGGCGAGCGCCACGCAAACGCGGCTCCAATCGATAGGCTGCGCACGCAAATGTTCGAAAAAAATCACCGGCGATCGCCCGCCCGACACGACCAGGCTTCCGGTCCCACGCGCGGCAATCGCCGCCGCTAAATTCGCGGCAATCCGGGCCGCTAGATCGCGCGACAGCGAATCCATGTCCGGATAACGATGCCCCGGTGGATCTGATTTCATACTGCACAGCGTAGCACTTGCGCCCGCATTCAGTTAAGTCTTCGCGGTATGGCACAATGCTTCGGTGAACATTCGTGAAATAGTGGGACTTGCGCGGGTCATTCCGCTGTTGACCATCACCGAGCTTGCGCATGCGTTGCCTTTGGCGCGTGCCCTGTCGACGGGCGGGCTGCGTGTCATCGAGATTGCCGTCCGTACGCCCGTTGCGCTCGGCGCGGTCGAAGCCATACGCAAGGCGGTGCCCGACGCCGTTGTCGGCGTCGGCATGTTGACGCGCGCCGTGGACTTTGCGGCTGCCGATCGGGCAGGTGCGCAATTCGGCGTGACGCCGGGACTGACTCCCGAGCTGGCCGCCGCGGCGCGCGGCGCGCGGTTCCCATTGCTCCCGGGAATCATGACGCCGATGGAATTGATCGCAGCGCGTACCGCGGGCTTCAGCGTCCTGCAGTTTTTCCCGGCGCAGCAGGCGGGCGGCGCCGGCATGCTGCAAGCGCTGAGCGCGCCGTTTCCGGACGTTCTATTCTATCCGGCGGGAGGAGTCACCCGCGCAAGCGCTGCCGATTACCTGGCGCTGCCCAATGTGGCGTGCGTCGGCGGATCATGGATGGCGCCCGGCGCGATGGTCGCCGCCGGCGATTGGGCCGGCATCGAGGCGCTGGCGCGCGACGCAGCGACCTTGTACAAGAACTAGTCGATCAAGCGGAAGGCGCGCGGCTCCGATGTATTGGAAGGACTTCGTCGATATTTCCGGATGGGCAGGCGCGCTGCTCATTCTCTGCGCTTATAGCCTGCTGTCGATCGGCAAGATCCAGGCGCGCTCGGCGATCTATCAGTACATGAATGTCCTAGGTGCGCTGGGCTTGATCATCAACAGCGGCTGGAACAATGCGTGGCCGTCGGTTGCGTTGAACGTGGTGTGGATGGGCATAGCCGTCTATGCCCTGCGGCGTAATCGCCGCGCCGTTCGATCCTAGATGGGCGCGCGGGCGCCGCAAAGGCTGTGGATAAGCGCATCCAATGCCGGTCCATCGAACGGCTTGGCGATCGTGCGGACCGTAGGACCCAACCGGCAGTCGTCGAGGTCCAACGCATACCCGGTGGCAAGGATGACGGGCACCGACGGAGCGATCTTCAAGACATGGCGGGCGAGATCAATACCGGACATCTCGGGCAAACTTACATCGGTGACCACGATATCGAACCGGCTCTCCTGGAACGCGTGCAGCGCCTCCTCGCCGGTAGACACGGCAACAACCTCCCGCGCATTCGTTGCCAGCAGCTCGCAAGTAATCTCGCGCACCAACTCGTTATCCTCAATATAGAGAATCCTCAGCGGCGAGATCGATTGCCCTTGCGACACGTCACAATCCTATTGTAGCGGCGTCATAAAGTGAATTGGTGATATCCGCGCCCGGCCAAAGTATCGGATCCGAAAATCGTGTCGATGTTCAACCGATTCGCACAGCTGATCGCGCTGCAGCTCGAGATCGAATTTGCAAGGGAAGAGGCACAGACGGCGCCAATTGACCGTCGCGTCGACCAAGGCAGGCGGCACGCAATTCACGGCGCGCTTACCCTGCTCGAACTAGCGCAATTGCCGTAGTGCACTCATCGTCGTTCGCGCTCAGCATGCCGCGATTGAAGCTCCACGATGACCTGCGCCAGCGACAGGTCTTTCACCTTCAGCAACAGCAGGGTGTGATAGAGCAGATCCGCGGCTTCGCCGATTATTTCGCGATCGGACTGCGCGACGCCGGCAAGCGCCAATTCAAGCCCTTCCTCGCCGACTTTTTGCGCGATGCGCCGATTGCCTTCGGCCAGCAGTTTGGCGGTGTAGCTGCCTTGCGGCCGGGAGGCAATGCGTTGCACGATAACCTGCTCCAGCGTCCCAAGGAACGCCAGCTTCTCGGCAGCGCTTTGCGGCGGCTTCTCGCCCCAGCAAGTGGGGGTTCCCAGGTGGCAGGCAGGTCCCTTGGGCTCGGCCAATACGAGCAAGGCGTCGCCGTCGCAATCCGCAGCGATTCCGCGAAGCTCAAGGAAGTTGCCCGAGGTCTCGCCCTTGGTCCAGAGCCGGTTTCTGCTGCGGCTCCAAAACGTGAGGCGGCCGGTCGAGAGTGTCGCGGCGAGCGCATCTTTATTCATATACGCCAGCATGAGAACCGCGCCGCTGTTGGCGTCCTGCACGACGGCGGGCAGCAACCCGTCCGACTTGTCCCAATCGAGCTCCTGCAATGTGGTCACGGTCGCACCTCGATGCCGCGGGCCCGCAGTTGCCGCTTTAGTTCCGGTATCGCAACCTCGCCCGAATGAAAGACACTGGCGGCGAGCGCCGCATCAACTCCCGCAGCCCGGAAAACTTCCTCGAAATGCTCAAGTTCGCCGGCGCCTCCCGAGGCAATCAGCGGCACCCGGCAGACGCTGCGCACCGCCTGAAGCTGTTCGATGTCGTAGCCCCGGCGCACACCGTCGCTCGCCATGCAATTGAGCACGATCTCGCCGGCGCCGCGCCGCTGCGCCTCCAGCACCCAGTCGAGAGTTCTGCGCGAGGCATCGCGAGCGCGCGAGACGTCGCCGGTGAATTGCTGCACGCGGTAGTCGTCATCGACGGTTTGGCTGTCAATCCCGACGACCACGCACTGCGCGCCGAAGCGCTCGCTCAGGGCGTCGATCAACTCGGGGTCCGACAGGGCCGGCGAATTGATCGACACCTTTTCCGCGCCCGACGCCAGCACTTCCTCCGCGTCCGCGACGGATCGAATCCCTCCCGCCACGCAAAACGGAATGTCCAGGACGCGGGCCACGCGTGTGACCCAGGTGCGGTCCACCGACCGCCCCTCGGGGCTCGCGGAGATATCATAAAACACAAGTTCATCTGCGCCCTCGTCGCGGTAGCGTGCAGCCAATTCCATGATGTCGCCGACGATCCGGTGGTCGCGGAAGCGCACGCCCTTGACGACTTGTCCGCCGCGCACATCCAAGCAGGGGATTATCCGTTTGGCAAGAATGCTTGCAAATCCTCTATTGGAATACGGTCCTCGAGCAGCGCTCTGCCGCTGATCGCGGCCGCCGCGCCTGCATCGGTCAGGGCGCGCAAATCACGCGCGTCGCGGATTCCACCCGAGGCTTGCCATTGTATCTGCGGATAGCGTTTTACGGCCTCTTGATACAGACCGACGTTCGGCCCCGACAGAGTGCCGTCGCGGTTGACGTCGGTGCAAAGCACATGAACGAGGTCGGCGCCGGCGTAGTGCGCCACGGCATCCCACAGCGAAGCTCCAGATAGTTCCCGCCACCCGTGAGTCGCGACGCGCGGCGTGCCCTTCTCATCCAAACGGACGTCGAAGGCGAGCGTCACGCGCTGCGCTCCAAAATGTTTGAGCCAGGTCCGCACTTGATCGATCTGGGTAACGGCGGCGCTGCCGACCACCACCCGGGCAACGCCCAAGTCGAGCATTTGTGCAACCGCCGTGGTATTGCGCAAGCCGCCGCCCACTTGCAGCTGCAAGTGTTTCTGCGCGACCAGATCGGCGATGACAGGGCGATTCGCGGTACTGCCGTCGCGCGCGGCGTCGAGGTCCACCACATGCAGCCATTGCGCGCCGTAGTCCCGATACTTGATGAGCAACGAGCGCGGATCCGCGTCGTAGCGCGTCTCGGCGTCAAAATCGCCTTGCATCAGGCGCACGCAGCGCCCGGCTCTTAAATCAATGGCGGGAATGAGACGCATGTGGCGATCGATGCTCGATGATCAGTTGACGGCCAGGAAGTTTTGCAGCAAGCGTGCGCCGACCGCGGCGGAGCGCTCGGGATGGAACTGTGCGCCGAAAAAATTCTTCCACTCGACACAGGCGCTGAAAGTGTCGCCGTAGCGGGTGCTCGCAACGGTCGCATCGCTCAAGGGCAGCGCGTAGCTATGCACAAAATAGGCGTAATCATCGTCGCCCAATCCGGCCAACAGGGCGGATTCTCGGCGGATGCCCAGAGTGTTCCAACCGATGTGCGGCACCGGTCGGCCGGGCGCCTCGACGAATCGGCTGGCGCGTCCCGGAATGATGCCGAGGCAGGGCGAGGGACCCTCGTCCGAGGATTCGTACAGCAGCTGCATCCCCAAGCAGATGCCGAGTACCGGTTGCGTAAGTGTCGGAATGAGTTCATGCAAGCGATTGCTCCGCAATCTTTCCATCGCACCGGCGGCAGCACCGACTCCCGGCAGAATGACGTGGGTCGCGGCGCGGATTCTCTCCGGGTCCGCCGATACTTGAGCCGCCGCGTTCAGCCGTTGCAGCGCAAACTGCAACGAGGCGATGTTCGCTCCGCCGCCGGCGACGATGACGATGTCGCACGCGCTCACAGCGATCCCTTGGTGCTCGGCAGTTCGGTTCCCTCGAGGCGAATGGCCTGGCGTAGGCAGCGGCCCACTCCCTTGAAGCAAGACTCGACCATGTGATGCGTATTCTCGCCCCGCACGCTGAGGTGCAACGCCGCTCCGAGCGCCTCGGCCAGAGACCGGAAAAAATGCGGCACCAGTTCGGTCGGCAGCTCGCCGATGCGGTCGCGGTTAAAGCGGCCTTCCCAGACAAAGTACGGCCGGCCCGAGATATCGAGCGCGACCTGAGCCTCAGCCTCGTCCATCGCGAGTAAAAACCCGTAGCGGCCGATGCCGCGCTTATCGCCCACGGCTTCGCGCAGCGCCGCTCCGAGAGCGAGCGCGCAGTCCTCGATCGTGTGGTGTTCGTCGATATGCAAATCACCCGTGCATTTCAGCTGCAGCGAAAAACCGCCATGCTTGGCAATTTGTTCCAGCATGTGATCGAAAAACCCCAAGCCGGTGGAAACATTGATCGGACCTTCACGGGACAGGTCGACGTCGATCTCGATGTCCGTTTCCTTGGTCTTGCGATGCAGGTGGGCGCGCCGCGCCCGGCCGATAATGTAGTTGGCAATGGCCGGCCAAGTCTCGGCGGGACTGCCGAGCAGGCGCACCCGGACGCCCTGCAATCCCAAATTGCCCGCAAATTGCAGATCCGTGTCGCGGTCGCCGATCATGTAGCTATTCGCCTTGTCGACCGGATCGGCTCCAACGTAGTCCTGCACCATGCCGATTCTGGGTTTCCGGCAGGCGCAGCTCTCGCTCTCGAAGTGCGGGCAAATGAACACCGCGTCGAACTCGATGCCCTGCGAGGCGAACAAATTCATAATGAAGCGGTGCGCGAGCTCGAATTTCTCGTGCGGCAGGCTCGCAGTTCCCAGCCCGTCCTGATTGGTCACCATGACGAATGTAAAGCCGGCCCCTCTGAGACCCAGCAGCGCCGCGATGACGTCTGGCAGCAGGCGAATTTTCTCCAAGGAATCGACTTTTTCGTCGGGCGGTTCCTCGACCAAGGTGCCGTCGCGATCCACGAAAATGATTCGTCGGCCGCTCATGCCGGTTCCAAGCTGGCGAGCAGCGCGTTGTTCTCGGCACGAGTGCCGACCGAGACACGCAGCGATCGGGGTAGCGCGGGATTGGCGCGCAGGTCGCGCACGATCGAACCGCCGGCGATGCTTTCGCGCATGAAGCGGTCGGCGTCACGGCAATCGATGAGCAAGAAATTGGTGTCGCTCGGCCACACTTTTTCAACCAATGGGGACGCCTCTAGTCCTCGGCGCAGATATTCGCGCTCCGCCAGTAGTGTATCGAGTCTGACTTGCGAGGCCGCTATTTCGGCAGGTTCGAGCGCATGCAGTGCCGCCTCCACCGTAGGCTGGGCCAGGGAATAGGGTGGTATCACGCGTTTGGCGAGTTGGATCAATTCGGGAGCCGCGAGCAGCGCGCCGATGCGTGCGCCCGCCAAGGCGTGAGCCTTGGACAGGGTGCGCAGTATTGCAAGCGTCGGGTAGCGACTGAGCCAGGGCGTGAGGCTGGCGGAGCGCGACCATTCAATGTAGGCCTCATCGATGACGACAATGGCCTTTCCCTCCAGCGCCTTGCACAGCGCCTCGAGCGCTCCAACATCCAGCAGGTTCGCCGTCGGATTATTCGGCGAGCACAGATACACCAGTTTAACTGTCGGCCGCCAAGCGGCCAGTACCATCTCCGGATCCACGCTCCAGCCGTGGGCGCGGTCGAGCGGCACCTCGACCACGTCCGCGCCCTGGATGCGCGCGGCCATCTGGTACATGCCGAAGGTCGGCGAGCATTGCAATATGCAGTCCGTGCCGGCGCGCAAGTAGATTCGGGACAACAGGTCAATGGCCTCATCGCTGCCGCGGGCGACCAGCAGTGACGATTCAGGGACGCCGTACAGCTCGGCCAAGCGCCTGATGAGCGCCCGCGGTTGCGGCTCCGGATAGCGATTGAGGCCCGCATGCGTGGTATCGCCCGCGGGTCGCCACGGCGCTTCGTTCGCATGCAACCGAGTCAGAGACGGCAGCCAAGCGGCATGCGAGTACGGTTGGATGGCGCGAATTTCCGGCCGCGCCAGGGACAGTATGGGGTTCACGCGAGTGCCTCGAGGCGAATCGTGACCGCCGCCGCATGCGCGTCCAACCCTTCCAGTGCGGCCAGAACCTGAGCCGTCGGCCCGAGACCCTTAAGTCCCGCCGGCGAAAGCTCCTGCACCGTGATGCGCTTCTGGAAATCCTCGACGGACAAGCCGCTGTACGCCTTGGCGAACCCGTAGGTGGGCAGCGTGTGATTCGGCCCGCTGCAGTAGTCGCCCATCGTTTCCGGCGACCAACTGCCGAGAAACACCGCACCTGCGGCGTTCACGCGGGCGAGCCATGCGCGCGGCTCGCGTACTTGGAGCAGCAGATGCTCCGCTGCGTAGTCGTTCGCGATGGCAATCGCGGTTTCGAGGGACTCGACCACCAGCAGCCGCATGTTGGCCACAGACTTCGCTAAGACGGCCGCGCGCGACAGGGTCCTTACTTGGCGTTCGACCTCCCGCGCGACCGCCTGCGCCAGTGCCGCCGATGGGGTCACGAGCAGCGCCTGCGCCTGGGCGCTGTGTTCCGCTTGGGCCAGCAAGTCGGCCGCGACGAAGTCGGCTCGAGCGCCGTCGTCGGCGATGATCATCACTTCGGTCACGCCGGCCGGCAAATCGGCGGCGGCACCTGCGGGGTCATTGGCAACCAGCAGTTTGGCCGCGGTGACCCAGGCGTTGCCCGGACCGAACAGTTTGTCGCATTTGGGTATGGTGGCCGTGCCGTAAGCCATGGCGGCGATGGCTTGCGCGCCGCCAACCTTGAACACGCGGTCGACTCCCGCTTTGCGCGCAACGGTCAACACGGCGGGATCGGCGGCACCGTTTCGCGCCGGGGGAGTACACATCACCCGCACCGGGCAGCCGGCGATGTCGGCAGGAACGGCCAGCATAATGGCGGTCGAAGGCAGCGGGGCCGTGCCCGCAGGCACGTACAGGCCGACGGCGCGCACCGGCACGCTGATGCGCTCGCATACCACTCCGGGTGCTGTCTCCACGCGCAGGCTTGCCGGCAGCTGCGCTGAGTGGAACTTGCGCACCGTCGACATCGCCAATTCGATCGCCGCATGCTGCGGGGGTGCAAGGATGCGCTCCGCCGCGAGAAACTCCTGCGCCGTCACGGCCAGTGACTCCAAGCGCGCAGCGTCGAACTTTTCCGTCAGCTCACGCAGCGCAGCGTCGCCGCCGCGTCGAACCGCGTCGATGATCTTCTGGGCCTGCGCCGCGACGCCCGCGGCATCGTGCAGCGCCGGCCGCTCGAGCGCGGCCCGCCGCTCCGTCAAAGACAGCAATTTCCAGTCCAGAATGCGCATGACTCGGGCGAAGTCCTATGCCAGCATCTTCTCGACCGGGAGCACCAATACCGAGCTCGCGCCCACGCCTTTGAGTTCCTCGAGGGTCTCCCAGAAGACATTTTCGCGGCACACGGCGTGAACCGCGACCCGGTCGCCGCGTCCTTCCAGCGGGATGACCGTCGGCGACTCGCTCCCCGGTAACAGCTTCGCAATTGCCGGCAACGCAGAGCGGGGTGCGTGCAGCATGATGTACTTGCTGCCCTTCACTTGCTCGACGCCGTCGATGCGCATCAATAGACGTCGCGTCCATTCTTGCTTTTCGAACGGGATGGGCACCGGCGTCCGGATGAGCACCGCCTGACTTTCGAGTACGGTCTCGGCTTGCCGCAAATGGTTGGCGGCCAGTGTCGAACCGGTCGAGACCAGATCGCAAATCAAATCGGCGCGGCCGAGACGCGGTGCGATTTCCACGGATCCGGACAGCACCACCACTTCGGCGCGAATGCCGCGCTGTGCGAGAAAGCGCGCCAGAATGTTCGGGTACGTGGTCGCGATGCGTTTGCCCGCGAGCGATGCCGCGCCCCGGTAGTCGAAGCCGTCCGGTACCGCTATGCAAAGCTTGCAGCGCCCGAAATCGAGGAGTTGCACCGTCTCGAACAGCGGCGCTAGGCCGCGTGCCTGGAATGCCAAGCGCTTTTCTTCGATGACATTCAATCCGACCAAGCCTAGGTCGCAGACATCCTCTTGCACCAGGTCGGGGATATCGTCGTCGCGCACGAATAACACGTCGAGCGGCATGTTCTCGCCGTAGCACATCAGTTGGTCTTTGCCGCGGCTGTACTTCAGGCCGCAACGCGACAACAGATCCAAGGAGTTGTCGGTGAGCCGGCCGCTCTTTTGTACGGCAATCCTCAGGCGCATGGGATCAGGCTGTGCGGCAGTCATGTGCTCGGCCTCAATCGCTCGACGACGGCGCGATAACCACCGTTGCCGGACGTGAGGTAGCGGGCGACGCGGCCTATCGTGGTGACGCTGACGCCCGTTTGCTTGTGAATCTCTCGATAGGGCAGACCGCGCTCCAGGGATTCGACGACGGCCCATCGATCCGCCATCGCCTGCAATTCCGCCGGCGTGCACAAGTCGCGGAAGAAACTCCGGCATTCCTCGACGCTTCGCAAGGCCAAGATCGCAGTGCACAGCGCGCGTTCATGTTGCTGTTCCTGGCGCAAGGTGACGGGGCGGTTGGTTTTCACGGACTGCTGTTTCCTGTACTGCTACAATGGGTTAATGTACTAATACGTTAGTACATTGATGGAAATCATGCAAGTGAAATGGCTTGACGCGGCCGGATTGGCTGCCTAAAATTCCCACAGCTTATCTAGACCGGCTGAGGGAAAGGCCCTTAGAAGCCGGGGCAACCACCGAAGACTTAAACGTCCGTTGGAACGGTGCCAACTCCTGCGGTGACGGGCCACTTGCCCGAAGCCGGTAGATGGGCGGTCGGTCGAGCGCGGTTATCGCCGCGGCTTCACGGCTAAGAGCGGTGGCGCTCCACAGGGGTTATGTAAACCTCTTTAGGAGCGACTGATTGCCTGACAAATCTTCAACTCAGCTCGACGAGACTTTGAGCCTACCGGCGCCGTGGCGCCTGCATTTCGGCGACTCGCTCGTCCCCGCCCGAATCGCATTTCGGCTGGTCGGCCCCAAGGACGGCCCGGTGGTCGCGGTGCTGGGGGGTATTTCCGCGCATCGCGTGGTCGCGGACTCCGCGGGTGCGGGTTGGTGGCCGCAAATCGTCGGTCCCGGTCTGGGCGTCGATACCCGACATTACCGGGTCTTGGGTCTGGACTATATCGGCGGCCGCGGCCAAAGTTCCACGCCGGACGGCACGGGTGGATTTCCGCCGATCAGCGCCTACGATCAGGCCGCGGCCTTGAATCACATCGTCCATCACCTGGGATTGAAATCTCTGCACGCCATCGTCGGCGCTTCCTACGGAGGCATGGTGGCTCTATGTTTCGCCGAGCGCTATGCCGATCTGATCGGCCGCATCGTCGTACTCAGCGCCGCGGACAAGTCGCAGGTGCTTTCAACCGCCTGGCGCAGCGTGCAGCGGCAAATCGTGCGCGAAGCGCTCGCGCGGGGCGACGGGGCGGGGGGCCTTAAGCTCGCGCGCGCTCTGGCCATGGCCACCTATCGCAGCGAGGTGGAATTTGCATTGCGCTTCGGCGGCGCGCCGGTGCGCGAGGGCGATCGGTTCCGATTTCCGATCGAGAATTACCTGTTCGCGCGCGGTGATGAGTACGTGCAAACCTATCGCGCGGAGTCATTCCTCGCCTTGAGCGAATCGATCGATTTGCATCAGGTGGATGCGACGCTGGTGCACACGCCGGCAACCCTGATTGCGGTGCGCGAGGACCAGCTCGTCCCTTTCACCGACATGCAGGCGCTGTCCGCGCGGCTCAATGGTCCCCGTCAACTCATCGAAATCAATTCGATTTTCGGCCACGATGCCTTCTTGAAGGAGGGCGCGGCCCTGATACCCATCATCAAGCACGCCCTAGCGGAGCAGAACACATGAGCAGCAAGGTGAAACGGAAAAAGAATATCGCGACCCGATCGGTTCGCGCCGGGCTAGAATCGGACGCGCAACACGGCTCCGTGGTGCCCCCGATTTACTTATCGACGAACTTTGCGTTTGAGAGCTACCGCCAACCTCGTAAGTACGATTACACGCGCTCCGGCAATCCGACGCGCGATCAGCTCGCCGCCACGCTCGCGGATTTGGAGGGCGGCGCCGGAGCGGTGGTAACCTGCACGGGACTCGCGGCGGTTACGTTGATTCTGGCCACCCTACCCGCCGGTTCAAGAGTGCTTGCGCCCTACGACTGCTATGGCGGAACCTATCGACTGCTCGCGGGTTTGCAGGTTCAGGGCAACCTGGTCGTAGATTTTGTCGATCAGAGCGATGCTGCCGCCCTGCAGGCGGCGCTCGCGGCAAAACCCAAGCTGGTTTGGATCGAGACGCCGAGCAATCCGCTGCTGCGGGTCGTCGACATCCGGGCGATCGCCGATGCGGCGCACCAGACCGGCGCCTTGGTCGCGGTCGATAACACTTTCCTGTCGCCGATCTGGCAGCAGCCGTTGGCTTTGGGCGCCGATTTGGTCATGCATTCGACCACCAAGTATCTGAACGGGCATAGCGATGTAGTCGGCGGCGCGGTGATCGCGGCGACCGCCGATCTACAGCAAAATCTGGCGTGGTGGGCCAATGCCATCGGAGTGACCGGCGCGCCTTTCGACAGCTTCTTGACTTTGCGCGGCGTGCGCTCACTGCACGCCCGCATGCGTGTTCACGGCGAGAACGCGGCGGTCGTCGTGGATGTTCTGAACCGCCACCCGGCCGTGCAGCGCGTGTTCTACCCAGGTCTTGCCGGCCATCCCGGCCATGAGATCGCGCGGCGCCAGCAAAGCGGATTCGGCGCCATGCTGAGTTTTGAACTTGCGGGCGGCGAGAGCGCCGTCGAGGCGTTTCTCGGGGGACTTGAATGCTTTTCCCTCGCCGAATCGCTCGGCGGCGTGGAAAGTCTCATCGCGCATCCGGTGAGCATGACGCACGCGGGCATGGAGGAGGCGGCGCGGCTGCGCGCAGGCATCGGGCCGGGGCTGCTGCGCGTGTCGATCGGCATCGAGGATTGCGCGGATCTCGTGGCCGATCTGCAGGCCGGCCTCGAGCGAGCGGCTAAAGCGCAGTCAGGACCGCATCGCCTGCTGCACGCGTCGTGACTCCCAGCGTTCCGGGCGCGGCCAAATCAGCGGGCAGCGCGCCGGACACGACGGCTCGAGAAACGGCGGCTTCCAGGGCGTCGGCCTCGGCATGCAACTTGAGCGAATAACGCAGCAGCATCGCGGCGCTCAAGATCGCCGCGTAGGGATTGGCGATTCCGCGGCCGGCAATGTCCGGCGCGGAGCCATGGATGGGTTCGAACAGACCGCGGGCGCCGGCGCCTAACGAAGCGGACGGCAATATCCCCAAGGAGCCCGCCAGCATCGAGGCCTCATCGGTGAGAATATCGCCGAACATGTTTTCGGTGACGATCACATCGAAGTCGCGCGGCCGCTTCAACAGGTGCATCGCGGCGGCATCGACCAACATGTGCTCGAAGTTTACGTCCGGAAATTCACTCGGCAGCACGCGCTCGACGGTCGAGCGCCAGAGCCGCGAGGTTTCAAGGACATTGGCCTTATCGATTGAGGTCAGCTTGCGCCGGCGGGTCCGCGCCAAGCCGGCCGCGAGACGCACGACACGCTCGATTTCCTCCAGCGTGTAACGGCACACATCGACGGCCTCTTCGGCGCTGTGGCGCTTCTCGCCGAAATAGATGCCGCCCGTCAGTTCGCGCACCACCATGATATCCACGCCGCGCAACAATTCGGCTTTGATCGGCGAGGCGTCGAGCAGCGCCGGATGCGGAACCACCGGGCGCAAATTCGCGAACAAGCCCAGTGCTTTGCGCAGTTGCAGCAGTCCCTGCTCGGGACGGACCTTGGCATGGGGGTCCGACCACTTCGGTCCGCCGACGGCACCCAACAAAACGGCATCGGCGCGCCGGCACAGCGCCAATGTGGCCGCGGGCAATGCGTCGCCGGCGGCATCGATGGCGGCGCCGCCGAGCAGAGCCGCTTCGAAGCGCAATTCATGGCCGAAACGCGCGGCCACCGCCTCGAGCGCCCGCACCGCCTCGGCGGTCACCTCGCCGCCGATGCCATCGCCGGCGAGTACTGCGATCAGTGCTTGCAACTAGGCGTCCTTGATACGCGCGGCTTCATAGCGTTCGATGTCGCCGAGCCGGCTCCGCAGGTAGCCGAGTTCATCAAGTCCGTTCAATAGACAGTGGCGGGCAAATGCTTCGATCGGGAACGTGACTGCAACGCCGGTCGGCAGCGTCAATCGCGCCACGCTAAGATCGATATCGACTTCGGCGCCCGGATGATCTTCCAGCCATCGCGCCGTCGAATCGTCGACTGTAATGGGCAACAGGCCGTTCTTCAGAGAATTGCTGCGAAATATATCGGCAATCTGCGTGCTGATCACCGCGCGGAAACCGTAGTCGAGCAGCGCCCAGGGCGCATGCTCGCGCGAGGAGCCGCAGCCGAAATTGTGGCCGGCGACCAGCACTTGGCAGCCGATCGACTCCGGTTTGTTCAGTACGAACGCCGGATTCGGCGCGCCGTCCGCGCCATAGCGCCAATCGGCAAAGAGTTGCTTTCCCAGGCCCTCCTTGGTCGTCGTAGTCAAGAATCGCGCCGGAATGATTTGATCGGTATCGATATTGCTCGACGGAATGACGACCGTCTTTGACCGAACGCGCTCGAGCGGTTCCATTACAGCAGCTCTCTGGGGTCGGTAATCCTGCCGCGCACGGCGCTGGCGGCCGCCGTGTACGGACTGACCAGCAGAGTGCGCGCCCCCACGCCCTGGCGGCCCTCGAAATTGCGGTTGCTGGTGCTGATTGCATATTGACCCGCGGCGACCGTGTCGCCGTTCATCCCCAGGCACATGGAGCAGCCGGATTCGCGCCACTCCGCGCCGGCCGCCTTGAAAATTTCCGCAAGCCCCGCCGCCTCGGCATCGCGCTTGATCTGCTGCGAACCGGGAACAATCATCAGACGTACTCCGGGCGCGACCTTGCGGCCTTTCAGAATATTCGCCGCAGCCTGTAAATCCTCCAGTCGGCCATTGGTGCAACTGCCGATGAACACCACATCGATTGGTTTACCCAGCATGGCATCGCCGCCGTGGAAACCCATGTAGCGCAATGCCTTGTCATTAATGGCATCGCCCGAGATTTCGGGGATCGCGCCGGTGATCGGCACCACCATGCCGGGATTCGTGCCGTAAGTGATCATCGGCTCCAATTGCGATGCGTCGATATCGACCGACGCGTCAAATCGAGTGCCGGGGTCGGTGACAAGGCCTCGCCACCGCGCGACCGCGGCATCCCAGTCCGCTCCTTTCGGAGCGCGCGGCTTGTTCTTGAGGTAGGCAAAAGTGGTTTCGTCCGGGGCAATCATTCCGGCGCGCGCGCCGGCCTCGATCGACATATTGCACACGGTCATGCGTTCATCCATCGACAGCCTGTCGATGGTCGAGCCTCGATATTCGAATACATGCCCCGTTCCGCCCGAGACCCCGACCTTGCCGATGATGGCAAGAATCAAATCCTTGGCGGTTACGCCCAGGCGCAGCCTGCCGTCGACATTCACGGCGAAGATTTTCGGCTTGCGCTGCAGTAGGCACTGAGTCGCGAACACATGGCCGACTTCCGTGCTGCCGATCCCAAAGGCGAGGGCGCCGAACGCGCCGTGCGTGCTGGTGTGGCTGTCGCCGCAAACGACGGTCATGCCGGGTTGAGTGGACCCTAGTTCCGGACTGATGACATGCACGATGCCGCGCCGTGCGTCGCGCATGGCGAACAATTCGACGCCGAATTCGGCGGCGTTCTGCTCGAGTTGCCGCACTTGCTTGGCCGCCGCGTCCACCTTGATCGGCACATTGCCGAACACCTGTTCGCTGCTGGTGGGCGTGGAGTGGTCCATGGTGCCGAGCGTGCGCTCGGGACGCCGCACGGTGAGTCCCAGGGCCTTCAGCACCGTAAAAGCCTGCGGCGAGGTGACTTCGTGGATGAGATGCAAATCGATATACAGAACCGCAGGCGTGTCCGCGGTCTCGCCGACGACCTCGTGCGCAGTCCAAACCTTATCGAATAATGAGCGGGCGGACATTGCTTGGCCTGTGGCTAGGCCTTTCCGGATTCCAGCCACGGCATGCGCGCGCGCAGCTGAACGCCGATTTTTTCGATCGAGTGCGAAAGGTCCGCCTTCAAAAGTTTCGCGTACTTGCGGCGGCCGGATTTATTCTCCGCGATCCATTGGCGCGCAAACTTGCCCTGCTGAATCTCGGTCAGGATCTTGCGCATTTCCTTCTTGGTAGCCTTGTTGACCACTCGCGGTCCGCGCGTCAGATCGCCGTACTTGGCCGTCTCGCTGATGAAGCGATGCATTTTAGTGATGCCGCCCTCATGCAGCAGATCGACGATGAGCTTCAATTCATGCAGGCACTCGTAGTACGCGACCGCCGGCTGATACCCGGCTTCTACCAACGTCTCGAAGCCCTTGACCACCAGTTCTGTGGCGCCGCCGCACAGCACGACCTGTTCGCCGAACAAATCCGTCTCGGTTTCTTCGGCAAACGTCGTCTCCAGAACACCGCCGCGGGTTCCACCGATGCCGTCGGCATAGGCGAGCGCTTTGGCCTTGGCGCTTTTGGAAGGATTTTGCGCGATCGCTATCAGGCACGGCACGCCTCGGCCCTGCTGGAATTGGCGCCGCACCAGGTCGCCCGGACCTTTCGGCGCGATCAGCACGACGTCCAAATCCTTGCGCGGCTTGATCTGCCTGAAGTGTATGTTGAAGCCATGCGCGAACAGCAGCGTGGCGCCCTTTTCAAACGCCGGCTTCAATTCCTCGTACAATGGTTTTTGCGTCAGGTCCGGCACCAACATGGCAACTAGATTCGCCCCCTTGACCGCCAACATCGGTTGCATCACCTTAAGGCCGTCCTTTTTGGCTTTGTTCCAGCTATCGCCTTTGCGAACCCCCACCACCACGTCGTAGCCGCTGTCGCGCAGGTTCAGCGCATGCGCGCGACCCTGGCTGCCGTATCCGAGCACGGCAATTCGCGCTCCTCGCAGCGCTTTTCGGTCGACGTCTTTTTGCGAATACATACGCATGTGCTTCTCCTGATAAACCCTAGAAACGCAAGACCCCGCGTTCAGACTTTTGCAGCCTAAGCGGGGTCATTTAGAATCTCGCAAAGCGCCTTAACTAACACTAAATAGCACCACAGAATCTCTTATGATGCAAGATCTCTCAGAACAGTCCGTTACGCTTACGTGGGGCCATTTACATGAACATCGATAGCAGTGCTGCAGTTCCGCTGTGGCTGTTATATGAGGATGAAATTGAAACATGGCGCGCGGCAACGTCGGCGTTCGCGCGCCAGTGGCTCGCCGAGCAGAATTTCAAGGCAGAGAAGCACCGGGTGGTTCTGGTGCCGGATTCCGCGGGCGCTTTGGCCGCCGCCGTCGCAGGCTTGGGTAAACGTCAGGGAGAGTTGTCCCTATGGCACGCCGCTGGTCTCGCCGAACGCTTGCCGCCGCGCCGGTTTCGGCTGGCTCAACAGTTCAGCGCCTCCGAGGCGACTCAATTAAGCCTGGGCTTCGCCTACGGCGCTTATCGCTTCGATCGCTACCGTCCGGCGAAGACCGATCGTGCGGCGCTGCTCGACGCACCCGCCAACGCAGATATGGGGTTCGTCGCGCTCGCCGCGGAATCGTTGAAAATGGCGCGAGATTGGATCAATACGCCTACGGCCGATTTCGGACCGGCCGAACTCGGCGCCGCCGCTCTTAAGCTCGCGCAGCGCCATCAGGGCGACTTTCGGGAATGGGTCGGCGAGGCATTGCTTGCCGCGAATCTTCCTGCGATTCATGCGGTTGGCCGCGCAAGCGCCAGCGCTCCGCGGCTGCTCGAGATTCGCTGGTCGCCTGCGCGCGGCGAAACCTACCCGCGAGTGACCCTCATCGGCAAGGGCGTGTGCTTCGATAGCGGCGGACTCGATATCAAGACGAGTTCCGGCATGGCTCTCATGAAAAAGGACATGGGCGGCGCGGCTGTGGCGCTCGCCTTGGCGCATATGCTCATGGCCTCGAGGATTCGCGCTCAGCTGCGCGTGCTCATTCCCGCAGTCGAGAACTCCATCAGCGGCAACGCGTACCGTCCCGGCGATGTTCTTGCGACGCATAAAGGCTTGACCGTCGAGGTCGGCAACACGGATGCCGAAGGGCGGCTGATTCTCTGCGATGCGCTGGCGCTCGCCGACACGGAGCAGCCCGATCTGATGATCGATTTTGCGACGCTGACCGGCGCCGCGCGCGTGGCATTGGGGCCGGAATTGCCCGCGCTGTTCGGCAATGACGAAGCGGTCGTGGCCGACTTGGCGCGCATTGCCGCCGCCGAATGCGACAACCTTTGGCCCATGCCGCTGTGGAGCGGATACGACGAGGAGCTCGGCAGTAAAGTTGCGGACCTGAACAATGTCGCCGCTTCGCCGTTTGCCGGCGCGATTTTCGCCGCGTTGTTTCTAAAGCGCTTTGTGACTGCAACGCCGCGCTGGCTGCATGTGGATCTATATGCGTGGAACCCCAAGGAGCGCCCCGGCCGCAGCATCGGCGCTGAGGCGCATGCGCTGCGCGGGGTCTATCGCTACCTGATGCAGCGCTACGGCGCACAGTAAGAGGACCGGTCGTGCCGAAAAAATCCAAGTTAGATCCACGAGCCTATTCGCGCATCGTCGTGGATGGCATCAAGCAGGCGCCGAGTCGAGCGATGTTGCGCGCCGTGGGATTCACCGACACCGATTTCGACAAGCCGCAAGTCGGCATTGCCTCCACTTGGAGCAACTTGACGCCCTGCAACATGCACATCAACGAGCTTGCGCGTCTGGCGGCGGCGGGGGTCGAAGCGCAGGGTGCCAAGGCGGTGACCTTCAATACCATTACGGTGTCGGACGGCATCTCGATGGGAACCCCGGGCATGCGCTACTCGCTGGTATCACGCGAGGTGATCGCGGACTCGATCGAGACGGTTGTCGGGGCGCAGGGCTTCGACGGCGTGGTGGCCCTCGGCGGTTGCGACAAAAATATGCCCGGCTGCTTGATGGCGCTCGCCCGGCTCGACCGGCCCGCGGTTTTTGTCTATGGCGGGACGATACGGCCTGGGACCGATAAGCGCGACATCGTCTCGGTCTTCGAAGCGGTGGGCGCGTACGCGCAGGGACGGGTGTCGGAACAGCAGCTCAAATTCGTCGAACGCACGGCGATTCCCGGCCCGGGGTCCTGCTCGGGCATGTACACGGCCAACACCATGGCCTCGGCCATTGAAGCGCTGGGGATGAGTCTGCCGAACAGCTCGGCCCAAGATGCCGTTTCCGAGCAAAAGCGTAGCGACAGCGAGCGCGCGGGTGCCGCAGTGGTCAACTTGATCAAGCGCGGCATCCGGCCGCGGCACATCATGACGCGCAGGGCCTTTGAAAATGCCATCACCGTCAGCATTGCGCTCGGCGGGTCGACCAATGCCGTGCTGCATCTATTGGCGATGGCCTCATCCGCCAACGTCAAACTCAAGCTCGACGACTTCACGCGAATCGGCAAACGCGTGCCGGTATTGGCGGATTTGCGGCCGAGCGGCCGTTACTCAATGTCCGAATTGGTCGCCATCGGCGGCATCCAGGCATTGATGAAAAGCTTGCTGGACGCGGGTTTACTGCATGGCGACTGCCTGACCGTCACCGGCGCCACCCTGGCGGAGAACTTGCGCGATGTGGCCGCATATCCTGCCGGGCAAGAAATCGTGCGGCCGCTGAGTGACCCGATCAAACGGGACAGTCACTTGGTGATCCTGTACGGCAACCTCGCTCCGGAGGGGGCGGTCGCGAAAATCACCGGCAAGGAGGGTGTGCGTTTCAACGGCAGGGCACGGGTGTTCAATTCCGAAGAAGATTCGCTGCGCGGCATCTTGGCGGGTAAAGTCCGGGCGGGCGACGTCGTGGTGATTCGTTACGAGGGTCCAAGAGGCGGCCCCGGCATGCGGGAAATGCTGAGCCCGACCGCCGCCATCATGGGCAAAGGGCTGGGAAGCGTGGTGGCGCTCATCACGGACGGCAGGTTCTCCGGCGGCAGCCACGGCTTCGTGGTGGGGCATTTATCGCCGGAGGCCGCTCTGGGGGGGGCACTGGCTCTAGTAAAGACCGGCGACGAGATTACGATTGACGCAGAGCGCCGCGAGATTACCTTGCATGTGAGCGCGGTGGAATTGAAGCGGCGGCGCGGCCTCTGGGCACCGCCAAAACCCTACGCACGACGCGGTGCGTTAGCCAAGTATTCGGCTCAGGTCAGTAGCGCGTCACTGGGCGCGGTGACCGATCTGGAATGAGTCCGCGATGGGCGCGCAAGCGTCCCGCAGGCGGCACATGATGGGCGTTCCTGCCGCAAGGTCGCGCTTGCAGTTCAGGCGGGATATGTGTCAGTCTCTTCACCCGCCGAGGGGAAAGTACGGACGCTGCCGGAAGCTATCGGGCGTGAATTCGAGGCGTGCAAAGCGCCATATAGAATCGGATTAAGGGTAGGGCCGCAAGCAGACTTATGTATAAATACGAAGAGCCATCCTTATTTTCGGGCAGGCGGGGCGCAGCCCTAATTGCCGTCATCGTCCTTCATGTGGTCCTTGTGTATGGATTTTATACAGGGTTGGCCGGCAAGCTCGTGCAAAAGATCATTCCGCCGGTGGAAATAGCGCAGATCGACAAGCCAAAGGACGTCGACAAACCGCCGCCGCCGCCGCCCAAACTCGAGGAAATCAAGCCGTTTGTCCCGCCGCCGGAGTTCGTCGACATTCAGGCGCCGCAGCAAGAAACCAACGCGATTTCGGTAATCACCCGCACCAACACCCCTGCTCCGGTTGCGCCGCCGGTCGTACAGCACTCGCGAACATCGATCCGGATGGATCCAAAGCATCCGCTGAGGATTGGTCCGGACTACTACCCCGACGCTTCCAAGCGCGCCAACGAAGAGGGCCGGTGCATCGTGAAGGTTACCGTCAGTGCGGAAGGCCGCATCTCCGGGGAGTCCATTGAGCAGAGTTCGGGCTTTCCGCGTTTGGACGAAGCCTGTTTGAAAGGCGTTCATGGGCAGCACATGATGCCGGCGACCGAGGACGGTAAGCCGGTCGAGACAACCGCGTCCCTGCCGATCGTCTGGAAGCTCACGGACAGGTAGCTTCGAAGCAGCCGTCGTTGATTTGACAGTCAATATACCGAATACAATATTAATTAGGTTTTTCTAAGCAGAGGGAATCGGTCAATGCAAGAGACAGCTATTGAAAATCCATATGGTCTTGGTGCGCTGATCGCGAATGGCGATATCGTTGCCAGGGCAATCCTCCTCATCCTGTTGATCATGTCGCTGCTGACGTGGTTCATCATGATCACAAAGTTTTTCGATCAGCGTCGCCAGCGCAAGCAAGGTATTGAGGCCGAGAGGGAGTTTTGGACATCCACGAGCCTGACCGAAGCGCTGAACAAATTGAAGGGCACGTCGAATCCGTTTCGCGCACTGGCCGAAACCGGCAAGCAGGCATACGAATACCACGAGACCAACAAGACTCGATTGTCCGGCGCCATCAACACCAGCGACTGGATCACCGAATCGCTGAACCGCACTGCGGACACCGTCAGCAGCCGCATGCAGTCGGGGCTACCGGTGCTCGCGTCCGTGGGCGCCACCGCGCCGTTCATCGGTTTGCTCGGCACGGTCATCGGCATCTACCACGCGTTGATCGCCATCGGCGTGGCCGGTCAGGCCTCCATCGACAAGGTGGCGGGCCCCGTCGGTGAAGCTTTGATTATGACTGCCATCGGCCTGGCGGTCGCGGTTCCCGCTGTGTTGGGCTACAACATCCTATTGCGCCGCAATAAGGGCGTGCAGGAGCGGGTCAGTCACTTCACTCATGAGCTGCACGCCTACTTGCTCTCGGGCGCCAAGATGGGCTTGGGCATGGACAAGGGGCCGGCACCTGTCGGCAAACCCCCAGCCCCAGCCGCGGCCGCTCGTTAGGAGCTTACGTCCATGGCGATTAGTGCCGGTAGCAGTGCTGAGGAAGGCGAGGCAATGTCGGACATCAACGTCACTCCCCTAGTGGACGTGATGTTGGTGCTCCTGATTATTTTCATCATAACGATTCGAGTCATCATTCAGCAGGTGCCGGTGGAGTTGCCGAAGGCCACCAATTTGCCGACGCAAACCAGGCCCGAAAACATCACCATTGCCATCGACAAGGAGGGAGCCATCTACTGGAACACGCAGCCGGTGGCGAACCAAGATGCCCTGAAGGCAAGACTACGCGGCATTGCGCGCGAGGAGCCGCAACCGGAAGTTCATATTCGCGGCGATGCGAATGTTCGCTATCAATTTGTGGGACAGGTGCTCGTGGCGACGCAGCAAATTGGCATACGAAAAGTGGCGTTCATAACGACGCCCGATCATTTCGGTCCCGGAACGTAGGAGAGAACGCATGGCCATAAATGCAGCCAAGGCCGATGGTCAGTCGTACTCCGACATCAACATGACGCCGTTGATCGACGTCATGCTGGTGCTGTTGATCATTTTCATCATTACGATCCCCAGCCAGACGCATGCGGTGAAGATCGATAATCCGCTGCCTCCGCCGCCTAATTTCGTCCCGCCGCCCCCGCCTGAAGTGATCGACTTATCGATCGATTTCGACGGCACGTTGCTGTGGAACAAGACACCTGTGGATCGGAAGACCTTGCAGGGCTACATATACACGGAGGCGCAGAAGTCGCCGCAGCCGGAAGTGCATATAACGGTCGATAAATTCGCCAAGTATGAAAAGGTCGCACAAACCCTGGCGGACTTACAGAGCCGCGGCTTGAAGAAGATTGGGTTCGTCAATAACGACTTTTTCTAGATTCCTATTCTTAATAGTGGTTATACGGCGCGTCAGCCCATTAAATCCGGGTTCACGCGCCGTTTGTTTGATCGGCGATTAGGGTGCCATAGCGAGGTTTGCCAATGACTCATTTGATACACAATGTTCGATACCGATCCTGGAAATACTGGACCGCAAGCGTAAGCGTTGGCTTGCTGGTCGCGACACTGGGTGTACTGGCGTCCCCGCGGGCCGCATTGTCGGCCGAAGGTTCAAAGGGCCAGGTGATCAGCCGCGTCATCGCCAAGGAGATGACGGCGGCTCAAAAGGACCTGGCGTCGCAGAAATGGGCGGACGCCATCGTGAACTTGGACGCCGCGGCGGCGAAGTCGCCGCTGACGGCGTTCGATAAAAAGACCATTTACGATTTCAAGGGTTTTGCCAACGTCAAGCTCAATAACCTCAAGGCGGCCCAAGAGGCCTACGAACAAGCCCTTGCAACGGGCGCATATTCCTCGGAGGACGCGGCCAAGACCACGCGCCTGCTGTTTCGTATAGCCGCCAGCAATCAGCAGTATGCGAAGGCGATCGAATTCGGCAAGCAGGCGTCGGAGATCGGCTCGGCCACGACCGATGACCTAGGGGTGATGGCGCAACTGTATTACTTGCAGAAGGACTGCAAGAATTCGGCGGTCTGGGCCGACAAGGCGATTGCCGCCGCCCGTAAGGCGGGTGAGGCGCCCAAAGAAAACCTCTATCAATTCAAGCTGCAGTGCGCGTCCGATGCCGGCGATACGCCGGGAGAGATTTCCGCGTTGGTCGATCTCATTCGGTTGACCAATAAGACCAGCTACTGGAATAGCTTGTTGCGCCTGGAACGGCAGGACGAACGGGACGACCATAACTTACTGATGATCTACCGGGTCATGTACAACACCAATGCCATGACTGTCGGCAGCGATTACATTGAGATGGCGCAGCTGTTGGGCGATGCGGCGTTGCCTGGCGAGGCCGCCGCCGTTCTGGACAAGGCTTTCGCGACCGGGCTCATCAAGGATGAGCAAAAGGAGCGGACCACCCGCTTGTCGGTTGCGTTGAAGACCCGAGCCGACGCCGACAAGAAGAATCTGCCGCAACTCAGTGCGGAGGCGACGAAGAACCCGGCGGGTGAGCTGAGCGTGAAGCTCGGCGAGGTGTACTACGGCTTCGGCGATTACGCAAACACGGTGACCGCGATCAGCAGCGCTCTTCAGAAGGGACAGATCAAGCATCAGGATGAGGCCTACGTCTATCTTGGCCTGGCGCAAGCCGCATTGAAGAACACGGCCGATGCCAAGAAGTCCTTTGGATTATTGAAATCGGTGCCGGATATCAGCCAGCGAGTTCTGAAACTTTGGGACCTGTATGCCGAGAAGCTCGGTACGGCTGCCGGTACCTAGGAGAGTAGCGATGAGCATCAAAGTAGGTGAGAAGATGCCGGCGGGAACGTTCTCGCGCATGACCAAGGACGGGCCGCAGAAGATCACTGCCGAGCAATTGTTCAAGGGGAAAACGGTGGTATTTTTCTCTGTCCCGGGCGCATTCACCCCCACTTGCGACGCCAAGCACTTGCCCGGTTTCGTCGATCTCGCGGACCAGATCAAGGCCAAGGGCGTGGACACCATCGCCTGCACTGCGGTGAACGATGTGTTCGTGATGAACGCCTGGGGCAAGTCCGGAGGGGTCGGCGACAAGATACTGATGCTGGCGGACGGTAATGGGGAGTATGCCAAGGCCTTGGGGCTGGAATTGAACGCCACGGGCTACGGCATGGGGACTCGCGGACAGCGATTTGCGATCATCGTCAAAGATGGCGTTGCGACCCACGTCAATGTCGAAGGTCCCGGGGAGTTCAAGGTGTCCGCGGCGGGATACGTTCTCGCGCAGCTGTAGGCCGCGATCATCGCTTTGCTAGCTCTGCGGACTTCACCGCCGGTCGTCACGATCGCGGAGGCGGAGCGAATAGCGCGCGAGTCCTACGGTCTTGCGGTGTCGGTTGCGCCGCTATCCGGCGAGCGCGATCGCAATTTTCACCTGCGTGCGGCCGACGGGCGCGAGTATGTGCTGAAGATATTCGACGCTGCCGCGGACCCGCAGGCTATCGACTGCCAGGTGCGCGTGCTGCGGCATTTGTCGGAACAAGATCCGGCGCTGCCCGTGCCGCGGCTGTTTGCCACGCTTGCCGGCGCCGACACGGCTCTCGTGGGCCGTGATGGCGGCGATTCTGCGGCTTGCTTGCTGCAGTTCCTGCCGGGGCGGTTGTTGTCGACGCTGACGCCGAGCGCCGCGCTGTTGAGAAATCTGGGCGCAACTTTCGCACGCATCGATCAGGCCCTGCAGGGATTTTTCCATCCTGCATTGGCGCAAGTCTTGGCCTGGGATGTGAGAAGGCTGCCGGAGCTGGCGGGCTTCAGCGGCGAACTGTCGTCGGCCGTGCTGCGACGCTCCGTGGATAAGGTGGCGATCTGTCTTACGGAACGATTGCCGGCGCTGCGCGCCCTGCGCAGTCAAGCTATTCACGGCGATTGTCATGCCGAGAACCTGCTGGTCGATGGCGACGCAGGCTCCGTCAGCGGCGTTCTTGACTTCGGCGACATGATTCACGCGCCTCTGATATTCGAGCCGGCCATTGCGATGTCGGAATTGCTCACCGGCGCAATCGCGCCGCTTGATTCCTTGTCTGAAGTGCTGCGCGGGTATGCGCAAGACCGGCAATTGCAGGCCGGGGAAGTGGACATGCTCTTCGATCTGATCGCCGCGCGTCATGCGGTGACGATATTGGTGCACGCATGGAGAAGCCGCCACGACCCCAAGGGAGCCCGCGCTCTGGAGGAGGCGGCCGCAAATGCCGGCGGCTCGCTCGAGTCGCTGCTGAATAAAGGACGAGGGGCGCTAACCGACGTGTGGCATGAGGCAGCCGGCACGCGGCGGGTGGAGTACGCCGCGAGCGCATCGGCCGCGCCGGCAGCCCTCGCCATCAGAGCGCGCCGCGCCCGCTTGTTGGGCGTCGGCGCGGAGCTGTTTTACGAGCAACCGCTGCACATCGTGCGCGGCGAGGGTGTTTGGCTTTATGACGCGGCCGGACGCCCCTACCTCGATGTGTACAACAACGTCCCGCATGTCGGCCACGCTCATCCGGCAGTGGTGCAGGCGATTCAAAGGCAAACCGCGACGCTGGCAACGCACACGCGTTACCTGCATGAGAGGATTCTGGAGTACGCGGAGCGGCTCACCGCGAAGTTACCGCCGCATCTTGACACGTGCATGTTCGTGAATTCCGGCAGCGAGGCCAACGATGTGGCCTGGCGAATTGCCCAATTGGCCACCGGCAATAAGGGCGGCCTGGTGATGGAATATGCCTACCATGGCATTACGGACGCGGTGGCGGCGCTGACGCCATCCACGGCCGGGCAGTCGCAGAAGCCGCATGTGGCGACGCTCAAGGCGCCGCCGAGCAACTTGCGTGCCCATGACACCATGGATCCAAAGGAGTTGGCGGCGGCCTTGGAGGATGCCGATCAGGCGATTGGACTGCTGCGCGCGCGCGGCATCGCTCCTGCGGCGTTTTTTGTCGACACCGCGTTGACCAGCAGCGGTATTTGCGATCCGCCATCGGCTTGGGCTTCGGCCGTGGCTGCGCGGGTGCGTGCCGCGGGCGGCCTCTTGGTGGCCGACGAGGTGCAATACGGGCTGGGCCGCTCTGGCTCGAATTTCTGGGGATTCGAGCGGCGCGGGCTGCACCCCGATATCGTCACCATGGGGAAACCGGTCGGCAACGGTTATCCGCTCGGGATCGTCGTCGCCAATCGCCGATTGGTCGAGGCGTTCCAGGCAAAGTTCGGCTTCTTCTCGACCTTCGGCGGCAACGCCGTGGCGGCGGCGGCGGGTCTTGCGGTGCTGGATGTTCTGGAGCGCGAGCAGCTCATGGCAAACGCGCACGACACCGGCCGGTATCTGACCCAGCGGCTCGAGACGCTTTNNCATGAGTGCCTGGGAGCCGCGCGCGGCGCAGGGCTGCTGCAGGGTTTGGGGATACTCGGATCCGACGCTCACGCGGCGAAATTACGTGCAAAAAAGATCGTGAATACTCTGGCGTCTCAGTACCGCGTACTCATCGGCACGGAAGGGCCTGAAGGCAATGTGCTCAAACTGCGTCCGCCCATGCCGTTTCGCCCCGAGCATGCCGACCTATTGATCGAGGCCATCGACGCGGCCGCGGCCCTAGCTTCCTAGCAACCGCTCGAACTCGGGCACGATCTGGAATAGATCGCCGACCAGGCCCACGTCCGCCACTTCAAAGATCGGCGCCTCACCATCCTTGTTGATCGCGACGATCGTTTTGGCGTCCTTGATCCCCGTCAGATGTTGAATCGCTCCGGAGATGCCGATGGCAATGTACATTTCCGGCGAGATGATTTTACCGGTCTGACCGACCTGCATTTCATTGGGCGCATAACCGGCATCGACGGCGGCGCGAGAGGCTCCGACGGCTGCGCCGATCTTGTCGGCAAAGCTGAACAGCAATTTGAAGTTTTCCGCGCTTCCCAGCGCACGGCCTCCGGAGACGACCCGCGACGCGGTCTGCAGGTCCGGCCGCTCGGTGGACCCGGATTTCGCTCCGACGTAGCGGGTATGCGAGGGTAGGTCGACCTTGAGGGACTTCGACTCGATCGAAGCATTTCCGCCCGTGGCCGGCGCGGCTTCGTAAGACGCCACTCGCACGGTGGCAACGAGCTTGCGCGCCGGATCCGCCTCGACTGTCACAATGGCATTGCCGGCGTAGATTGGCCGCTTGAATCGATAGGGGTTCTCGACCGCCATCAGATCGCTGACCTGCGGTGCGCCGAGCAGAGCCGCGACGCGCGGCATGAGATCTTTGCCAAAGCTCGTAGAGGGACCGAAGATATGAGTGTAATCGGCCGCCAGCGCCGCAATTTGCGGGGCAAAAATAGCGGCAAGCGCGTGTTCATTCTCCGCTCGATCCAGGCGCAGCACCGTTTTCACCCCGGGGATGGCCGCAGCCTGGCCGGCTACCGCGGCGGTATCCGCGCCCAGCACGACGATGGTGATTTCAGCGTCCGGAACCGTCTTCGCGCAGGTGACGCACTTCGACGCGGCAGGATTCAGCGTTTTGCCGTCGTGCTCGCCAATAATCAGTACCTTTTGCATTAGATCAAACCTTTCTTCTTGAGTACGTCAACGAGCTCAGCGACATCCTTCACCATGACGCCCTTCTGGCGCTGCGCCGGGGGCTCGGTCTTCACTGTGGTGAGCAGCCGTCCCGCGCTGATTCCCAGCGCGTCGAGCGTGGTCACGTCCNNTTCTTCGCCTTCATGATGTTGGGCAGCGAGGCGTAGCGCGGCTCGTTCAGGCGCAGATCCACGGTGATCACCGCCGGCAAATCGACTTCGATCGTTTCCAGTCCCGCATCGACCTCGCGAGTCACCGCGGCTTTGCCGCCGGTGATTTCCACCTTCGATGCATACGTTGCCTGCGGCCGTTCCCATATGGCGGCCAACATCTGCCCGGTTTGATTGGCGTCATCATCGATCGCCTGTTTACCGAGGAAGACAACATCGGGGTTTTCCTTTTTTACCAGGGCAAGAAACGCTTGAGCGGCCGTCAGGGGTTCTACGGCAAGATCCGTTTGCACAAGAATCGCGCGATCGGCACCCATGGCCAAGGCTGTACGCAGCTGTTGCTGCGTGTCGGCGACACCGATGCTGACCGCAACAACCTCGACGTTCGTGCCGCGCTCCTTGATGCGCAATGCCTCTTCGAGCGCGATCTCATCGAATGGGTTGACGCTCATTTTCACGCCGTCGAGCATCACGCCGCTGCCGTCGGGTTTAACGCGAACGCGCACGTTGTAGTCGACGACGCGCTTGATGCATACCATGATCTTCTGCATTTCGACTCCTTAAGCAGCCGCTTCGGGCGCGCCTTTGAGCGCAGCCGCGGTCTGGTGTTCCGCGAATAAAGTGCTGATCTTCGCCGCGCACTGGCGCAGCCGCGGCAAAAAGCGCTCGAGCGCGAGCTTGAGCGGGACGGCGGCGGCGGCAAAACGCACGGTAAGAGCGGCCAAGCCGCGATCGGCCAGAATGACCGGCACGCTGATGCTGACTTCCTCCACCAGGCGGCGCGAGCGTGTCGCCGTCGCATAGCCCTGCAGGCGAATTTCCGTCAACATGCGCTGCAAATCCGCCCGTGCACGCGCGAGCTTGTCCTCTTCCTTCGTCGATCGGGTCAAAATTTCGATCAACGTATCTCGCTGCACGGGCGGGCAATTGGCGAGATAGACGCGCCCAGTGGCGGTGGTCAGCAGCGGCGCACGAAATCCGGCGGAGTAGCGTTCGATGGCGAGCGGACTACTGTGGTCGGTCGTTGCCCGCACCATCATCGTGGTACCCGACAGGGTGGCGATGGAGAGGGGCCAGACGATCTCGCGGCACACCTCGTCGATCAAGGGCTTCGCGATCTGAGTAACCCAGGCCTCGTCATCGAAGCCATCGCTCAAGGCCCTGACCATGATCGTCAATCGGTATCGGTCATCGGTGGCGTCGCGAAACACGAAACCGGCATTGCACAGTGTCTCCAATATCCGATACACGGTGGTGCGCGGCAAACGAATCTCGTGAGCGACTTCCGAAACGGTAGTGCCGTCGCGCAAATTGAGGACAGTCAGCGCGTCGAGGCCGCGCATGAGCGCGCGGATAGGGCGTGTTGATTCCATGAAACCTCTGGTGACCGTGGCGAGTGGCGAGATCCGCTCGCCATTCGGCGCGCTAGTTTAGGGATCGCCGCTTCGCTTGTCCACCTTGCGGTCAATCGATAGACTCGGGCGATGATTCGCTACTTCTTGAAGCGCTTGGCCGGCGCGATTCCAACGCTCCTGGTCATTGTCACGATTTCATTTTTTCTGGTACGCGCCGCCCCCGGCGGTCCGTTCGATCAGGAGCAATCACTCCCTCCGGAAATCCTGGCAAACCTGCAGAGCGCTTACGGTCTGGATCAGCCCATGTGGACTCAGTACGGGCGCTACCTCGCGGCTCTGGCGCACGGCGATTTCGGACCGTCGTTCAAATACAAGGATTTCACCGTTACCGAGTTAATTAAGCAGGGCTTTCCGGTAACGCTGCAAATTGGCTGCATGGCTCTGATTTTGGCCTTGGCGCTCGGTATACCCATCGGTACCTTCGCCGCCCTTCGTCACAACTCGATCGCAGACTACGCCACCATGTCCTTGGCCGTCGTCGGCATTGCCATACCCTCGTTCGTCGTGCTGCCGTTCCTGGGGCTGTTGTTCGGCATCCGACTGCATTGGCTCCCAGTCGCCGGCTGGGAACCCGGCTCGATCCGGCATCTCGTGCTGCCCGTCATCGCGCTGACGCTGCCGCCGTTGGCTGTCATTGCGCGGCTGACGCGCGGCAGCATGTTGGAGGTGTTGCGCAGTCTCTACATACGCACCGCGCTCGCCAAGGGTCTTCCGTGGCGCACGGTGATCCTACGGCATGCCCTTCGACCGGCGCTGCTGCCGGTCGCCGGTTACTTGGCTCCGGCCGTCGCCTCAATCATGACCGGTTCGCTGGTTGTCGAATCCATCGCCGGCTTGCCGGGCATCGGGCGATATCTGGTGCAAGGGGCACTCAATCGAGACTACACGCTGGTCATGGGAATGGTGATCATCTATTCGGCGTTGCTGATTCTAATGGGGCTGGTAGTCGATCTGCTGTACGCGTGGCTGGATCCGCGCGTTAGGTTTCAATCGTGAGCGGCTTGTGGCCTGACTCCAGGCGCCGTCTGAGCGCGAACCGCGGCGCGGTGTTCGCGCTGTACATCATTCTTGCCATTGTTGCGCTCGCGCTCGTCGGACCGTGGTTCAATCCAAACAGCATCGAAGCGCTCGATTGGTCGCACGTCGCCACCGTTCCCGGTCTTGGGAACTCGCATTGGTTCGGCACGGATCGCCTCGGGCGTGATTTATTCGCGCGTACACTCGAGGGCACGCGCGTTTCACTAGTCGTCGGCCTGGTGGCCAGTGCCGTGAGCCTGGCGGTCGGCGTGAGCTATGGCGCGATCGCGGGATATGTCGGCGGGCGGACCGACAATCTGATGATGCGCATCATTGAGATACTCAGCGGTCTGCCGCTGATTTTCTTCGTCATATTTCTGACCGTCATCTTCGGGCGCAGCGAATCTCTGCTGTTCGTGTCCATCGGCGCCGTCGGCTGGCTGACGATGGCGCGCATCGTGCGCGGCCAGACATTGAGCCTTCGCCGGCAGGAGTTCATCGAAGCAGCCGTCGCGTCGGGAGCAAGCCCCGGCCGCATCATCTTCAAGCACGTTATCCCGAATTTGATCGGACCGGTCATTGTTTACGCCACACTTGCGGTGCCGCAGATCATTTTATTCGAGAGCTTCTTGAGCTTTCTCGGGTTGGGCGTCCAGGAGCCGCGCGCAAGCTTGGGCACGCTCATTGCCGAAGGGGCCGGTGAAATGGAGGCTGCGCCTTGGATATTGCTGGTGCCCGGCGGTTTTCTTGCCATTTTGCTGCTGTGTTTGAATATTTTCGGCGACGGATTGCGCGATGCGCTGGATGCGAAGGAGCGCTGAGAGATGCTGCATACGCTGGCAATCGAGGAACTCAGCGTCAATTTCACGCTCAAGGGCGAGGAAATCACCGCCGTGCGAGAGATTTCCTTTGCCGTCGCGCCGGGCGAGTGCGTCGGCATCGTGGGCGAGTCCGGCTCGGGAAAGACCCAGGCATTCATGGCCGCCATGGGGCTGCTGCCGACAAACGCACGTGCGAGGGGGAGCGTGCGCTTCGAGGGGCAGGAAATACTGGCGATGGCGCCGGCTGCCTTAAATCAGGTGCGCGGCTCGAAGCTCTCCATGATTTTTCAAGATCCGATGACCTCGCTCACTCCGCACCTGAAAATCGGAACGCAGCTCGCCGAGGTCCTCGTATGTCACGCAAATATGTCGTGGCAGGACGCCGAGCGAGCCGCCCACCAGATGCTGGAGCGGGTGCGGGTGCCTGACCCCCAGCGCCGCCTGCGCCAATATCCGCACGAGCTATCCGGCGGCATGCGCCAGCGCGTGATGATCGGCATGAGTTTGCTGTGCGGGCCTTCCCTTGTGATTGCGGATGAGCCGACAAGCGCGCTCGATGTGACCGTGCAGGCGCAAATAATCGACCTGCTACGGGCGATTCGGCAGGAGTTTGGAACTGCCGTCGCGTTGATCAGCCACGACTTGGGAGTCGTGGCCGGATTCGCAGATCGGATACTGGTCATGTATGCGGGCAGAATCGTCGAGAGCGCAAGCGCGGCCGAATTATTGCGGCAGGCGCGCCATCCCTACACCGCCGAATTATTAAAGTGCGTGCCCAATTTATCGAGTCCGCGTCTGGAGCGGATGCCAAGTCTCCCCGGCCAGCCGCCAAATGCAGCACACACGGTCCAGGGCTGCGATTTCGCCGCGCGATGCCGCTTTACGTCCGAACGCTGTCGAGCCGAGCGCCCACCGCTGCGGGACATGGGGGGAGAGGCGCAGGTCGCCTGTCATTACCCTCTCACGCCGTGAGCGAACCCTTGCTGCAAGTCCGGCGCCTCGGCGTGACCTTCGGCCCATTCACCGCCTTACAGGACGTGAACTTCGACTTGAGTGCGGGTGAGACCCTGGGTCTGGTGGGCGAGTCGGGATCCGGAAAGTCTACTTTGGCGCGCGCAATATTGCGGTTGGTTCCGGCGGTGCGCGGCGAGGTGCTGTGGCGCGGCCGGAATCTGTTGGGCTGCAGCGCCGCACAGATGCGACAACAGCGGCGTGACCTGCAAATCGTCTTCCAGGATCCGTTGGCAAGCCTGAATCCGCGCATGACGGTAGCTGAGATTCTGGCCGAACCTCTGAAAATTTTTGAGCCCGCGATGTCTGCGCGCGCCCGGCAGCTGCAGATCGGCGCGATGCTGGAGCGAGTCGGCCTGGCCGTAAGGATGGCCGGCCGATATCCCCACGAATTCAGCGGCGGTCAATGTCAGCGGATCGGCATCGCGCGGGCCATGATGCTCAACCCCCGGCTATTGATCTGCGACGAACCCGTGAGTTCATTGGATGTATCCATCCAGGGGCAGATCGTCAACCTGCTGCTCGACCTGCAACAGGATCTCGGCACAGCGATGCTGTTCATCAGCCACAATCTTGCCGTCGTCAGACACCTCAGTCATCGCGTGTTGGTCATCTATTCGGGCAGGCTGGTGGAAATCGCACCGCGGGATGTGCTGTTCGCCGCGCCCGTACACCCCTACACGCGCACTTTGCTGGCGGCCGTGCCGAACCTGAGCAACTCATCGAGAGTTCCGGGCCCGAGCGCGGCCGGCGAGCCGCCGAACGCCGCGCAAGAGCCGCCGGCATCGCTCGATACGCCCTCCGGCTGCGTGTTCTACGGCCGCTGCGCCTTTGCCCAGCCGGCTTGCGCGCTTGCGCAGCCCCCGCTGCAGGAGGTGGCCGCGGAGCACTTCGTCGCTTGCCGCCGCTCGCGCGAGCTCATGTGCTAGGGAGCGTATTCCGCTATTCTTGAGCCCATGAGCAAACAAATACCGGTTCGGCCGAGCGAGGGCTTGGCCAATGTTCGCTACGAAATTCGCGGCAAGCTGGCGCGCCGGGCGTTGGCCATGGAGCGTGCGGGCTACGACATTATTTCCCTCAATATCGGCAATCCTTATGCGTTTGGGTTCCGCACACCCGAAACCATGCGTCTGGCCATGATTGAAAATCTTCGCCATAGCGAGGGCTATGTGCACCAGAAGGGCATTTTCCCGGCACGCGAGGCCGTGGTGATGCAGCAGCAGGAGCGCGGCGTGCGCGGCGTCACCGCCGAGGAAGTATTCATCGGCAACGGCGTCAGCGAGCTGATCGATCTGTCGCTGCGCGCGCTGCTGAATCCCGGCGACGAGGTGCTGGTGCCCAGTCCCGACTACCCGTTATGGACGGCCGCCGTGAATCTGAACGGCGGGCGCGCGGTTCATTATCCTTGCTGTCCGGATCGTGACTTCGTACCGGATCCCGCTGCAATGGAATCGCTGATTACTCGCCGCACGCGCGCCATCGTCATCGTCAACCCCAATAATCCGACGGGCGCGGTTTACCCCCGAAAGACGCTTGCGGCGATCGCCGGGATCGCCGAGGAGCATCGCCTGGTGGTGCTGTGCGACGAGATCTACGACCAGATCCTGTACGACGGCGCTGAGTTCGTGCCCATGGCGACTCTGGTGCATCACACGCTGTGTTGCACGATGAGCGGACTCTCCAAGATCTACCGGGCGTGCGGATATCGCGTCGGGTGGGCGGCGTTTTCCGGCGATGTTGAGAACGCCGCGGAATATCTGAACGGGCTCGAGTTGCTGTCGTCGCTGCGACTCTGCAGCAACGTGCCCGGCCAGTGGGCCGTGCAAACCGCGCTCGGCGGTTATCAAAGCATTCGGGAACTGACGCGTCCCGGCGGCCGGCTGTACGAGTCGCGGCAGGTAATTCTTGACGGGGTCGCGCACAGCAAGTACTTGCGCCTGTCGCGCCCGATGGGTGCGTTGTATGCGTTCGTCGAGGTGCGCACCGACGTGCTTCCCGACTTCGACGATCAGCTGTTCGCGCTCGATTTGCTGGAAAACAAGCATGTCCTGGTCGCACCCGGAGTGAGCTTCAACGTGCCGTATCGAAATTGTTTTCGCATCACCAACTTGCCGGAACCGCAAGTCCTTGCCACCGTGTTTGCGCGAATAGAGGAAGTGCTCGACGGACGCTCGGCGGCTGGCCCCGCGCTACAGATTGTCGGATCAACCGGCAAGGCCGGATAGCACTGAGCACCGAGCAGGTAGCGCCCGCCGTATTGGCCGCGCTCGAAGTGGGCGCTACGATACTTGCGCCCAACGTGGAGCTTGCGGCGGCGCTGTTCGATGCGGTCGACCGCCATCATCGAGAAATGGGCCACGAAATATGGCCTACCCCGCGCATACGCGACTTCGGCAGTTGGCTGCGCGAGCGGCATGCCGCACGGCAATTCCTGGACGCCATCGGGCCACGCTGTCTCAGCGATATCGAGGAGCGCGAATTGTGGCGCGCCGTCGTACTNNCGCGCCGCGCGGCGCGCGCGGCGCGCGATTTACGAGCATGACATTCCGCTCAAGGCGATTGCGCAATACGCCACGGATGAGTCGGACGCTCTGCTGGATTGGATCCACAAATTCGATGATCGGTGCCGCGCATTAGGTTGCATCAGCCAGGATGAACTGCTTGGATCGATGCCGGGGCCGACGGCGGCCATCGCCTGGATCGAGAATCTCGCGTGGCGCCCGGCAGCGCGGCAGTGGCTGCGCGATCATGGCCGTGAGATCACGGCGCCGACTGTGAGGATTCCACAGGCTGACTGGCGGCAGTTCAGCGCGGAATCGCCGGCGGTCGAATTGGCGGCGATCGCCGAGTGGGCTGCGCAGAATTTGCAGTCGAACGGCGCATTTCGCGCCTGGGTATGCATTCCGGATCTGATTTTGCGCCGCACCGAGCTGGTGAATGCATTTGACGCAGTGCTGGCGCCGCAGCGATTTCTGCTGTCGAACGATGAGGCGATCGCGCCATATGCCGTGGCCGGAGGCACCGCGCTTACCGACTATGCGCCGGTGCGCGCGGCATTGCAGACACTGGCCGCGAGCAGCGGAGTCGTTTCATTCGATCGTTTCAGCTCCCTTTTACGGTCCCCGGAGTTGCAGGCGACGGCGGCCGAGGCGGCCGAAGCGGCGGCCTTGGATTCGCGCCTGCGCGGCCGCGCGCCCAGCGAGGCCGGTCTGGAGGAATGGTTGACGTTGGCGGATCGTGTCGCCCGGGCGCCTGCGCCGGTCTCGGTTGCGGCCCTGCGGCGGTTGCGCGCGACCCTGCAGACACTGCTGTCGTTGCGCGGCGATCAGCACATGAGCCGATGGGTGTCGATCTGGGTCGCCGCCATCGAATCGGGGCCATGGGCTTTGCGCCATCGGTGGTCGAGCACCGAGTATCAATCTGCCGAGCGCTTCAAGGATTTGTTGACCTCCCTTGCGTGCGCGGATTCGCTGTTCGGCGCGCAGTCGCGCCAGTCTGCGGAGCGTATCTTGTCGCGCGCGGCCCGCGATACGCCGTTCCAGCCGCAGACGGGCATTGCGCCGATTTGGGTCAGCGGACAATTGATCGATCCATGGCTGACCTACGACGGCCTTTGGGTCGGCGGATGCAGCGAGGATCGCTGGCCGGCCCCCGTAGATCCGATACCGCTGCTGCCGGTGAGATTGCAGCGGGATTACGGCGTGATCGGCGCGGCAGCCCAATCACAACTGCAGTTTGCGCAGGACCTGCAGCAACGATGGCAGGTACGCGCGGCGGCATGCGTCTTCAGTTACGCAAATTCCGGCGACGGCAGAACCGCCGCACCCAGTCCGGCAAAGACGGGCTCCGGCTGGCCCGCAGATTCCGCGACCACCAGGACATGATCCTGCGGTTCACCACCGACCTGCGAGTCCCGTTCACGAACAACCAGNNCCGCTGCTGCAGCCGCAGTGGCACGCTCTAGCCGATCGGGCGCCTGTTCTGGAGTGCTTTACCGATGAGCTAGCGCCACCGTTTGCCCCAGATGAGCGCACTCGCGGGGTCTCGACTCTTAGGGCGCAATCCCGCTGCGCGTTTCGCGGTTTCGCCGAGACACGGTTGCGCGCGGAAAAGCTCGATCGACCGGTGCCTGGGTTCAACGATCGAGAGCGCGGCGAGCTGATACACCATGCACTCGAACACCTCTGGTCGGAATTGCGCAACTCAGCCGAGTTGCTGGCGATCTCGCCGGCGGCTCAGTCGCAACTGGTGAATGAGAGTGTGGCGCGCGCCCTCGCAAATTTGTCCCGGGTACGCGACCCGGGCGTCCGGTGGCAGCTTCGAGAACGGACGCGGATGCACGGCGTGCTCGGCAAATGGCTGGATGTCGAGCGCCTGCGGGCAGCATTCGAGGTAGAACACCTGGAGCAGGGCGCCCCGGTCGCGCGTCATGCCGGTCTGGACTTCAATGTGAGAATCGACCGGGTCGATCGATTGGCCGATGGCGCGCGCGTCTTGATCGACTACAAAAGCGGGGCCGCGAGCCCGGATTGGCGGGATGATCGACCCGATAATCCGCAATTGCCTATCTATGCATTACTGCAGCCGGACGCTTTGGTCGCGGTGGCCTACGGTCGGGTGAATGCCGGCGAATGCCGCTTTATCGCAGAAACGGAGCGAGTTGGGGTATTCAAACCGGGGGGCCGGATATCGCAGATGGAGGGAATGACCAGCCTCGCCGAATTGGTCGGGGTGTGGTCGCAGCGGATCGAGCGGCTGGCCGCCGATTTTGCCGCGGGCCGCGCCGAGGTCGCTCCGACCGCGCGGGCATGTAAGTCATGTCATTTGCAGAGTCTATGCCGCATTCCGGGGGCGCTCGACGAGGGGGCGCACCTCGATGAATAGCATGCGCTCCGCGGCAATCGACAGCGCAGCCCGCGCACAAGCCGTGGCATCGCTGCGCTCCGTTCTCGTCCAAGCGCCCGCAGGCTCCGGCAAGACCACCTTATTGGCGCAGCGCTATCTGCGCTTACTCGCAACGGTGGACGCACCGGAGCGAATTTTAGCGTTGACCTTTACCCGGCGAGCCGCGCAAGAAATGCGCGAGCGGGTGCTTCAGGCGCTGAAGGCCGCCCACTTGCCGGAATGTCCTCCCGGATGGAATGCACTGACCTGGCAGTTGGCAGGGAGCGCCAAGCGCCGCATGGACGAGCTGCGGCTCGATATCGAGCGGCATCCGTCGCGACTGCGCATCGAGACCATCGATGCTTTCAACGGCTGGCTTGCGGGTCAATTGCCGATCTCGGCGGGCACAGGTTCCCGGTTGCACCTGCTCGAAGACCCGAAGCCGCTATACCGGGAAGCCGCGCGCCGCGCGTTGGCCCACGCCGATGACCCGTTCGCGGGCGCGGTCGATCACGTGCTTGCGCTCGACGATCAGCGTTGGGGACGGCTGTTGAAATTGATTGCCGATATGCTGCCGAGCCGCGATCGTTGGCTGCCGCTGCTTGCGGGAGGCTTGCAGGTGCCGAGCGCGCTTGACGGTGAGCAACTGCTCGGCGTGCGGCAGCGCTTCGACGAGGACCTCGCGCTGCTCGTGTCGCGCGCCATAGGCCGCGCTTACGATGCCGTCGGCGGCGAGAGGATCGCGGCACTATCGCGACTGCTGCCCGCGGCCGCGCAACGCCTGGGTGAGCAGCGCTCTGATTTGTCCGAATGGCTGAATGCAACAGAAGAGTTGCAAGCGAACACGTCGGACATCGCTCGCTGGCGCGGCATTACTGACGTATTGCTGACGGGTGAGGGGAGCTTTCGCAAGAAGCTGACCAAAAACGAGGGTTTTCCGCCGCAATGCGCCGATAAGACGATCATGCTGGACCTCTTGGCCGAGCTCGAGCGCGACCCCGCCGTCCTGCCGGCGCTTCGGGAGATTCNNTGCCGACGCCCGCCTATGGCGATGAGCAATGGGAGCGAGTACGGAATGTCGCCCAGGTGCTGGTGCTTGCCGCGGCACAGCTGCAGCAGGTATTTCGCGAGCAAGGGGCGGTGGACTTTCCGGCGGTGTCCATGGCGGCGCTGCGCGCGCTGGGTACCGAGGAGGCTCCCACCGATTTGAGCTTGCGCCTCGATTACCGGCTGCAGCACATTTTGGTGGACGAGTTTCAGGATACCTCGAGCGCGCAGTTGCAACTGTTGCGGCTGCTGACCGCGGGATGGCAGAGCGGGGACGGGCGCAGTGTGTTCTGCGTCGGCGATCCGATGCAATCCATCTACGGTTTTCGCGACGCCGAAGTCAGAGCGTTCCTGGAACTCGCCGAGGACGGCATCGGCGACCTGAGATTCGAGGTGCAGCGGTTGAGCAGCAATTTCCGCTCCGCCAAGCCATTGGTAGATTGGATCAACGCCTGCTTCTCGCGCATCCTGCCGCGAATCGACGATCGCGATCGCGGCGCCATCGCCTTCCGGCCGAGCGAATCGGCTCTTCAGCAGCCGATGATCGGCGGCACCGGTGTCGACCTTTCCGGTCATGCGACGCGCGCTGCTGAGTCCCTGGCAATTGCCGATTCGATCGCAGCGCAAGTCGCCCTGCACCCCGAGTGGCGGATCGCCGTCTTGGTGCGTGCCAAAGCGCATGCGCGCGAAATCGCGGCCAGCCTGCGCTCCCGGGGCGTTGCCTTTCGCGCCGTGGCTATCGAACCGCTGCAAGATCGCTCCGTGGTGCGCGATCTGGTGATGCTCCTCTGCGCCCTGCTGCACCTCGGCGATCGCACCGCTTGGCTCGCCGTTCTGCGCGCGCCCTGGGCCGGCATCGTCTTGGCCGATTTGCTGACGATCGCGCGAGCCGCGCCCGTGGTGTGGGATGCTCTTGCGGATGACGCCGTGCTGGCCCGATTGAGCGAGGACGGCCGGGAGCGCTGCCGGCGTCTGCGCAGCGTTTTCGAGGCCGCTTTTGCCGTGCGGAGCCATACCTCGATCGCGCGCTGGGTCGAGCGGACATGGCTGAATCTTGGGGGCCCGAGTTGCGCCGGCGCGGTTGAGGATCTCGCGCATGCGCGCGCGGCCTTCGCTCACCTCGGGGAACTGGAGCGGCTTGGGCTGCCCGATGCCGCGGATTTGGTGCAGAGCTTTGCCGAATTGCACGCCGATCATGGCACGATGAATGCGGTCGAAATCATGACCATCCATAAGGCGAAGGGTCTTGAATTCGATATGGTGGTGCTGCCGGCGCTGGATAGGTACGTTCCGCGTAATCGAGATCAATTGCTGCTCCCGTATCAATTCGCGCGCACCGGGCGCGACGGCATGGTGATGGCCGCGCGAACGGCGGTCGGCGCAGAGACGGATCGGCTATTTGAATTCCTGCGCCGTCAATCTCGGGATGCGTCGGGTTTGGAGGCTCAGCGGCTCTTATACGTCGCATGCACGCGTGCAAAATGGCGATTGCAATTGACAGCGACGATTGGCCGCAGAGAGGAGCCGGACGCAGAATCAGTACCGAGTGCCGGGGAACCCTGGTCGCCCCGCGCGGGCAGCTTGCTCGCAGTGCTATGGCCCATCGCTGGGCATGAGTTTCGAATTGCGTCATCCGACAAGTCCGGCGCAGGGGAGGCCGCGCCGCGAGGCGGCCCGTTGCGCCGGGTACCGAGCGATTGGGCGCCGAGGCTCCATGACCTCACACCTGCGACGCCGGTGGTTCCCGCGACCCCCCTCGCGCAGCGCGAGGACTGGCCGGTATTCGACTGGGCCGGCGAGACAGCGAGGCGAGTGGGTAGCTTGGTCCACGCGGAGTTGCAGGTTCTCGATTTGCAACACAGCGACGAGGCTGCAATTCGGGCGCGAGAGCCGCATTTCAAGCGTTGGTTGGCGCTGCAGGGTGTCCCTGCGGAGCGCTTGCAGGACGCCGTCATACGCGTTATTTCCGCGTTGCTTGCCGTGCGCCGCGATCCGCGCGGGCGCTGGGTTTTGCAAAAGGGCTACCGCGATGACTTTCGCGAGTACGCCGTGTCCGGCAAATGGCACGGCGAAGTGGTGCGGGTTGTGTTTGACCGGAGCTTCATCGACAGCGACGGAGTGCGCTGGGTCATCGACTACAAGACCAGTCAGCACAAGGGAAGCGAACTCGAGGAGTTCCTCGATCGTGAGGTTGAGCGCTACCGGCCGCAGATGCAGCGTTACGCGATGCTCGCGCAGCTGCTAGGGCCCGAACCCGTGCACGCCGGATTGTACTTCCCACTCATGAGCGCCTGGCGAGAAATATCTCTCAAGTGATTGAAATATTATACAAATACCGCTTATTCGAGGATCTTCGATGTGCGCGGCGGTCTAGCCGGACGCCGTCATCGCAGTCTCGAGCGCACGGGCATGTTCGATGGCCCAGGCGCAAAGCGTCACACAGAGTAGACCCAGGCTGAAGAACAGCGCGGCATGCAACTTCTCGCGGCGCACCAGTTGTGCGTCATCCATCGCAGCGATTAGAAATGGTTCGCCGTTTGTCGGCTGGCTGATCACGCTCATGCGGGTGATTGGCGTCTGAACGGTCTGCGAACGCACCTCCTCGACCGCGGCCTGCCGCGCCGCGTCCCATTCGGCGGCGTCGATTCGACCGTCGTGATTGCGATCAAAACGCGCCAGCAGCGCCTTCTGGTCGTGCTTCCACTGCGTCAGCAAAGCGGCCGCAGCCGCATCGGTACTACTGACCTCGGAGTGCGAGCGCAGCTCGCCAAGTACGGACAGCTGGTCGCCTACGCTCAGAAGCCGCTCGCTATACCGATAGTCACCGGATTGAAAAAAAAGACCGCCAGATCGAGG
Source organism: Gammaproteobacteria bacterium (assembly GCA_003132425.1). Taxonomy (GTDB): domain Bacteria; phylum Pseudomonadota; class Gammaproteobacteria; order Steroidobacterales; family Steroidobacteraceae; genus Bog-1198. The sequence goes on along the minus strand of PKXS01000085.1, from coordinate 8,447 downwards.
CGGCGAGCCCATCGGGCGAGACTCGGAGCCGTACCAAACGTTGCGCGTGGTCGGCGTAATTTCAGCGTTTACCGGTCCAACCAGGCATTGGGCGTCGGCATCGGCGAGCACGAACAAATCCACGCTGGTGCCACTGTCGATCGACCTCCAATGCTTCCGGCCTCTGGCGTCGCGCGTCTTCTCCTCGACGCTGTAGCGCCACCAAACGCAGGGCCGCGAGCTGAGCGGAGCGGTGAGCGGCGTGTCGCTAGCGGGAGCAGCACGACCGAAAAGTCTCACATAGCCCTGCGCCGCGGAGCGGATTTTGACCAAGGGCGTGTCTGCGAGCAGCCGATCACGGCGCAGGCTTCCCAAGAACCGGTAGAGCGCCCACAACGCCACCGCCCCGCACGCGGCGGCAGCCAGCCAGTAATGCGTGATCTGCGAATTGCTCATGCGAATTTAAGGACGAATCGATGGTCAGCGCGCGAATATCGCCTTCATATCGACGTCGGCCTTCTCGTCGGTCTGAAAATGCAGCAACTGTGCCGGCGGGAAGCTGGCGAGACTCGCGATCAGCACATCCGGGAATGCTCGGATGCGGACGTTATTCGCATTGACCGCGTCGTTGTAGACCTCGCGCCGATCCGCAATCGCTGTTTCAAGGCCGCTGACGCGCGCTTGCAGTTGCCGAAACGCATCGTTCGCTTTTAGGTCGGGATAGCGTTCGGCCACGGCATAGAGTCCGGAAAGCCCGGTGCGTAGGTCGCGCTCCGCAACGCCTACGGAGTTCACGTTGCCGGAACTGCGCGCCGCATCGACTCCCGTGCGAGCCTTCATGACCCGCTCTAGGGTGCCGCCTTCGTATTGCATGTACTGTTTGCAGACTTCCACGAGCTTGGGGAGTTCGTCATGCCGCTGAACCAGCAGCACGTCGATATTTGACCACGCCAGCTTGACGGCCGCGCTGACGCGCACCAGACCGTTGTAGATCCCAATGAGGTAGCCCAGCAGGGCGAGGAGCAGGAAAATCACCACTAAGAATGCGATCATGTAGCCACTCCGGTAAATTAAGACTGCAATCCGGGCAGGCGAGTCTTGCGTGAAGGCCGCGCGATCGCAAGCGCGGGGCCGCCACAGTGTGAGTTTCCTATCACTTTTAGCCGACGACGACCTCGCTGATCTGAATTACCGGTGTCTGATCGGTGTAGTTTGGAATGTCGGCCATGATCTCTTTTGCGTGCGGGCCGAAGCCCGCTTGGAACGCCTCCACCGACTCGCAGAAGATGTGGCACATGCCGACGTAGGTCGCAGGCGCACCGGGAGCACCGCCCGCCAGCCCCTTGTCAACCGTGTAGTACTTGCAGCTCTCGCCCATCCTGCTCTTGACAAGCGGCATGTGCTTGTCGCGGTAGTACCTATGATCGAATCTCGCCCCAGGCGTATTGGGGTACATCACGCTGACTTTGATCATCGATTGTCTCCTAGGCTTTAGTACTAACGAGGCGCCGGCGCTGCGGGAGCCGGCGCCGCTGCGGGATTCGCAGCGCCATCTGGCGCCTGCGGATTGGCCGGCGCCGCCGCATGTCATTCTACTCCGGCCAGGCGGAGCAGAGTCGGCTGATGGTTTTGATTCATTGACAGAGAGTGCCTCGGTCGATTGCAGATGCAAGAATATTGGCGCGATGAGCGGTTACACCTGGCGGTGCTTTGCACCGACACCGAAATCGCGATCCGCAAAAGTCGACACGGACCGCGTACATTGCGCCGGCGACGGTCGGAACTTGATCTCACGCATTGTTCTCGATAAGCTTGTGCCGGCTCGGGAGATGGCATTCCTCCCGCTACAACAACCGCCTAACCGGCTGATGATGCCTAACTGATTTCTCGGATACGAGGATAGGCATGATTATCGGCCGGTACTCCAAGTGCATGCTGCGCCTGTGTCCAGGCGCCGGCGACACCACACCGTGATGTTCCAGCCGAGCGCATAGCCGTGGCCGAGCGCATCCTGTTCAACGTCCTGCAAGTCGCCGTCGTGCTGATTTTCGCGCCGTTGGCGACCGGCGTGTTGGCACGCCTTAAGGAAATGGTTCAGTCCAAGCGCGGGCCGAGCGTTTTTCAGCCTTACCGGGACCTCTGGAAGCTGTTCCACAAGGACGAAATTGTGTCCGAAGACAGTTCATGGATTTTTCGATTCACGCCTTACATCATTTTCGTTACGCCAATTTTTGTCGCGCTGCTGATTCCGGTCCTGACGAGCTATCCGCTGTTCTTTGCCTTCATGGGCGACATGCTCGGCGTCGGGTTCGTGCTGGCGCTGGGCGGATTTTTCGCCACCCTCGCGGCCGTGGATACGGCCAATCCTTACGGCCCCATGGGCGCCAGCCGCACGCGCATGGTCGGGTTTCTGGCCGAACCGGTGTTCATGATCGTGTTCTTCACCGTTTCGTTCGTGGCGGGGTCCACCATTCCCTACATCGTTCAGAAGAAATGGGTGACGCCGCTTGCGAATTTCTTCGCTCCGTCGCACGTGCTGCTCGTGCTGGCGTTTCTCATGCTGATTCTCGCCGAGGGCGGGCGTATTCCGGTCGACAACCCAACAGGCCACTTCGAGCTGGCGATGATCGACGAATCCAAGTCGCTCGAATATTCCGGCCGCGGTTTCGCGTTGGTGAAATGGGGCGGCCAGCTGAAGTTTTTCGTCCTCCTCTGCATTTTTCTCAACGTGCTGGTGACCCCGTGGGGATTGGCGGCCGACCAGACCTACGGTGCGGTGCTGTTGGCGATACCGCTTGTGCTCTTGAAGGTTTTCTGCTTCCTGATCGTGCTGGTCGTCATCGAGTCGTCGCTGTCGAAGCTGCGCCTGTTTCGCATCGCCGAATTCCTGGGTGCTGCGTTCATCACTTCTGCGGCGGCAATGATCGCGCAGGTCTTTCTGCCCTGAACAATAATGAGCGACGCGACGAAACAGTTGCTTGAGAATTTGAATGCCTTGGCGGCAGGTCTGTTCTTGCTCACCGCCTTCGGCATCGTTGCGATGCGGCAGGCGAGAGGATGCCTGAATCTGTTCATCGCACAATCCCTGTTGCTCGCCGCATCCGCGGCCCTGCTGGGCTTGCGTTACGGCTCGGGGCATCTCTACGGCGTGGCGCTGGTGAACCTGATCAGCAAACCGATCATCGTCCCCTGGCTGCTGCGCAGGACCTCCCCGGCGGAGATCTACACTCGCCGGGAAATCGATCAAGTATTGAATATCCCGACTGCATTGCTCATCGCCTTGGCGCTCGCGGTCGGAGCGTATTTTGTGGGCATTCCGTTGGCCAAGGCGGTCGGGCCGGAGTTTCGTGGTCCGAACGTGCCGATCGGCATCGCGGTGCTTCTGCTGGGCGCGTTCACGCTCACGGTGCGGCGCGAGGCATTGTCGCTCTTGATCGGTCTGCTGGTGATGGAAAACGGCGCGTTCCTCGCCGGCATCTCCATCGCACGCGATCTCGGGATGCTCGTCGAGCTTGCGATTGCCACGGACGGATTGGTCATCGTGTTCATCATGGGCGTCCTGGTCCGCGCCGTGCAAAAGCAGATCGGAATCACGGCCGTCGGCGAATTGGCGAGTCTCAGGGAAACGTCCGGGGCACCGGCAGCGGATAAGGCGCTGTTGTGAGCGTCATCATCATCCTGCTTCTGCCGCTCGCCGCCGCGCTGCTCGTTTGCGTGCCCTTCGCAAAGCGCTGGGTAGCGGGCGTGACCGTCGTGTTCTGCCTAGCTGATCTAGTTCTCGTCGCGCGGCTGGCGCAGCGGGTCGTGGCAACGGGTGCTCTCACGGAACTGCTCGACCCGGCGTGGTCGAAATGGATCGCCGTGGACGGCTTGAGCGCGCTGATCTTACTGCTTGTCGCCTTGGTCGGAACCACGGCCGCCATTTACTCCGTCGGGTATATGGCGCATTCAAACCCGGAGCCGAAGAAGCTGCGGCTTTATCACGCGAACTACAACCTCTTTATGTTTTCGATGCTCGCCATCCCGGTGCTGGCGGAGCCCACGCTGATCTGGATCGTCGTCGAGCTAACGACGCTGTGTTCGGCGCTGCTCGTCTCCTTCGATAACACGCGCGAAGCGCTGGAGGCGGCCTGGAAATACGTCGTGCTGTCGCTCATGGGTGCCGGCGTGGCTCTGTTCGGTTTTTTGGTGCTGTTCGCCGCGATGCACGCCGGCGGCGGTGGAACGTACACTTGGGCGGGGCTGGTGACGGCGGCGCCCAGAATGCCTCCAATTCTCTTGCAGACGGCCTTCCTGCTGATTTTGATTGGCCTCGGAACGAAAGTCGGCCTTGTCCCGATGCACACATGGTTGCCGGACGCCCATAGTCAGGCGCCCTCGCCGGTGTGCGCGCTGCTCTCCGGGATCGAAACCACATCGATACTCTACGTGATCCTGAGGTTGTTTCCGGTGATGCAGGCCGTACCCGGCGCTCACGCGCAAATCTGGGCTCTCGTGCTCGGCCTGATTTCGGTCGGCACCGCCGCGTTTCTGCTGCTGCAGGTGACGGACTACAAGCGGCTGTTCGCGTTCTCGACCGTCGAGCATATGGGCATCATCCTGACTGCGATAGGACTCGGGCCGTCCGCCGCCGATTACGGCGCGATGCAGCAGATCGTCGCTCATTCGGTGACGAAGTCCTTCTGTTTTTTCGCCGCGGGCGCGACATTGTTGGCCATGGGAACGCGCGAGATCGCCGCCGTGCGCGGGCTGATCCGACGGTCCCCGCTGGCAGGGGCCGCACTGGTCTTCGGCGGCCTGGCGATCGGCGGGGCGCCGCCCCTGGCCGTATTCCTGAGCGAATTCACGATTCTGAAAGCGGGCCTGGCGCAGGGGTATTACCTGGTGACGGGATTGCTCGCCATCTTCATCGTCATTGCATTTTTCGGCGTCATGGCCCATGTGAACCGCATGGTCTTCGGCGCGCCGGCGAACGCGGCGCCGGGGCAACATCATTCCGAACCGGAACCCGCCGCAACATTCCGGTTGCCTTTCAGTTGCCGGCTAGCCCTGATTTTGGCGGCCGTGCCGGTGCTGGTTCTTGGCGTCTACATTCCCCAACCACTGCATAACCTTCTGACCATGGCCGCTGCCGCGGTGACGAGATGAAACGCCCATGAATCGCGCCGAATTGAAGGAACAAATCGCAAGCCGCTGGCCCGAAAAGACGCAAGTCCGCCTAAGCGTTTCACATTCCACGACCGAGGTGTGGTGCAGCCACGCAGTGCTGACCGATTTGTGCCGTGTCGTCCAGGAATGGGGTTTCAGCTTTGCCGGCCTGATCGTCGAGGAAGGCCCGAGCGAGTGGCAGTTGCGCTACGCGTTCTACGGCGAAGGCGAGGCTGGCTGGGTGCACGTGGTGGTGAGCGCAGCGCTCGCTGAGAAAGTCTTCCCCAGCGTCGTCGAATGGATTCACTCTGCGGACTGGCACGAGCGGGAAGCGGAGGATCTGTTCGGCGTGCGCTTCGAAGGTCATCCGCACCTCGGCGATTTCGTGCTTCACGACGACGCTTGGCAGGAGGGGGTCGAGCCGATGCGCCGTGGCTTCGACGCCCAGGCGGCGATGCGCCATCGACTTCCAGATGCCGACTGGCGGCCGCGGCGCATCGTCCAGGAGCCGGGGGCGTTCATTATGCCCATCGGCCCGAAATTCTCCGGCGTGACGGAATCGGTGCATTTTCTGCTCGAAACGGTTGGCGAAGACGTTATCCGCACCTCGACTCGCCTGTTTTACAAATGGCGCGCGATCGAAAAGCTTGCCGAGGGCAAAACGGTCGACGAGGTTTTGCTCCTGGCGGAGCGATTCGCTGCGACGACGGCGTTTGCTCATGGCCTGGCCTTCTGCCAGGCCGTCGAGACGGTCAGCGGCGTCGAGCTGCCGGCGCGTGCGCGTGCGCTGCGCGTGTTTCTGGCCGAACTCGAGCGGCTGCGGCAGCACGCCGGCGCGATCCAGGAAATCTGTGAATCCACGGCGCTGGTCGTCGCCACCAGCCAGGCCGGAATTCTGGAGGAGGAGTTGCTGCGCGTCTCGGGCGAACTGTGCGGCCATCGTTACCTGTTCGGACTGCTGGCGCCGGGCGGGCTGCTGTGCGACCTGCCGACCGACGCCTGCCGCAAGGCGCTCGGCGGGTCGCAAGATATCCTGAAGCGGCTGAATGATCTCGAGCGGCGGCTGAGTATCTCCAGCAGTTTTCTCGACCGGATCGAGAACGTCGGCGTCATTTCGCTGCATGCCGCGACCGCCTACAGCCTGGTGGGCCCCGTCGCGCGCGCGTCGGGACTAGTCCGCGATCTGCGCAGCACGCAACCATATTCGGGTTATGAGACCTTCAAGTACGAAGTGCCGAGCGAAAAGGAGGGTGACGGCTACGCGCGACTTCGGGTGTTGTTCGCCGAGGCCCGGCAATCGGTGCACATTATGGAACAGGCGACCACCGCCTTAAAGGAAGGCGAGGTTTGCCGGCCGCTGGAATTACGGCCTGGTGCCGCGCTGGGCTGGGTCGAGGCACCCCGCGGCGGAACGTTCCACTGGGTTCGACTGGATGAAAGCGCAAGGATCGCGCGCTACCGTGTTGTCACGCCCTCGTTCACCAACTGGCACAGCTTCCATCTCGCCGCGGAGAAATTCGCGTTCCAGGACTTTCCAATCATTCTCTCCACGTTCGATCTGTCAGTCGCCGAGAACGACCGGTGACGGCGAAGACAATGGAGAACGCATGAGCCAGTGGGTCATTAAGGGAATCCGCACGGGAATCAAGACCACCGCGTATCCGCGCGGCGCGGAACACGCCTCCGGCGTCACTCCGGGCCTGCCCCGCGGCACCGACGCCGGCGCAGGAGCTTCAGCGCTCGTGGAACGCTGCCTTACGCACGCGCTGGAACAGACGGACGGGAAAATCTCGGTCGACAGCCGCCGTTGCGTTCACTGCTATCGTTGCGTCCGCGGCGTCGGACATCCGCTGAACTGGGACACGACTTATGAATGGGGCGGCGCCGTCGCGGCGGCCGGACTGAATAATGAATTGTGGAAGCCGTTCCGGCGCTCTATCCACGTCCTGGTCGTGGATGCGGGCGATTGCGGTGCATGCTTGAATGAGGTGAAGCAGCTCAACAATCCCTATTACAACATGCACCGGCTCGGTTTTTTCATCACCCCGACGCCGCGCCACGCGGACGTGCTGTTGGTCGTCGGTCCGGTCACTGATCAGATGCGCTTCGCGCTGAAGAAGATCCACGACGCCATGCCGACGCCGAAACGAGTCGTCGCCGTTGGCGCGTGCGCGCTGTCAGGCGGCGTGTTTGCGAAAAGTTTCGCCTGCGCCAATGGCGTGGCAGACGTGCTGCCGGTGGACGTGGAGGTGCCCGGACATCCGCCGCCGCCGCTCGCCATCCTGCATGGCCTGCTGGTGGTGGCCGGGCGCAAGCCGGGATAGGCCAAGCGATAATGGACACACCGATGCTCGTCATGGCGTTCTTCGCAGCCTGCGCCGCCGGCATCCTGCTCTCCCTGGCGGTACGGCCCGAGCGCCAGGGGGTCGTACTCGCAGGGCTCGGCTGCATTGCCGCGGCCGCGGCGGCTGCAGCGGGCACCGAGGCTCTGCTGAGCGGCGAAGTATTCATTCAGCCGCTGTGGTCGCTGCCCGGGCTCACGACGCTAACGCTGCGCCTCGACCCGCTCTCGGCCGCATTCCTGGTCGTGACTGCGCTCGTGCTTTTCCCGGCCTCGATTTACGCGGGCGGTGAATTGAGACGCGAAGCGGTCCGCGGTCACGAGCGCGCATTCACTGTCATGCTGCTGGCGCTGTATGCGTCGATCGTACTTATCCTGCTGGCGGGTGACGCGCTGCTATTTCTGCTGGCGTGGGAGGTCATGTCCATTCTGTGCTATCTGCTCGTGGTGAGCACCCCGGGCGGCGAAAATGGCCAGGTCGGATCAGGGTATCTGCTGCTCGCGATGGGTGAGGCCGGAACGCTCGCCGCCGCACTCGGTTTTCTCCTGCTCGCGATCGGCGCAAACTCGCTGGAATTCGACGCGCTCAAATCCGGCGCAGCGGCTCTGGGCGCGAACGCCCGCTGGGGAGTGTTTCTCCTTACGTTCTTCGGATTCGGCGTCAAAGCGGGACTGGTGCCCGTGAATTCCTGGCTGCAGCGCGCCTACGTCGCCGCGCCCCANNTGCTCGCCGGTGCGACGCTGAACCTCGGCCTATACGGCATCCTGCGCGTTAATGCCGATCTCATGCCGGTCGCGCAGGCGGCCATGGGCCAGGTCGCACTTGTCGTCGGGACCGTTTCCGCGCTGCTCGGGATACTTTACGCGACCACCGACAACGATCTGAAGGCGATGCTGGCGCACAGCTCTATCGAAAACGTCGGCATCGTCGTCGCGGGCTTCGGCGCGGGGATGGTCTTCGTCGCTACGAATCATCCGG
>PKXS01000146.1 GCA_003132425.1 Gammaproteobacteria bacterium | reverse complement strand
TATCCACGCCGAGAATGCCGATGTGTCCGACATGATGATGTCCGCAGGCATTCATGCAACCGGACATCTTGATTTCGAGCTCGCCCAAATCGTATACATAATCGTAGTCGTCGAATCGCTCATTGATGAGCTTCGCGACATCGATGGATCGGGCGTTGGCGAGACTGCAAAAATCGAGTCCCGGGCAACAGATCATATCGGTCAAGGTACCGATATTCGGAGTCGCGAGGCCCGCTCGCGCGAGCGCCTGCCACAGCTCAAACGTCTCCCCCTGTTCGACATCCGCCAGCAGCAGATTTTGCGTGTGCGTGACGCGCACCTCGCCGAAGCTGTAGCGATCGGCGAGATCGGCGATCAATTCCATCTGCGCGTCGGTGACGTCGCCCGGCGCAATGTCCGGTTTTTTCAGCGATATGTACACGGCGCGATAACCCGGCACTTTGTGCTCCGCCGTGTTGTAGCGGTACCAAGCGCGAAACGCCAAGTCCTTGCCGGCTGCGGGTTGAGTTTCCGGCAGGGCGCGATAGGCGGGGGGNNCCAGGATCTTGATGCGCGCCTTGTGGATGTTGTCGCGCCGTCCTTCGAGGTTGTAGACCCGCAGCACCGCCTCGAGATACGACAGCAGATGTTCGCGCGGCAGAAACTCACGCACGACTTGACCGATGATGGGGGTGCGGCCCAAGCCGCCGCCGGCGAGAATCTCAAAGCCCATGTCGCCGCCGGGCCCACGCACAATGTGCACGCCGACATCATGCACCAGCGATGCGGCGCGATCCTGCTCCGCGCCGGTGACGGCAATCTTGAATTTCCGCGGAAGGTAGGTGAACTCCGGGTGAAATGTCGCCCATTGACGGATGATTTCGCACCACGGACGCGGATCTTCCAGTTCGTTCGGCGTCACGCCGGCCAGGTGATCGGACGTAATATTGCGGATGCAGTTGCCGCTGGTTTGAATCGAATGCATCTCCACGGTTGCGAGATCGGCCAGAATGTCCGGCACTTGTTCCAACTTCGGCCAGTTGTACTGAATGTTTTGCCGGGTCGTAAAATGACCGTAGCCATGATCGTAGCGTCGAGCGATGCTTCCCAGCATGCGCAATTGGGTCGACGACAGGAGGCCATAGGGTACGGAGATGCGCAACATCGGCGCATGGCGTTGGATGTACAGCCCGTTGCGCAGGCGCAGATGCCGGAACTCGTCTTCGCTGAGTTCGCCTGCCAGGAAGCGCCGAGTTTGATCGCGAAATTGTGCGACGCGCTCATTTACCAGCGTTTTGTCGATTTCGTCATACCGATACATGGCCTTGCACCATACGGCCGGCGCCTCTGGGAGGGCCAATACCCGTCGTGCATAAGCTAATAACCGCACATTGGAATCGAGCCGCATTGCAGCGACCGGTCCGCGCCGTGCGTCACATAAATGGAGACTCGGAGCTTCCCAAAACCGTGATTAGCTCGACAGAGCCGGGCCGCAGTTCGGTGCAGCATCGCAATGGCAATTAAAAGGTCCGAACTACGTGGCAAAAGATCTGACGGAATGGTTGGTCGCGCCGGACACGTACCATGTCTCGCCGGAACCCATGCTCATGATCGCCGACCTACACGGTGCTCTGGCGCTTTGTCTGCATGACGAGACGCGGGGCGTCGGCGGCCTGCTGCATTTGCGGTTTATGGGCGGTAGCGGGCTACCCAGTGACGTGACCGACAATACCTTGACCTCTGTCCTGGTCGTGTTGGATCGCTTCAAGCGCGCCGTGCTCGGCAACTCCCTGCCACGCGACGACATTCATGCCCGCATTCTCGCGCATGCCCTGCCGCCGACGGACGCGATTGAGCCTAGTGCCTCCCTGGTCGATCTTATCCGAGCGGATCTCGCCGACGGCAAGATAACGTGCGGCACGCAAATGACGCGCAGGACCGAGCCGGTACGCGTGTGTTTTCAGCCCTCCGAAGGCCGTGCTTGGGTATGCGGGCCGAACGATCCGCGTGCGGTTCCCGGAGTGCAGCGCTCAACCGGCTGAGGGCTTGCAGACCCTGAGCGTCGCCAAAGGGCCCCAACCATTTGCCTGCGGGGTCGGCCTTCATTATAAGCTTGTCGGATTCGGATCGTTGCCGCGCGAGCTCATACGAGGTCTTTCATGCGAATTGCGGTGATTCTAGCAGCGCTGTTACTTGCGGCGTGCGCGAGTGACAAGCTGGCGCTCGCTCCTCCTGCCGGCGTGGACTTCACGGGAAACTGGAAGCTCAATGAGGCGGATAGCGATGACCCATTGCGGTTGACGGAGAGTCAGACCGGGGCGGCGGCGGCAAATAGCCAAAGTGGCGGCGCTCCGGGCGGCCGGGGCGGCCGGCGCGGCGGACCCGCGAGCGGCGCAGCCGGCCCCATCGGTCCTGCAACTCCCTCCATCGGCGTCTTGGGCGCCGGCTTGCGTTGGCCGGGCAAGGAACTTCAAATCAAGCAAATTGCAGGGGTTGTCGCCTTTACGTCCGAGGGCAGGAACATTGTGTTCCAGCCCGCCGAAGCAAAGAAGGGTCGGCGTCGTTTAGGCGGCCCGACCGGAAGCGACGAAATGCCGCAAGGGCGCGATGCTCCGCGAGGACGCGACCTGCCGCCGCCGGTTTGCGGGTGGGAAGGTAAGACCCTGGTCGTCCGGTCCACCGATCCTGATGACGATCAGCCGCCGTACGACCAACGATACAGTGTGTCAGCGGACGGCCGGCGGCTGGTGGAAGTCGTGGGCTTCAAAGGCGGACGCTCCAGCGGATTCACGATGTCGCGCGTTTGGGATCGCGTCCCGTAAATAAAAAAGCCGGGCGCTGCCCGGCTTCCAATTCCCCATGCCTACTCGCGGAGCCATTGTGCTCGCGCTCTCGCGATGATCGGTCCCTTTTTACTTCCCAGGAATCGTATTGCGTCGGAGCAACACTCTAGTCGCGAGACATCATGGAATCTAGCTTTATTGCGAAGAAGTCAAAAATTTAATGTAGCAAAAGCGCAACAGATAGTTGCTCCGGAGGAGCGGGCGAACGAAGCCTGTGCACAAACGAGTATCCTTGGAGTCTATGGTCAAGCATGCAATGTCATCCGCAATGGCGCCGCTGGAGGTCCGTACTCGACGAGCGTATTTCGACTGCAAGTTCGGGCAATTGCATGTCCGAACCGCATTTCCGATGACCGGCGGCTTCGATGAGCAGGTGACTCTATTTTGCCTGCACCCGCGCGAGGCATCGAGCCGCACCTTCGACCGATTCCTGCCGGAGATTGCCGATGAGCGTTCAGTCTATGCGCCCGATCTGCCCGGTTGCGGCGAATCGGATCCGCCGCCTACCGCGAGTGCCGCCGCCGCCGCCTCGGCAATTGCGGATCTTGCGACTAACTTGCGTTTACATCAGATCGACGTACTGGGATATCGACAGGGGGCGGAGGTTGCCGTCGCGCTTAGCGTCGCTCGGCCCGAGCTCGTCCGGCGCTTGGTACTCATAGCCATCCCGCCGCTGGAACACATGCCGATCGTCAAGCAAAAGAGCCTTGTGCTGCGAAGTAAGCTCGATTCGCCGGATGCCATGCAGCGCACAAAAGGACTGCTGCCCAACGCGCAGTTCGTCGATGCCGCCGACGGCGCGGAAGACCTGTTCGAGTCGGCCGCCAGGAGTCTGGCAAAACAAGTCGGCGGATTTCTGCGAGGACGATCCTAGCTTGATCGATGCGTGGGGAATCCCTTGAGGCTCAATAAATATATCAGCGGAACCGGAGCCTGTTCACGCCGCGAGGCGGATAAATGGATTGAGGGCGGTCGCATCACCTGCAACGGGGTGCGAGCGACGTTGGGTACTCAGGTCGCTGACGGCGATGAGGTTCGCGTCGACGGCAACCCGATCCAGCCGCGCAAGAGGCAGATTTACATTGCCCTCAATAAGCCAGTCGGCATTACCTGCACCACGGAAGCGCACATTAAGGACAACATCATCGATTTGATCGGCCACGCCGAACGCATATTTCCGATTGGACGCCTGGATAAGGATTCGGAAGGGCTGATACTACTGACCAACGACGGCGACATCGTCAACGAGATCCTGCGTTCGGAAAATGATCACGAGAAGGAATATCTCGTCACGGTGGATCGTCCGATCACCGATTTGTCGCTGAGCATGATGGCCAGCGGCGTCAAAATTAGGGGTCAGATGACCAAGCCCTGTAGGGTAAGCCGGGTGAATCAGCTTACTTTTCGCATGATTCTGACCCAGGGCCTCAACCGACAGATTCGCCGCATGTGCTCCGCGCTGGGCTATAAGGCGCAGCGCCTGCAACGCGTACGCATCGTCAATATTCACCTGGGAACCATGGGCGCCGGTGAGTGGCGCAATTTGACCGAGCTGGAACTGGCCGGCCTGTTGCCGCGTTAAGGCTGCGCGTCTGCCGGCCGCTAGTCCGTTCGCAGCTCGGCGCTGGCCACGCCCTCCGACCATTTGCGCCCGCTTGCGACGCGCCAATCCGGATCTTCTGCTTTGGCCGCCAGCCAGCGGAAGAAATCTCGACCTTGATTCGTCCAATAAGCGTAGCTAAACAGCACGCCGCCCGTGCTCGACTCGACGGTAAAACGCCGGCGGAATCCAAAGCTTGCCAGGCCGCGACTGCAGGTAATACGCGGTGAGTTTTCCGACAACGCGTATTGATTGGGGCCGACCTGAAGGCGCAACCGTCCTGCTTGGGCGTACAGGCAAACATTCGGCTGTGACGCGCGAATTAGGGCGATGCCGTGCACCAGCGGCGGCGGTTCGTCATAGGCGGTCCAGGTACCGCCAAGCGCATGCCATTGCAGCACCATGCTGTGGCGGCGAAAATCGATCACTGAAATGGTGGTGGCGTTGTCCGAGGCCATGCTTGCAGCATGCCTTATAAACGGACTATTGAGAATCTCGATTGGGCAACTCGGCGAAAGCGCCTTGCACGATGCTGGCGGTGAGGATCTGCGGCAGCACCACGGGTTCGGCAGACCCTGGTTTCGAGTTGTACACCACGTAGAGGGGAACACCGGCGCGGCCAAAGGCAGCCAATGCCTTGGTTATTGCCGGGTCCCGGTTGGTCCAATCGCCCTTCATCAGCGCAACGCCCTTGTCGTGAAAAACCTTTTGCACGGCTGAGTCGGCAAATGCGTTGCGTTCGTTGACGAGACAGGTCAGACACCAGCTGGCCGTGAAATTGACCAGTACGGGGCGGCCCGCGTCCTTGAGTTCGGCGAGGCGCGCGGCGTCGTACGGTTGCCATTCATCCGTCGCGTGCGCAGCCGCCGCCGGCGCATCGAGCGGCGTTGCCGCGATACTTCCAAACCGGACGGGCAGCATGATGGCGGTCAGACCGGCAAGAGCGGCGGCGATGAGTGCCGTCAGGCGGCCGCCGGTGGAGCTGTGTTTGGATTTTTGATAGGCCCACGCAGCCAGCGCGATGAGAATCACGCCGGCCAATGCGGCGGCCAAGCCGGAGGAACTCTGCTGTGCCAGCACCCACAACAGCCATGCCGCGGATGCATACATCGGAAAAGCGAACACTTGCTTCAAGGTGTCCATCCACGCGCCTGGTTTCGGCAGCGCGCGGCGCAACCATGGAGCGAACGACAACAACAGATAGGGCAGCGCGAGACCCACGCCCAAGGCTGCAAAAATTCCGAGGGCGATGCTCGGCGACTGGGTGAGCGCTGCCCCCACGGCAGCCGCCATGAACGGTGCCGTACAGGGGGTCGCGACCAGGGTAGTCAGAACACCCGTGAAAAACGCCGCGCGATAGCCTTCGCCCCGGGTCAATTCGTCGCCGACACCTGCAAGTCCGCCGCCGATCTCGAAGACACCCGACAAATTCAAGCCCACCGCCAGCAGCAGGTACACCATCAGCGTCACGAACAGCGGCGACTGCAATTGGAAGCCCCAGCCGATTTGCTCACCACCGGCGCGCAACGCCAGCAATACCGCGGCGAGGCTCAGCATGGAGCTGATAACCCCGGCTGCGAATACCAAGCCCTTGGCGCGGACCGCCGCCGGGTGTTTTTTCGCTTGTTCGACCAGTCCGATGGCCTTAATCGACAGCACCGGAAATACGCATGGCATCAAATTCAGTATGAGTCCGCCCAGAACGGCGAACAGCAGCAGCACGGGCAGAGCCGGCACCGCAGGATTCGCAGCCGTTGCCCCCGCCACCGGAGCGAAGCGCGGGATCGCGCCGGCATGCGCTGCACCGCCGACACCCGTGAGGCTTGCAGCAATTTCCATCGGCACGGCGACCAAGTCGGATCCGTTCTTCTCGGTGGCGACCAGGACGCCGCGCACGGTTCCCGTCTTCGGGGGCTGGTAGCCGAGCTTCATCGCGAGTTCAATGCCGGCTTCACTACGAGTGAGGGTTTGCGGCGCCGCGTACTCGATACCGCCTTCGTCGTAGGGAAAGAAAGCCAATGACTTGATTTGCGACAGCGTCGCACCCCATTCGTGTCCGAGCTGGATCACCAGCCGGCCGCCCTGAATTCGTGCGGTGGTTGCGGCGGGCGCCGCACTCGGCAGCTCGCTGCGCGCCGCGGTGAAGAGCGGCGCGTCGGCGGAGTCGATTGCCCCATCACCGGCGCTGAACGGTAGATTCAATTGTAAAGAAGCGCTTTCGGGAATGCAGATGTCGGAACACACCAACCAGCTGGCTTTCGCCGACAGCGCTATCGGCGGACCGGGCTTGAGTGTTTTGGGCGCGGTAATCTCAACCAGATGAACGGCATGCTTGGCGTAGCCGTAATTCACCAACGGCGGAAGCTCGAAGCGGTGCGGCGTTGTCCAGAGGATATCTCCCGCCGAGAATCCGGCAGGGAGAGTCCACGCGAGTTTCGTCGCCTGTCCGGAATCGCCCGGGTTGCGCCAGTAGGTGTGCCAGCCATCGCGAATTTCAAGCTCAAGGGCGACCCAAAACACTTGCCCGGGGCCGACGCTTTTTACTTCGCTGACGAGCCGCGCCTTGACGTTGTCGGTCGCGACCACCTTTCCCGAGAGCGGGTAAGCAGCCGGCGACGCCAGCAGCAATCCCAGGAGCCAAAACGTGAAATTCCGCATACGCTGCATGTTACCCAATTCAGGTCCGGATCAAAGCGCCGCTCGCACGGCGTGTGGACCGCCTCACAATACGGACCAAGCATACCCCTGGGCTGCCGCATGAGCTAATGTAGGCGCGGTCAACAAAAAGCGGCTCATGCAAGAAAACTACGTAGAACGAATACTCAAAGCGAAGGTGTACGACGTTGCCATCGAGACTGCCCTGGAGCTGGCGGCGCGGCTGTCGAGCCGGCTGAACAATCGCGTTTTTTTCAAGCGCGAAGATCTACAGCCGGTGTTCTCCTTCAAGATTCGCGGCGCGTACAACAAGATCGCGCAACTCTCGCCGATCAGCGCGCAGCGCGGCGTCATTTGCGCCTCCGCCGGCAATCATGCTCAAGGCGTCGCCCTCGGCGCGCGCACGCGGGGAATTCCCGCCGTCATCGTCATGCCCCTGAGCACGCCTGAAATCAAGGTGCGGGCGGTAGCGGATCTGGGCGGCGAAATAGTCTTGCGCGGCGACGACTATGATCATGCCTACGAATACGCGACCGAGCTTGCGCGTGAACGCGGGCTCGTGTTCGTGCACCCCTTCGATGACCCCGATGTGATCGCAGGACAAGGCACGATCGCCATGGAGATCCTGCGCCAGCGGCATGGCGACGGCATCGACGCGATTTTCGTGCCGATCGGTGGCGGCGGCCTGGTAGCCGGCATTGCCGCTTATGCGAAGTCGCTGTACCCGCGCATCAAGATCATCGGCGTGGAGCCCGAAGATGCGGCTGGGATGTACGAATCGCTGCGCGCCGGCAAGCGCGTGACGCTGAATCGGGTCGGCATGTTCGCGGACGGCGTGGCCGTGCGCCGGGTGGGAGAGGAAACTTTTCGACTTGCCAAGCACTACGTCGATGAAATCGTCTTGGTGACCACCGACCAGATGTGCGCTGCCATCCAAGACATTTTCGAAGACACCCGCTCGATCGCCGAACCTGCCGGGGCGTTGGCGGTCGCCGGCATCAAGAAGTATGTGGCAAGAGAGAATTGCAAGGAGCGCACGTTGATCGCGGTCAACAGCGGCGCCAACATGAATTTCGACCGCCTACGGCACGTTGCCGAGCGCGCCGACATAGGCGCGCAGCGTGAGGCGCTCCTGGCCGTGGAGATTCCGGAGGCACCGGGATCGTTTCTGCGGTTTTGCGAGCTTTTGGGAAAACACAGCGTCACCGAATTCAATTACCGGTACGAAGACCTGCAGACGGCGCAGATATTCGTGGGACTGGCGCTTGCCCAAGGTAAAGTCGAACGAGATTCCTTGGTAACGACGATCTGCGGGGCCGGCTTTGCCGTGCGCGACATGACCGACAATGAGATGGCCAAGCTGCATGTTCGGTACATGGTGGGCGGCCACGCGCGCGGCCTTGCGCACGAATGCTTGTATCGCTTCGAGTTTCCGGAGCGTCCGGGCGCGTTGCTGAAGTTTTTGCAGGCGATCGGCTCGACTTGGAATATCAGTCTATTCCACTATCGCAATCACGGATCGGACTACGGCCGGGTGCTCGCCGGCATCCAAGTGGCGCCCGATACGCGCACCGATTTTCTATTGCACCTTGCCGATTTGCAGTACGCATACACCGAAGAGACCGACAATCCGGTCTACAAAATTTTCTTGGGCGGCGGATAGCGCAGCGCTCCTAATGCGAGGTGCTGGCGGTCTTCAGCGGCTGCGGGCGCACGCTGCTTAGCCAGTTCTGCGCGCGGCGCACCACCGGGTCGTCCGCACCTCGGGCTTTGAGGAGGACCGGCACCGCGGCGGCGAGCTCATTTGCCGCTTCGCGCGATCGGCCGAGGTGGGCAAGAACATCGGCATGAATGGCGTGCGCCTGCGCCGTGGACGGACTGGACTTGGGTGCGGTCGCCGTCCAAATCTTGAGCGATTGCTCGCTCAACGCCAAAGCTTCATCCAGCTTGCCGCGATCCACCAAAAGACGCGCGAAATGCATGAGCAGCGAAGCCCGATATTGATGATTGGCAGGCAAGGACTTGTCGTAGACGGCGAGTGCCTGGCGGAACTCGTTTTCCGCCCCCGATAAATCTCCCTTGTCGTGCAATAGCATCGCCAGACTCACGCGGGCGTATCCGGTCGTGTAGTGGTCGGGTCCGTACAGCGACAGAGTTAAAGCAAGCGCGCTGCGCAACAGGGGTTCCGCCTCCGCCAGCCGGCCTTCCCTCTGCAACAGCAGCCCGTAATTGTCTATTGCGCCGATGGTTTCCGGATGGCGTTCGCCGTAGGCGCGTTCCATACGGTGGATCGCATCGCGGTATAGAGTCTCGGCTTGCTTTAGGTCACCCAAATTCTGTGCGACGATCGCCAAATTATTCAAATGCATGGCGATACGCGGATGATCGTCGCCGAGAACCCGCCGATCCACTTCCAATGCTCGTTCGTAGGTTTGCTTGGCGAGACCCCATTGCTGCTCACGCGCGTAAACCTGCGCAAGGTCGTCCAGCAGCGCCGAGACATCGGTCGACGGGGCAGACGTGGTTTCTAGAATATCGAGGCCGCGCTTGTAAAGATCCTTGGCCTCGTTGAATTGACCTTGTTGGTGCCTAAGACGGCCGAAGGCCCAGAGAGCCAATCCGGACTCCTGGCTTGCCGCGCCGAAGTTGGTCTGCGCAAGACGCAGTGCCTCCTGTGCCGGTGCTTCGGCGCCGGTCAAATCGCCGGCGCCGACGCGAGCGCGACTCAACTCCAACAACGTATCGATGCGCGATCTATCGTGCGACTGCGGCAGTAGCGTCAAGGACTCGGTCAATATAGGCAGCGCGTCGCGGTACTGCCCGAGGCTGTCGTACACGGCGCCGACCGTTGCCAGGAGCGCTGATTTGGTCGCGGGTTGATCTTGCAGCCCGGCTTGCAGACGCTTCGCGCCCGAATCCAATAGTTCTCGCGCGGTGACTTGGTTGCCGCGATTCTCCTGCGGATCCGACAGCTTGAAGAGATTGACCAGAAAGCTCGATATTTCCCCTGCGCGAACCCGCTCGCGATCGGCAAGCTCGCGTTGCTCCGCGGCTCGGTCGCGTTCGGCCGCAATACGCAAGGACTGCACGTACGTTGTAGTTGCAAAAGCAATCACCAGCGCGAACACGCTCGCGCCGCCCGCCACCGGCAGCCAGTGACGCCTCACGAACTTTGCGGCGCGATACGACAGGGTGTCGCGGCGCGCGATGACCGGCATGCCGTCGAGGTAGCGCTGGATATCGCTTGCCATTTGCTGCGAAGAGCTATAGCGGCGGTCGGGTTCCTTGCGCATGGCCATGAACACGATATTGTCCAAGTCGTCCCTGAGGATTCGTTGTAAGCGATTGCTGTTGGTGTTTCGGGCCTCCGCGATGCTAAGGGCGTCTGCCGGGTCGGCATGATTCACCGCCGCGCTGGGCGGCGGTGGATCCTTTTCGCATATCGCGCGTTCGATGTCCGTCAGGCGCATCGATGGGATTACAAAGGGACTGGTTCCGGTCAACAACTTATAGAGCAGCACTCCCAATACGTAGACATCGCTGGACGTGGTTATCGCTTGACCGCGGACTTGCTCAGGGCTCGCGTGGTCGGGTGTCATAACCCGAATATCCGCATGGGTGACGGCTAGCGTGTGTTGTCCTGCTTGGCGGTCGTCCAGCAGCTTTGCGATGCCGAAATCAAGTAATTTTGGCGCGCCGGCCGCGGTCACCAATATGTTCGACGGCTTGAGATCTCGATGGACGATGAGGTTTTGGTGCGCGTAATGCACTGCGGCGCAAACAGTCTGAAATAACCTGAGCCGAGCGGCTATGTCGAGACGGTTCGAATCGCAGAAGGCGTCGATGGGAATGCCGTCGACATACTCCATGACGATGTACGCCGTACCGTCCGGTAAAGTGCCGCCGTCCAGGAGGTGCGCGATATTCGGATGATCGAGCTGCGCGAGGATTTGGCGCTCGATCTTGAGCCGCGACTGGACCCCGCGCGCAAGCGCGCCGCTGTGCACCACTTTTATGGCCACCTGCTGATCGAACTCGGCGTCCGCCCGCTCGGCGAGGTATACCTCACCCATGCCGCCTACCCCCAAGGTGCGCAGCACGCGATAAGGCCCCATGCGGTCTCCTAACATTGCTCGGATCTTGCGCCGAGGCGCGGTTGAACGGCAAACAGCGACGGGTCTTGCAGCGAGGTGCTGCTTGCGTGTATGTAAGCACGGCCTCATGGCAAACCTTAGGAGTTGGATACATGGCAAACGGACACGACCCCAGTAAACCGGCCAACCCTGGATCCGGCACCGGCACCGGCACCGGGACGGGCACAGGCACAGGGACCGGAACCGGATCGGGAAGCGGTCCTTCGCCCAAGGGCGTAGACCGTCCACCACAAACAGCCGTGGCGGTGGCCGCCGCGGTCGGCGGCCTGATCGGCGGCGTGGTGGGGGCTTTGCTCGGCAGCGGCTTGCACTGATTTGACATTGTGACGGCGTACCAAGTGCGGCGTGCGCCGCGGCATGAAACACTTCGACTACGCGGTCTCGATATCCATCTGACGCGTTGGGGGCCGGAGCCCTCGGCCGCTGTGTTGCCGGTATTTCTGCTGCATGGTTGGCAGGATACCGGCGACACCTTCCAGTTCATGGTAGACGCGTTCCAGCGTGACTGGCCGCTGGCGGCGCTCGATTGGCGCGGCTTCGGGCGCAGCGAGTGGCCCCAGGATGGCTACTGGTTTCCGGACTATCTCGCCGATCTCGATGCGCTGCTCGACCAACTCTCGCCCGGCGTGCCCGCGCCGCTTGTCGGCCACAGCATGGGCGGCAATATTGCCAGTCTGTATGCAGGCATTCGCCCCGAACGAGTTCGGTGCGTCGTGAATATGGAAGGAATCGGACTGCCGCGCACCTCACCGCAACAGGCGCCGGGCCGCCAGCGCAAATGGTTGGATGAGCTCAAGGTCACTCCTGCGCTCAAAGAATATGATTCGTTCGAACAACTCGCGGCCATCGTTCGTGCGCGTTATCCCAAGGTTTCTAGCGCGTGCGCCGCATTTGTGGCGGCGGCCTGGGGTAAGCTCGAGGCAAACGGCCGAGTGCGATTGTTGGGCGATGCGCGCCACCGCCGCGTGAATCCGGTGCTCTACAAGCGCGAGGACGCGGAGGCGTGCTGGCGTGAAATACGGGCACCGGTCTTGTTGATGCTGGGAGAGGAGTCGGAACATCTTCCCAACCTGGGCGCCGATGGCAGCATGACTGCCTTTCGCTCGATCATGCCGGGGATTGAATTTGCGCGCGTTGCGGGTGCGGGACATATGTTGCATATCGAAAGGCCGGATCTGGTGGCGCCGCTGGTAGAGACGTTCTTGAGTGCTCATTCGTAGCCGGCGATGGGTTGCACTTCTCGCCGTGGTGCTGTTGTGTGCATCGGGCGCCGTGGCGGCCCGTCATCGCGGCCGGAGCGGCGGCACACCCGGTGAATTCGACTATTACGTGCTGTCGCTGTCCTGGTCTCCGGCGTTTTGCCTTGCGTCGCCGGCCGCTGCCGAGTGCGGCGGCCCGCGGCGTTATGGCTTCATCGTTCATGGCCTGTGGCCGCAGAACGAAGGCGGATGGCCGGAATACTGCGACGTGCACGTCCCAGTCCCCGACGATGTGGTGCAGGGCATTGCCGACCTGATGCCGTCGCGCGCGCTCGTGTACCACGAATGGTCTGCGCACGGCAGCTGTAGTGGATTGCAACCGGCGCAGTTCTTTGCCCTCGTGCGGCGCGCCTATGCGAGCATTGTCATTCCGCCGCCACTGCTGCGCCCCACCGTGGCGACCGAGCAACCGACGGCCGCCATCGCCGCGGCATTCTTACGCGCAAATCCGCGAATGCCGGCAACCGCCGTCGTGGTGACCTGTAGCGGGCAGAGCGCGCCGCGGTTGCGCGAAGTGCGAGTCTGCCTCGATCGCGATCTGGCGCCGCGCAGCTGTTCCGCGGTCGCGTTGCGCGGCGCGTGCCGTGCGCTGCAGCTCATCGTTCCGCCGCTCCGCTGAGGCGCTACCCAAGGTACCACCCGAGGTACAATAGACCGCTATGTGGCCGTAGGGCCGCTTTATCAACCGGCAAGAAACTTCATGGATCGACCACCCCTGCCCCCTTTCAGCCTGGTCACCGCGACGCAAAAAGTGCGCGTGGCGGAGGACGCGTGGAACACTCGCGATCCCGTGCGAGTATCGCTTGCGTACACGGTGGACAGCCGCTGGCGCAACCGGGCGGAATTTCTGCAGGGCCGCGAGGCCATTCAAGCGTTCCTCACCCGCAAGTGGTCGCGCGAGCTCGACTATCGCCTGATCAAGGAAATCTGGGCGTACGCGGAGAATCGTATTGCCGTGCGGTTTGCCTACGAGTGGCACGACGACAGCGGCCAGTGGTTTCGCAGTTTCGGTAACGAGAACTGGGAATTCGATGAGCATGGCCTCATGCGCCTGCGCATCGCCAGCATCAACGATCTGCCGATTACCCAAAGCGAGCGCAAATACCATTGGCCGGCGGGCCGCCGCCCCGACGATCACGCTTCGCTCAGCGACCTCGGGCTTTAAGAGACTCGCGCCGCGCCCGCTCCAACAATTGAAGGATAATAGGATCGATGGAACCGCACGATCATAGTTCGCATTCATCCGAGCACGAGCACGAGCACGAGCATGGACATGGGCACGCCCATGGCTTGGGGTCGCAGAGCATCAATACCCGGATGGGCCTCGCGGTTTTGCTCAACCTGGTATTTGTGGTCGTCGAAGGCGGTTTTGGGTTCCTGTCGAACTCGGTCGCCTTGATTGCCGACGCCGGTCATAACTTAAGCGACGTGTTGGGCTTGCTCGGCGCTTGGACGGCTATGTTCTTGACGCGCCGCCCGCCGGGCGCCAGGTTCACCTACGGACTAGGGCGTTCCTCGGTGTTGGCCGCCCTGGCGAATGCCGTGTTGTTGCTAATGGCCTGTGGCGCCATTGCCTGGGAGGCGGTCAGCCGTCTTGCGGTGCCACCGGCGGTCGCCGGTGCAACGGTCATGGGCGTCGCCGGCGTGGGCATCGTGCTTAACGGTCTTTGTGCCTGGATGCTGCATGCGGGGCATCAGCATGACTTGAACAGACGCAGTGCGTACATCCACATGTTGGGAGACGCGGCGATGGCGGCGGCCGTGCTGGTTTCTGGTGCGCTCATTGTGTTCACTGGCTGGAACTGGCTGGATCCTGTAGTGAGCCTGGTGATAGTCGGTGCGATCTTGGTGAGCACCTGGAGCCTATTGCGGGATTCCGTGCATCTGTCCCTCGATGGCGTGCCGGCGGGCGTCAATTCCTCGGCAGTGATGTCGTTTCTGGCCGGTCAGCGCGGCGTGACCGACGTGCATGACCTGCATATTTGGGCTCTCAGCACGACGAGCGTCGCCCTGACTGCGCACCTCGTCGTACCCGATCGCGGCGCCGAAGAAGCCCTATTGGGCACCCTGACACCGCGGCTCAAGCAGCGCTTCCATATCGATCATGCGACGCTGCAGATCGAAAGGGACCGCTGCGAGCATGGGTGCAGCACCTGATTGATTTTGTAACTGTATATACGTACAGTAACGGCGATGCAATCGCCTATCAAAGGACGGGGCACGGGGGACAACCGCGAGGGCCGCTTCGAGTCGCGGCACGTCGAGGCGACCGAGGACGGCTGGTGGCGGGAGGAAGAGATCCGCGCGCCGGCCACCGAGATCCGGGCCGAAGTCGCGCGCAGCATCATCTCCCACAATAGCTCGCCGGACATTCCATTCAACCAATCGATCAACCCGTACCGAGGATGCGAACATGGTTGTATTTACTGCTACGCCCGCCCGACGCATGCCTACATCAATCTGTCGGCCGGCCTGGATTTCGAGACCAAGCTCTTCTACAAGACGAACGCGGCGGAGCTTCTCGAGAGCGAGCTATCGAAGCGCAATTACCGCCCCGACACGATTCATCTCGGGGCGAGCACCGATCCTTATCAACCCATCGAACGCGAGCGCCGGGTCACGCGCCAGCTGCTCGAGGTGCTATGGCGCTTTCGCCATCCGGTCACCATCATCACCAAAAGTCACCTGGTGTTGCGGGACCTGGACCTGCTGCAAGAGATGGCGAAGGAGCGCCTGTGCTACATCATGGTCAGTTTGACGACGCTGGACGATGAGCTGAAGCGCGGCCTCGAGCCGCGCGCACCCTCGCCCAGCGCCCGGTTGAAGGCCATCGCCGGGCTCGCCAAGGCGTCAGTTCCGGTCGGTGTGCTGGCGGCGCCGATGATTCCGGCACTCAACGACCACGAACTTGAAAAAATCCTCGAGGCGGCAGCCGGCGCCGGCGCCGATGTCGCGGGTTATGTGCTGCTGCGCTTGCCCTATGAGGTCAAGGACCTGTTCGAGTCCTGGCTGCGAACGCATGTGCCGCTGCGCGCCGAGCATGTCCTGTCCAGAATTCGCGCCATGCGCGGCGGGGAACTCAACGATCCGCGATTTGGCGCCCGCTTCAAGGGGCACGGTGTCGAAGCCCAGCTTCTGGCGCAGCGCTTCGACATTGCGTGCCGTCGCTTCAAATTGAATCGCCGCCGTCAATTGGATCTCAACACCAAGGCGTTTCGAGTGCCGGCCGGGGTGGGCGGCCAATTGTCGCTGGACGGCCTATGAGGCCGATTTGGCAAATTCCGCACAGGACATGAAGAACACCCGCCAGTACACCCACCAGCGGCGCACGTGCTCTGCGCCGTAAGTCCTTGCCAGAATCGGCTCGATCTCGGTGCGGTGATTATCCATGTTCTGCAGCCACTGCTCGCTGGTTTGACTGTAATGGCGGCCGTCTACCTGCCAGTGCTCCAAGATGCGCAGATCATTCTTGAAGTACAGCAAAAGATCGTCGCTCGGCATGATGCCGCCGGTAAAAAAATGCTTCGCCATCCAATCGGTAGGCCGTGCGGCGGTGTTCGTGGGCGTTACTTCTGTCCGTAGGAGATTTGCGCGGCCGCACGGCGGAACACGAGAGTCAGGCATTTGTACAACAAGAAAATGGCCAAGGGTGCGACCAGCAACCAGGCGAAAGTTGCGTGCACGATGGCGTCCCACAGAACGATGACCGCGCGTCCGACGCCTTGCGACATCAATGCCAGTCCCGCTTTGATCGATACGGGTTGCACGGGAGCCCGCAAAAGCCATTCGCCGAGCCTCACGAAGGGGATTATCAGCAGCAATTGCGTGGGCGCCATCGCCCACTGCGCGATTTGAATCGCCGGCAAGTTCAAACGAAATATCAGCGCGATCGCGGCGCATAGAATGGTGGATACGCCGAGTATCGGAATGTTGCCGATGGCGATCCCGAGAGCCACACACAGCGCGAGGCGCTCCGGCGTGATGCCTTGGCGCAGCAACGCGACAAGCGGTCCCAGAATCGGGCCGCGTATCCACTGCATCAGGGATGGTTCTTCAAGGATTCCGGGCCGTGAGAATGCCCGAGGCGGGCTCCTCCGGCCGCAATCGGAAAAGCTGCAGCAGGACGTACGCCGACATGGCGATGTTCCAATAGCGGTCGGGGCCGGTGAGGGCGCCCCACTGCCACACGGGCTGTTGAACGGCTGCCCAGGCGCTGTAAAGCAGCAGCGACAGCAAGATGCAAGAAAACAGGATTCTTAGGGCGGTTTGCGGCATAGAACACTCTCACCGAAGTATTCGGGGACGACTACCATCTGGATTCATTGAACGCGCAAGCGTCCGGCGTAGCAAGAAGCCGTATCGCTCAGTTCCGGGCAATCCGTTACAGTCGAGCCTAGGGAGAAAAATGCATGTCCAATGAAAATGCGATCCGGCGCGATGTCGGTGCCATCGCCCTTATGTTCACCGGTTTGGGCTCGATCATCGGCTCGGGGTGGCTGTTCGGCGCCTGGCGCGCCGCGCAGCTGGCGGGTCCTGGTGCGGTCTACGCCTGGATCATCGGCGCGGTGGTTATCCTGTTCGTCGCCTTTACCTACGCTGAGCTGGGCGCCATGTTTCCGGAGTCCGGCGGCGCGGTGCGTTACGGACACTATTCACATGGCTCGTTGGTCGGTTTCGTCGCCGGTTGGGCGGCCTGGATCGCCATCGTGTCGGTGATCCCGGTAGAGGCCGAGGCTTCAGTGCAGTACATGAGTTCCTGGCCCTGGGTTTGGGCGCACCAACTGTTTGTGCACGCCGCCAATGGCCAGGGCGAATTGACGGTGCCGGGACTGTCCATCTCCGCCGTGCTGGTGGTGATTTATTTCCTGCTTAATTTCTGGAGCGTAAAAGTTTTTGCCGACACCAACAGCGCCATCACTTTTTTCAAGCTCATCGTGCCGGCGGCCACCGCTATCGCGCTGGTGTGCACCGGCTTCCATTGGGAGAATTTCCACGTGGGCATCCACGGCGGCCGGCACGTCGGCAACCTTGCCGCCATCCTCACCGCGGTGGCCACCAGCGGCATTGTATTCAGCTACAACGGTTTCCAGAGCCCGGTGAACCTCGCCGGCGAGGCGCGCAACCCAGGGCGCAGCGTGCCCTTTGCGATCTTCGGCTCGATCGCGCTGAGTACCGTGGTTTATCTCATGTTGCAGGTCGCCTTCCTCGGCACTGTGGCGCCCGAACACCTGCACCAGGGATGGGCGGCGCTGGAATATAGCTCGCCTTTCGCGCAGTTGGCGCTGGCATTGAATCTGAACTGGCTCGCTATCTTGCTATACGCCGATGCCTTCGTCAGCCCGAGCGGTACCGGCACCACATACACGGCCACCACCGCGCGCATGATCTACGCCATGGAGCGCAGCGACACTTTTCCCAAGGTATTCGGCCGCGTGCATCCGCGATTCGGCATCCCGCGCCCGGCGATGTGGTTCAACCTTGCGGTGTCTTTCATCTTCCTGTTCTTCTTCCGCGGTTGGGGCAAGCTCGCGGCGGTAATCTCGGTCGCCACCATCATCACGTACCTGGTGGTGCCGATCAGCGTCATGGTGCTGCGGCGCACGGCTCCGGACTTGCACCGGCCGCTGCGCGTGCCGGGCCTGGAAATTCTGGCACCGATGGCATTCGTTCTCGCCACGCTGATGCTGTTCTGGGCGCGCTGGCCGCACACCGGCCAGATCATGCTGCTATTGATACTGCCGATGCCGGTCTATCTGTACTACCAGGGCAAGGCCGGTTGGCGGGATTTCGGCCGACAACTTCGGGGCGCTTGGTGGTTGATCGCCTACCTGGCGGTCCTCATCGCATTGTCCTGGGCCGGCAGCAAAGAGTTCGAAGGGCATGGCTACATCGCTTACGGTTGGGACCAGCTGTGCGTCGCGCTGGCCGCGCTGGTTTTTTACTTCTGGGGAGTGCGCAGCGGCTGGCGCACGCCGGGACTCGAGGCCGCGGAAGGCGTCACCGGAGCGACAATTTTAGAAAAACCGTCCCGGGCACCGGATTGAACCGATACGCCGGAGTCGGCGTGAATCCCATGGACTCGTACAGGGACTGAGCCTCTTGCATGGAAGGAAGCGTATCCAGAAGCAGCTGGGCGTATCCAAGCTCCTCGGCCGCGGCGACGATGCCTTCGGCCAGCAAGCGCCCGACCCGACGTCCTCGGGCAGCGGGAATCGCATACAGGCGTTTTATTTCACCGACGCCCGCGGAAAATTGCCGCAGGCCGACACAGCCTAAATAAATGCTCTGCTCCACCGCGAGCAGGAAATCTCCCATGGGCGGCGCATATTCGCTCGAAAGATGCTCCACTTCGTGCGCGAAGTCCTGAAACGACAGGTCTAACTTCAGAGATGCGGCGTACTGTTCAATGAGTTGACGCGCTTGGGTCCAATCGCCCTGCGACTGCGGCCGCGCCAGATGGATTGTCACCTTCCTGCCCCCGAGACGCCTGAATCCACAATGCTCTATTATCGTCGAAGTCACGCGCGGCGCGTGTTCCGGCGGATTCGGCGCTCGAGCAGTGGAGTCACGGCGATGTTCCAAGCAATTCTGATAGAGAAAGATGGCCCAACCTCGCGAGCACGGATTGCGGATATCGACGACGGTGCGCTTCCCGAGGGCGACGTGACGGTGCGAGTCAGCCATTCGACGCTCAACTACAAGGACGGGCTCGCCATCACCGGCAAGGCACCCATCGCGCGAACTTTTCCCATGATTCCGGGAATCGATCTGGCGGGTAGCGTCGTGGACAGCGGCGATGCGCGATTCAAGCCCGGCGATCAGGTACTGATCAATGGCTTTGGCCTCGGCGAAACACATTGGGGGGGGCTGGCCGAGCGTGCCCGCGTGAAGGGCGACTGGCTGGTCCGTTTGCCGGAAGGGCTAAATGCCGCCCATGCGATGGCGCTCGGTACGGCTGGATACACGGCGATGCTGTGCGTGATCGCACTCGAGCGGCACGCCGTGACTCCGGATAAGGGTCCGATCATCGTCACCGGCGCCGGCGGCGGCGTCGGCGGCGTTGCAATCCTGATCTTGCGGCATCTCGGCTATCGCGTTATCGCCTCCACCGGGCGTCCGGAGGAAGCCGGCTATCTTCACGAACTGGGCGCCGACGAGATAATCAATCGTGCGCAGTTGTCGGGGCCGGGAAAGCCACTCGCCAAGGCGCGCTGGGCCGGTGCCGTGGACAGCGTTGGCAGCCATACGCTGGCGAATGTATGTGCTGCGACAATGGAAAGAGGCGTAGTGACCGCCTGCGGTCTTGCACAAGGGATGGATTTTCCAGGCTCGGTCGCGCCGTTCATCCTGCGCGGAGTAACCCTGGTTGGGATCAACTCGGTCTTTGAGCCGATGCACGAACGTGAGGAGGCATGGGCGCGGCTCGCGCACACGATCGATCTTGCCAAGCTCGATCTGATGAGCAAGAGCATCGCGCTCGGCGAGGCTATTCCGGCCGCGAGCGCGCTGATCGAAGGCAAGATTCGCGGCCGTTTGGTTGTTGCGATGGGCACCGGGCGGTAGATGCCGGCATCGCGCGCGTCAAGCCGGCACGGCGCGCACGAGTTTCGGATAGCAGCGAAGCAGCGTCGCGGTGCGCGCCAAGTACTGCACATAGAAAGCTGCCCACAAACCATGATTCCCCAGCGGCCTAAGCAGCCACCACGCCACGAGAAAGATCGCCAGCGAAATCAGCATTGCGTTGCGCATGTCGGCGGTTTGCGCCGCGCCGATGAACACCCCGTCGAGCTGAAACGCCCAGACCCCGAGCAACGGCGCTCCGGCCGCCCACGGCAGATAGGTATGCGCGGCCGCGCGCGCGGCCGCATCCACGGTTAGAAAGTCGATGAACCACGGGCCGCACAACAGAAACACGGCCGATATCATGACGGCGGTTCCTGCGGCCCAGGCCGTCGTCATCTTCACGGCGGCAGCAAGACCGGCTCGATGNNCGGCTCGATGGGCCGCGCCGATGGCGCGGCCGACCAGTGCTTCCGTGGCGAAGGCCAGTCCATCGAGAAAGAATGCGGCAACGGAGATGAACTGCAGCAGGATCGAGTTTGCGGCGAGGATCACGTCTCCCTGGCGGGCCCCTTGCGAGGCAAACCACAGGAATGCGGCGATCAACGCCAGCGAGCGAATCATGATGTCGCGGTTCACGGCGATGGTGCGCTTCAATTGGGCGGGCGCCAACACTCGGCGCAGGCTCCAATGGCTCCCCATGCCGCGCATGTGGCGCACCGCAATCCCAATTCCTATCACGGCGGCGCACACTTCGGCGATGAGCGTGCCCGATGCGACGCCGCGCACATCCCACCCGAAGCCTAATACAAAAAGTACGTCCAGCGCCATATTGGTGATATTTAGAATGAGCTGCAGGATCAAGCCTATGTCGGTGCGCCCAAGACCGATGAACCAACCGAGCAGTGCGTAGTTCGCCAGAGTGGCAGGCGCCGCCCAGATGCGGATGTCGAAGTAACCGCGCCCGAGGCCTTCCACCCGTGCACTTGCATGAACGGCTGCGAACGCTGATTCACGAATCGGCCACTGCAATAGGATCAACGCGCCGCCTGCTGCGAAAGCGATCAGGAGCGAACGGCCCAATATGGTGGCCACTTCCTGGGCATCCCGGCGACCTAGCGCCTGCGCGGTCAACCCTGTGGTGCCCATGCGCAAAAATCCGAAACCCCAGAACACAAAGGTAAATATCAATGCGCCGATGGCAGCGGCTCCAATGTAGGCTGGATCCGGAATCTGGCCGACCACGGCGGTGTCCACCACGCCGATCAGCGGCGTGGACACGTTAGAGATCATGACGGGCACAGCTATACTCAAGATGGCGCGGTGCGTCAGAAGTCTCGCCGGGGATGCGCCGGAGGAGAACATCAGCGTGGCCGAGCACGGCGGGTGGGCGCCGCGGTGTAAGGGTCCTCCGGCCAGTAATGCTTGGGGTAGCGCCCCTTGAGATCTTTCTTGACTTCGTGGTACCCGCGATTCCAAAAGCTCACGAGGTCACGCGTGATCTGCGCGGGCCGCCCGGCGGGCGACAGCAGTTTCAACAGCAGCGGCAGACGGCCGAGGGCGATGCTGGGCGTCGCCTGAAGGCCAAACATCTCCTGTAGGCGCACCGACAGGGTGGGCACATCGCCGTCCAAATAGTCGATGGGTATGGATGAGCCGCTCGGCACGGCGAAATGCGTCGGCGCTTCCCGCTCCAAGATCGCGCCCTGCGCATAGGACAAACGCGATCGCAGGGCATTGTTCAAATCCATTCTTGCAAAATGCTCGCGTCGCACCAGTCCTGAGATCCAAGGTGGTGCCCACTCCTCGAGCGTCGCCGCGAGCGCGGCATCGCTCAAGTCAGGCCAAGGTTCGGGCGCAGGCACCTCGTATTGCCGCATCAGCATGACGCGCGCCTGCCATTGCCGCAGGTTCTTATTCCAGGGCAATGCGCCGATGCCCATTTGGCGCAAGCCCGCGAGCGCGGCATTCAAGAGCGCCTGAGGATCCGGATTTCGAATCTCGCTCGACTCCAACAGCAGCGCGCCGAGGCGGCGCTCGCGCCGTGCGCGTACCGCTTGCTCATATTCATCCCAGACGATCTCGGTGCGGTCGGCGAGTTGCGCGCAGAACAGTTGCTCGAGGTCCGCAAGCCGGATCGGCGCCGCGAGAAAAATTCGTGCTTCGCGTTCCGCGCCATCGAGCGCTGCGGCGACGATGAACTGCGCTTTGGCGAGCGCCTGCGGTTCGGCAAAATGAGCGCCTCGGCCGTTCGCCAATAAGTATCGGCCGGCTTCGCCGCGCGCGCGGCCGACACGGTCGGGATAGGCCAGCGCCAAGAGGGTCCCCGTGAAGTCGTGCGGGTCTACAGTCTCTTGGATACCGCGGGCGAAATCGTGCTGCCAGTCGGCCGAGGTGCGCTTCGCCTGCGCGAGCGCGCGAGCGTCCGCGGTGATCCCCGCAGGCAGCGCGCCCGCATCACCGCGCATCACGGCGACGCGTAGACGCAAGTCGACGTCGCGCGCGCCGGGCGCGGCCCGCAGGATATCGCGTTCGCTCAATATCGCCGCCAGATCGCAGGCCAAGCGCGGCGCTCCCCACTCTCGTGATTTGACGAGTAGGTGGGCCAGACGTGGATGCGCACCTACCGAGGCAAGCGCGCGGCCATGCGGGGTGATGCGATTGGCCGCATCGATCGCCTCTAGCTGCCGCAACAGGTCGCGCGCCTGCGCGAGGGGCGCGGCGGGAGGTGGATCGAGCCAAGTCAAGCTCGCCGCGTCGGCAGCACCCCAGCAACTTAAGTCCAGGGCCAGCGGCGCGAGATCGGCGTGCATGATTTCCGGCGCCGTTTGCGGCACGAGCGCGGCCTGCGTGCCCTCCGACCAGAGCCGGTAGCAGTGCCCCGAGCTCAAGCGTCCGGCCCGGCCGCGGCGCTGTTCAGCTGCGGCTTGCGATACTTTCGAAGTGACCAGGTGGCTCATCCCTGAGGCCGGGTCGAATTCGGCGTATCGGCGCAATCCCGAGTCAACCACCACTCGGATGCCCTCGATGGTCAGACTGGTCTCCGCGATGGTGGTCGCGAGCACGACTTTGCGCTGCCGTGGAGCTGCGGGCGCCAGGGCTAAATCCTGCGCGGCACCCGCAAGATCGCCGTACAAGGGCAATACCCGCACACCCGGCTCGAGCCCGGCCTCCTCAAGGGCGCGCTGCACCCGCCGGATCTCGGCAGCGCCCGGCAGAAAACACAGGACATCGCCCGCATGTTCGCGTAAGGCGGCGCGCACGACTTGCGCCGTCTGCTGCTCGAGGTAGAGTTCCGCGCGGCGCGCTACATAGCGCGTCTCCACCTCAAAGCTACGACCGCTGGCCGTAACGATGGGCACATCGCCCAGCAACCGAGACAGTGGCTGTAGTTCCAGCGTCGCCGACATCACGATGAGGCGTAGATCCTCGCGTAGGTTCTGCCGGCTTTCGATGCACAGAGCCAATCCTAAGTCGGCGTTCAGACTGCGTTCGTGAAACTCATCGAAGATCACGCAGCCGATTCCTCCCAGCGCGGAGTCCTCTTGCAACAGGCGAGTGAGAATGCCTTCCGTGAGCACCTCGATGCGCGTGTCGCGGCCGACCCGAGTCTCGAGGCGGGTGCGAAATCCGACGGTCCTGCCGACGGGCTCGCCCAGCAACTGCGCCATGCGGGAGGCGACGGCGCGCGCGGCGATGCGGCGCGGTTCCAGCATGATGATTTTTCTGCCGCCCAGCCAATCGCTGTTCAACAAGGACAACGGCACGATGGTGCTCTTACCGGCCCCTGGCGGCGCCGCGAGCAGCGCACAGCCCTCTCGGGCAAGCGCCCCGGCCAACGCCGGCAGAGCCTCCTTAATCGGTAAATCCGGGAAAAGAGGTGGTGAGCTCACGCGCCGTACGATACCGCAATGCGCGGTGAGGCTCTTTCATCAATAACTTGCTACTATGCGCGGCGTCGGGCCTGTAGCTCAGTTGGTTAGAGCAGGGGACTCATCAAAAATGGTGCCTTCGCAGCGCAAGTTGCGAAGTGGACGGGATGAATTCAGGGAAACCTTAGAGCTTCGGCTGATGGCAACCCTGAGCCAAGCCGGCGGTACACCGCCGGAAGGTGCAGAGACTACCTGAGCGCTTCAGTTGCGCTTAATGACAGGCTAGAGCGTCCCGCACCCTACATGGGTGAAGAGATAGTCCACTCCCACCGGAAACGGCGGGGTCGAGTGAATCCCTTGGTCCTCGGTTCGAGTCCGAGCGGGCCCACCAATTTCTCCGTTGAGGTAACGACGGATGATGTCGATTCCGGCATACATTGTCCGGAAAGGACAGGGTATGCCGGAATGCAGCGCATTGCTGATCGCAGGCCCGACGCAAAATTCGACGTGCGGGGAGTGGACGGCGGCTTCGCACGCCGATAGTCGAACATGAAAGAACTCGATATGCGCGCCCAAGGGACGCGCGATCGAGAGCGCGATTGCAAAAACACGCTGGTCGGTATCGTTACCACTCGTGGGCACTAAGATGGTCTTAATCATAAGCCCGCCCTTAAAGGAGTAGGGACTGCACGGGGATCTATGATCGACGGGATTGCTCAAGCGCGCGATAAGGAATTGTGCGCAGATTACTTCGGGTATACCGAGCGAGCCGCTCCGCCAGGACTAAATTCCGAGCAGCGCGGCCAATTGCCGATCGTGGCCGTAAATGTCATCGAAGAACTGGACGGGTCCAGCTTCCGTTGCCATCACCGTGCCGTATAGGATCATCACGTGGATCGGTTCGATGAGATCGATGCGAAGGGTCGATGTCCCGTGCATGGCAGCCTCGATACGCGAAGTGTCCCACGGACTCGCGGCGTTCTTCAGAACATATGATGCGAGTGCGACGGGGTCGGCCACGCGGATGCAGCCATGGCTGAAAGTGCGCCGCGGTGCCAAGAACAGCTGATGCGCGGGCGTCGAATGCATGTACACGTTATGCGCATTCGGAAACAGGAACTTGACGAGCCCGAGCGCATTGTCATCTCCCGGCTGTTGTCGCACTCGAAGCCGGCCGGCCGCGAGTTGGGCGATCGCCTCGTCCGAAGGGGCAATGATCTCCCCGTCATCGCCCTCACCCCGAACCAGTTCCATGTGATTGCGCTCTAAATAGTCAGGGTGGCGCCGAAGCCCCGGCAGAACTTCGTGCACGGTGATGCTCCGCGGAATATCCCAGTAGGGTCTGAAAACGACGCGCTTCAATTCGCCTAAGAACACCGGCGTGCGCTTGCCCGGGTAGGTCTGGCCCACAATGACCGGAATCTGCAAGATGCTCGCGGCCCGATCGGTCGTGGTACTGAATGCGAAGAGTTCAAATTGCGGGATATTCACGATGATCGGAGGGGAGCTAAACGCCGGGATCCATCGCCAGCGCTCCAGCGTCAGTTCGATTTGCCGCACCCGTGCGGCGAGGGGCGTGTTGAGCGCGCCCCAGGTGGCGCGGTCAAGATCGCCCGTGACGGCAAGGCCATGCCTGGACTGATAGCGCTTGAGGGCATCGCTCATCCCGGCATCTATCGAATTCTCCGATCGAACGTCCACGGCGGCGGCAGCCGCGAGATCGCCTTCCGCAGCCAGTAATTTTCGCAGCGCCTGAGTGCCAGCGTAAGGTTCACCGCGGTGCAGGGTCTTGCTGCCAATGGGGGCAAGATTTGTCAGGGAGAGATCGGCGGCGAGCTCGCGGTAGCGCGCGAGTGCTCCCTTCAGAAGCGCATAATGGTAGAAGTGCGGCTCCGCCTGCGACACAGAGTGGGCGACGCTGGCACTGGCCGCGAGGTTTATAACGGCAGTCGGGACGTCAAGATCATGCCGCGAATCGGGTAGCTCAAACTCCACGGTGCGCGGATCGATTCGTCCGTAGTGAAGATGGCTGATCAGGCGCGCCGCAGACTCCGTCAGCCAGACATCAAATTGCGTATAGTCTGCACGCTTCGCAGGCTGCACGGCCGAGTCCCTTGCCGCATCGAGCTGTGCATCCCCATAGTCGAGCGCACGTAAGCCCAAGTCATCCGCGGAATGTACGAGGGCAAGCAATTCGCGCGCCTGGGGAGTGAACTCGCCCTGTTTGCTCCAGAGCAAGGTTCCTGTGCTTAAGTAAATCGATCGCACCAGGGAATCCTCATCAGGCAGCGAGCGGCCCTCGAGGGGGTGCTGCAGTGAAGCGGCGAGATCCAACGTTGTCGGTATTTGCGCGGTTACGTCCGCAGCGACTTGTGCGCTTCCGATGCAGCAGAGAACAACGAATAGCAAACCCTTCATGCACTCTCCCTGCGCCGGCGCAGATTCTGATGCATCGACCCGCCGCTATAGCCAGCGATCACACCTCTTATGGCGTCGCGTCACTTTGCGCCCACGATCGGTAACAGTTGATTCGGATCCTGGACGAACATCTACATGAACACGGCGAAGGGGCCCGTTTCGAGACCGGCAGCAACGGTTGCGGCTGCGAGGACATCCCTCCAGTTCGCTTTCCAGAGAGACCAAGACAAGTTCAGGATGGGGGGTGAAATGCTGAGCATCGTGGCCTCGAAGAGCGCGTGAGAAAGATATTAGTCACTCGAAGCCTAGCGGCCGCGCCATTCCTGCGAAATACGGCATGGACGAGACGCGCTAGGGGATTCCCACTAGAGCGACTGACTGCTGATCAAGCGGGGTGACAACGATAGAATCCGCGTTCGCGTGTGGATCATGAGTTCATCCTGCCATTGCAGTGTCGTCCGTCCCCTCCGACTCGAACTAGCCTCAGGCATCATCCGGAGGACTCAGTACCGCTGAGTTCAGATATGGCAGCGAGGAGCGCATGAGTATCCACGGGCTTACTCAAGAAACGACAGCGCGAAATGGATGTTTTCACCACGCGCATCATCGACTGCAAATCCCCGCTCAAGAGAATGGCTGGAATTTCCCGCTGATGTTGCGCGCGAACCTGCTGCAGTACGTCGAGTCCGGTCAACGCACCATTTAGATGATAATCCGATATCAGCAAGTCACCCGGCTTAAGATTGGCCAGCAATTCCTCGGCATCTGCGACGCTCGCGGCGCTAAGGGTCTCGTAGCCCTCCAAGGTCAGAAACAGCTCCGTGGCGGCACGAACGGAATCGTTGTCCTCGAGCAGCACGAGGCGGGACGAGGCGGTGGCACGCGGTACGGAGATGAGACGGTGGGGGTCCTCGGCGGGAAGCGTATCGGAACCGACTTCGTCAAGGGGTATGCGTACACGCACCAGCGTGCCGCGGCCAACCTCGGAGGAGACCGAGACCGAATAGGCTAGAAGGCGGGACACCTCACGCACGATGGCAAGGCCTAAGCCGACACCGGACCGCTGCGTACCGGACTGATCGACTTGGTAGTACTCATCGAAAATGCGTTCCAGCTTGTCGCCCGGAATGCCGCTGCCAGAATCCTCAATGCAGAGCTGGAATCCATCCGCATCGGAGGTCTCGGCGACTGTCACAAAGCCCTTCTCGGTGTACTTGAGCGCGTTACCGATAAGATTCTGCAGCAGTTGACTCAGGAGGATACGATCGCTGATCACAATTTTCGAAGTTTCGGGAAATTCTAGGCGTATGCCCTTCGCCAGCGCCACCGGTTCAAATTCGCGCTTCAGATCGCCATAGACCGAGATAAGGTTGATGGGGGATAAGTGCGGCTCGACGATACCGGACTCCAGTCGGGTAATATCGAGCAACGCATTGATCATTCGGCTGGCACTGTCGATGGCCGACTCTTGGCGGCGCAAGAGTTCGTGTTGCTCGGCTGTCTCCGGCGTGAGAGTCAGTAACGACGCATTGAGCAGCCGAATGGTTTGCAGGGGCTGTCGCAGGTCATGGCTCGCCGCGGCGAGGAACCGAGTCTTCGCCATATTAGCGCGGTCCGCTTCCTCGCGCGCAGCCACCAAGGCATCGTTGATAGCGCGCCGCTCGGTCATATCGCGAATCGCCGCGGCGATAAAGGTCTTCTCCCCGTCATGAATCGGGGCTAGGCGGATGCCGGCCGGAAATTCGGTGCCATCCGCGCGCCGAGCAAACAGATCAACGATGCGCGCGCCCATTTCCCGCGCCGTGGGATCGCGAAGATAACCCGTCACGTGAGCGCCGTGGCGCAACCGAAAGCGTTCCGGCACGAGCATATCGATGGACTGTCCGACGAGCTGCTCGCGGGAGTAGCCGAAGAGGCCGCGCGAGGTGGCGTTGGCGAAGAGAATAACCCCTTGGAAGTCCGTCACGATGAGCGCATCCGGCGAGAATTGCAGCAGTTGCTGCGAGATAGAGGCGATTTTGTCCATGTCTGGGGGGGGCCGCGAAATGCCAAAAGCGCACGATTATCGTACAAGCCTATCACGGGCCGGGCAGCCGGCCATTCGGTTGATGCCCCGTAGTAGGGGGAGGGCGCATATTATTGCGGAAACCCGCCAGTGAATAAGCCCTTGAAATCGGGCACACTTTGCAAAGGCTCGATATCCCCTCGAAAAGGTGGCATTTGGACGTACTCAAAGGCGATTCGGCAGGGTTTGAGGGTATCCTCAACCGGCTGATGGAACTCTCGCGCATTGCGGCACTGGCAGAGATGGCGAGCGGCATTGCGCATGAGCTTAACCAACCGCTTGGCGCAATCGCCACGTTCAGCCAAGCGGGCGATCGACTCTTGAACCGTCCGGAACCTCTCGTGCCGCGCGCGCGCGAGGTCTTTCAGCAGATCAATGCGGAAGCCATGAATGCCGGGGAGGGGATTCGCCGGATTCGACGCCTGTTCGATCATGCGGAACCCACGCGCATCAGGTGTCAGATGTCCGAACTCGTCGCGGAACTGGTGCCGGCATTGTATGCATTGGCGGGCGCGGCACATGTTTCCCTCAAAGTGGAGGCCCAATCCCCCTTGCCCGAGGTCAATGTGGACCGACTGAGGATTCAGCTGGTGCTCTTTTCTCTGGTGCAAAATGCCATTGAGGCCAGTACCCAGCAGGATGGCGCCCAGGCGCTCATCGCGGTGCGAGCGGATCGCTATGCCGTCGAGACCAGCATCACAGATTCCGGAGCGGGGGTGCCCGCGGATCTCGCCGATAAGCTGTTTCGGCCCTTCTTCACGACCAAGGCTGGCGGAACCGGGTTGGGTCTGGCTTCAAGTCGTGCCAGCATCGAGGCCCACGAGGGCAGCATTGGCTTTGAAAAGCTCAAACCAACCGGCAGCCGTTTCTGGTTTCGGTTACCGATCGTGACGTCTTGAGGAGTTAACCTTGGCTAAAGCCGAAGTCGCTGTAAACGCCGCCACCATCTACGTAGTGGATGACGACGATGGCATGCGTCGCGCCTTGAGCCTGCTGTTGAATACCGTGGGGTTTAAGACCGCGGCCTTCGCGAGTCCCAAGGAATTCCTGGACACATTCAAGCCCGACACGGCGGGCTGCCTCGTGCTCGACATTCGCATGCCGGGCATGAGCGGGATCGAATTGCAGCAGCATCTGAACCGCGTAGGCTCCATGCTGCCGGTGATTTTCATCACCGGACACGGGGATGTGCCGATGGCGGTCCAGGCCATGAAAGAGGGTGCGTTTGAATTCGTGCAGAAGCCCTTCCGCGATCAAGACTTGCTCGACCGAATCAACCACGCCTTAGAACAGGACAAAGAGAACCGCAGCACCTTGGCGCGCCGCGCCGACGTGTTGCACCGCTTCGAATCCCTCACTCCCCGGGAGAAGCAAGTGATGGCATTGGTGGTCGATGGCGCCGCGAACAAAGTCATTGCGATCGATTTGGGATTGAGCGAACGGACCGTGGAAATTCACCGTGCGAAAGTCATGGAAAAAATGGGCGCTCGGTCGGTGGCACACTTGGTGAAACTGCAAATGAGCTTATCGAACGAAGCGTAAGCGAGCTGCAATTCATGCAGTACGGCCGCGGCATGGACGACAATCCTCATGGTAGTGGATATCAAAGCAGCGGTTGGGAAAGCTCGCCTGGGCGCGGATGCGGATCTGCGCCGGCTCGCTAGCGCCATCGCGCTCGCAGTGGCGTTGGTGTTGATTGCTGTCAAGCTCTGAGGTTGGGCGGCCCAATCCTCGTGGCGCCTGATTTTTCCGCAACCGCTCACGGCCGTCACGTTGAGTTTGTGGATCGCACCCACTACCTTGCGGACGCGCTGCTGAATGGCGCGGTCCTCGCCACACTGTTATTGACTCGCGCATCGGGGTGGGAGCGTGCAGATCCCGCATTCGCTTTCGCAATCACCGGTTACATGATGATGGGGGCCGGGCGCGTAATTGTAGCCGCGTCGCGCCAGCTGCTGGATCATGAGTTGCCGGACGAGCAGCGTAAGCTCATCGACGCGCTGGTGCTCGCCCGTTCCGGCGCGCGGGGAATCAGCGATTTTCGCACCCCGGACGCCGGTGATCGCGTGTTTGTCGAATTCCATCTGGAAGTCGACGGCGATCTGTCCGTACAGGAGGGCCACGGCATCATCGATGCGGCCGAGCGCGCGATCACGGCGCTCTTCCCCAAGGATACCGAGGTGATCGGACATCTCGAACCCGCGCGCGTCAGCGGCCCGAAACCGAATTCAAGAGGGGTGTAGTGATCGCTTGCGACCAGCGGCCGCCGAGCGCAGCTTCCTCGGAGGCGGGGGTTGCGAGGCGGCTGTCGTAGACGACGACCAGCAGCACGGGGCACTTCTGGATCGTGCCGCCCACGAAGGTATTGTGTGGCGCGCCACCGTCGCCCTGAACCGCCTCCGCTTCGTGCCATGATTCGGGAAGCATACTCGCCAACAGTCCAGTCTTTCGACTCAGCAACTCGGCCTCCGACAACGACAACTGATGGTGGGTCTCGCGGATAAAGCTCTCCATCGGCGCCATTCTAATCGCGCCGATCGCGCTCAAGCGCTGCTCGTCATCGACGACAATGATTTCGAAATTCTGCATGTTGTGAGCTGTGGGCGCCCAACGGGCCGCATCGAGAATGCGCTGCAGATCCTGTTCCCGAATCTCCCTGGTCGGATCGAATGCAGTGCGGCATGTGTGTCTCTGCCACATGATGTCGAGTAAGTCTCTCAAGAAATGTACCTCGCGGACGCGTGAACAATTTCAGATCCTGCATCTTGCGGCCGGCGGCGTCGATAAGCGTTTTCCACGACAGCGGTCATCCGCTGAATGTGTAGGTAAGCCCCTTTTTTGCAACTGCGCACGGTGTGCGTATAGTTCGCGTGAGCCGCAATGATCCACGGGAATCCACGTATTTAATTGATGGTGGCGCAAGCGGATACTTGCCCTATCATTTCAATCGGATTCCGCCCATGAGCTCGCCGGTGACCTTGACTTTCCGCCATCTGCCTCGATCAGGAGCGCTTGAGGCCTCGGCGCGCGACGTGGGTAACCGCTTGCAGCGGCTCAACGATGGTATGACGGCGTGCCACATCGTGTTCGAGGGTGCGCCCGAGGCGGCCGGCGGCGTGCCGTTTCGAGTCAGGATTCACGTGAGCGTGCCGGGCGCGCAGATCCACGCCGAAAGCGCGCAACCACCGGAAGAAGAGCGGGCAGCTCCTCACAGTCCGCTGCGTTCGGCCTATGAGAATGCAAAGCGTCAGCTCGCGAAACTCAAGCCATCGTACGACCGCCCGAGCCTCGCGAGCCGGTAATCCGACTGGCCTGCGCTTCTCCAAGCGTCGCAGAGGAGCGCGGCGCCGGTGGGCCCGTGTGAGACCTCTACAGATGGAACGGCGTGCTATTTCGGTTCTTTATCAAAATATCTTGCGCTAGACCTTGCACCAGCCTGCCGCAGGCACGCTTTTGCCTGGGAAGAGAACACACCCTCCGCGGGCATCTCCCGGTTTGCCCTGGAACTGCTGGCAATTAGCGCATGTTTGGCCGTACGCGTACGTGGGATTTGCGGTGGCGTCGACTTGGGCCGCATCGTTCGTGAAGCCTACTGCCGATCAGACCCAGCGCACAAATCGCGGTAGCTGCCATGAGCCCGTGCTTGACGACTGTTCGACGTGTGATGGTGTTTCCCATGGTGATGCTACTTGAGACTCTGGTTCATTCTTCCTCAAATGGACTCCAAATATGTGACTACGGCTTGCATTTGCTGCCTGCTCAGATCCTTGACCACGCCGTGCATAGCGGGCGCGGTACGCAAGGCACTTTGAATCACGAGCAATTGTTTGAGCAGGTAAGGTGCATGCTGACCCGCAAGCCGCGGAAATGTAGCCATGCCTTGCGCATGGGCGCCGTGGCAGCTGGCGCAAGGAGGAATTTGGCGGGCCGGAACGCCTTCTTCAAACAGATGCTTACCTTGCGCGATCAGCGCCGCATTCCCCGGCTTTCCTTCCGCTGCGGGTTGGGTTGCGAAATAGTTCGCAAGCTCGCTGATCATGGGATCGCTCAACTGAGATGCCATTCCCCACATGTAGGCCTGCGCGTCCGGATCGGCGCACGATTGATCCTTGAACGCGTGCGGTTGCGCTTCCATGTACGGCGCAGCCTGCCCCGCCAGGTTTGGGAATGTCGGCGCCACGCTGCGGCCATTGATGCCATGGCAAGAGGCGCAGGTGTCGATGGCCTTGTGGAGCGCGGCTTGCTGCGTGTCGGCCATGCTGTCCGACGCGGCATCTGCGCTATATGCCGAATTGCCGAAGCCCATGGAGGCGCCCATGACCATGGCGAAAACGCATTGGAGTTTCATGATCTTACTTACCCCTCATGGCTCCGACCTAGTAGTTCACCCACGCCAATAGATATGTGGTGTTATTGCTCGACGCGTCTCGGCCAGAACCGTCATAATTGGTCTTTCCGCCGTTGAACTTCGAATAACCGGTGTACTGCAGCTGCAGTTTCGTATTGAGCCACGGCAGGTAATTCACCTCGAGAATATAGCCAGTGGTATCCGGGCTGAAGTTCGCACTCCCGGTGAGGGCCGCGGCCGCATAGAGCAGCGGATCGCTGCTCCCCGTGGTGCTGAAATATCCGACGGAACCGCCGATCTTGCGTTTGTAGTAATACTCGCCCGTTAACTTGAGAGTCTTCAAATTATTGTCGACGTTCGCCGCAAGCCCATCTTGAACGCTTGCATCGAGTGTCATACGTTCGTCAATATAAGTCGCCAATGCCGTGAACAGGTGATCCTCACCGATGAATTGGTACTGGGCGTCGAGGGCGGCGTCTCTGTACTTGTGGGTTGGGCCCGACAGGGGCTTGCCATTTCCAGGCTGCGATTGCGCCGTCAAGCCGTAAGCGCCGACCTCGAGGGAGTTGCGGTCCCAGCGCTGTTCATACGCTAAGCGTCAATAGGGGGCCAACGCATGCACCACGTTCGCCTGTGTGCTGTCCAGTGGGTGGGCGCCCCCGGTGATGGCCGAGGTGTAGTCTGTGATGTCGGCGTAGAAGTGGCTGTCCAGCCAGGCGTAGACGCCAAGGCCGCCCACGCTCTGCCCAAAGGCACCCGCCCCGCTGTCGATTTTCGCCGAGTTGATCGATCCCCGTCTAACCTGGTTTGCCATCAGCTCGCGGTCCCCAGAGGATGGGGCTGTAGATGCCGATGAATAATAGAAACGATGCTGTCCACAATATGGCAGCTGCGGCGATGACCATCGGATAACTCATGCCGGGCAGCAACAATCCAAAAACGCGAATGAGAGCCGCTCCGATCAACAATACGTAACCCAGCGTCATCAGGGGATGCACGCGCAGCGGTCGCCCGGTATGTCCAAGCGACGCCCGTGTCATGACCGCTACAATCATGGTCGTCAAGGCACCGATGGTGAGCGCATGCAGCCAGAATGCCGCGATCGCATAACCGCCCAGCAGCGCCGCGGCCTTGAGGGCCAACCCCACGGGCAGCCAGAGGTAAGCAACATGCAGTATCCAAACAAGGGGCTGACGCAGGGTAAGTAAAGTTCGCCATTGTGCAAGCCGCAGCGTCTGAAGGACTGCCGCGACGCCGGCGATCCAGCCGGCGATGCGACTATTAGGCCAGAAGATATCGCCGACGATCACGCTGACCATGGCGAGTACGGACAAAAGAGTGAGGGATGTTCTCGATTGTAAGTTCGTATTCAGGCCCTGGGCCCGCAGCGCGGACGTGGTAAACGCGGGCACGATTCGC
The DNA here is from genome assembly GCA_003132425.1 of Gammaproteobacteria bacterium. Taxonomy (GTDB): domain Bacteria; phylum Pseudomonadota; class Gammaproteobacteria; order Steroidobacterales; family Steroidobacteraceae; genus Bog-1198. Next base: position 3,981 of record PKXS01000146.1, on the reverse strand, counting down.
CCGCCAATCACGGTGACCAGGAGCAGGGTGATGTCGATGCCGACGATCACGGCTTTTAGCGCGAGCGGAGCGTCGTGGCGCAACAGGCCGATGTAGAAAGCCACATCAGTCAGCCAGAAGGCCCCCAGCACCGCTAACAACGGCGTATTGCGGCTACGGGATCTAAGCAACGGAATCATTACCAACACGGCCAGCAGCGGCAGAAAGGCCAAATCGACCAGCGCAGGCAGAATGGCAGGCCACGCAGGCGATGTGGCAATCAGGATCCGCGCCGCAATCCACACTGCTGCCAAAACCATCAGGGGACGGCCGGCGAAGCCCTTTTGTCCAGTCCAACTGGGTATCGCCGTCAGCATAAAGCCGGCGATGGCGCACGCAATGAACCCGAACAGCATCTCGTGTGCGTGCCAGAGGGTCGGGGGCCATCCCGTACCGAGCGGTGTGCCTGCAATGAAACTCCAGGCCCACATGGGTACCAACAGCGCCGCTGCCATCCCTGCCAGGAAGAATTGGGAACGGAATCCGTAGGCGAAGAGACTGAATTTCATAAGGGGTAGCATACTTACCCTTGACGATTGCAAGCTAGTGGATTCTACGTAGGCACACTGCGCCAATCCTCGGCCGGTAACGAGTCGGTCCCACGCGTGCTGGGTGAGAGTTCGGCAGGGTAGAATATACCTAGGGCGCTCACCGACGCCGGGAACTAACGACGATCAAACAGGTGGCGGATGCGCACAGAATTTCGGAAGATCACCTACACTGAGCGCAAGCTCGGCAGCGCGAGGTAATCGCTGAGTGGAAAGACCAAGACCGTGTTGGCGACCTACTACAGCGACATCAAATGGCTGCACATTGGATGCGTTATGGCGTCGGGCAGTCTATTTTCCCTGCGTGGCTCGCGTATGTTGTGCGGCTCGCGCTCGCGTCCACCCTTTGGCAGGCTTGCAGATGGCAGTCATATGCACGCTACGTGTCCGCAGCGACATTTATCGGACTCGGGGTCTTCGCGGCGGCAGCAGGCCCCCGCACGGAAAGGTAAATGCCCCGGGGGGCGCTTTTGCTCAAGATCAGTCACTGCGATGTTTCAGCAGGGGCGCCGAGAAGCGTGAGACTAAGAGCGCGGTCGGGGGAGCATTTTTCCGCGCGCGTGTATAGCGCCGTGTGATCACCGATCGCAGCAACTCGCCGATGGCGTGCGGCGCAAATTCGCACCACTCGACTCCGATTCCGTCTCCGAATTTACGGGTCACATAGGCCGCAATCACCGGCGCCTCATGCTTGGATCGTTGCGGCGATTCGATGATTACTTGTAAGCGCGAGAACAAGCGCACGGCGAAATCCACCTTGATCCGCGCGCCGCTGACGCTCAAGTCCGAGAGACGGCCGACTCTCACTGAAAATGGATGATCCGCCAGTCGGACCGGAATATCGATTGCTACGCGCTCGCCCCAACGGTGTTCCATGAAACCATGATTTCACAGAGTGCAGGACACCTCTATGGGACGAGAGCCCCATTACGCCTGCGATTATTCCTACACGGGTTGACCGCCTTCTAAGGAGCGGTGGATCCTTGCGCGGGCCTATCGGGCGGCGGTCGCTGCGATTCGACGATCTCGTACCAAATGGCGTTGAGCACGCCAAACGTCAAAGCGAGTCCGGTGCCAAGTATCCAGCTGAAATACCACATTAATAGGGTCCCTCGTTTCCGTGCAGGCCCTCTAGGGTGCTGCGCCCTTTGAGAACCCGAAATACCCAGGTCGTGTACGCGAGAATGATCGGAATGAATACCAGCGCCGCGCATAGCATGAGGAACAAGGTCTTGGGGCTGCTCGAGGCGTCCCAGATGGTCAGACTCTGATTGGGATAGGTCGAGGAGGGCATGAGAAACGGGAACAGGGCGAACCCGGCCGTCAGAATGGTGCCGGCCTGCACTACAGTGCTGGCCATGAACGCCGCGCCGGCGAGGCGAAGATGCAGCAGCAGGTGCGCAATTACCGCGGCCAAGATCGCGCCGCCGGGCGCCGCCCACATCCACGGCCAAGTGCGGAAATTAGTCAGCCAGTCGCCGGCCAGTACCTCAACGGTCTTTCGGGTGGGGTCCGAAGGTCCCGCATGGTCGACATTGCCGATAATGTGATAGCCACTCACGATAGTTGCCAGCCAAACTCCCGCGCCGATGAATGCCAACACGTAGACGGTCGAGGCGCAGCGCCCGAGCGCGCTCGCCCGCGCGGCCATCGGCTCGCCGACTTTCATGGCCGCGTAGGCGGCGCCGTGCAGAACCAGCATGGACAGGCTGATCACTCCGCTCAGCAGTGCGAACGGATGCAATAGGCTGAAGAATCCGCCGGGGCCGATCGGTCTTTGCAAGGCATCGAAATGAAACGGTAGGCCTAGAAACAGATTGCCGAAAGCGACGCCGAACAACAACGCAGGAAGCGCGCCGCCGATGGTCAAGGCCCAATCCCAGGCGCCGCGCCAGCGCGCATCGGCCAATTTGTCGCGATAGGTAAATCCGACCGGGCGCAGGATCAGCGCCAGAAGTATCAAGAACATCGCCAGATATAGCCCCGAAAAGGAGGTTGCATATAACAGCGGCCATGCGGCAAACGCAGCGCCGCCGCCCAATACCAGCCACACCTGATTGCCCTCCCACACCGGCTCGATGGATTCGAGGACGGCCCGGCGCTCGGCATCAGTCCTTCCGAGTATCCTGAACGTGGCGCCCACTCCAAGATCGAATCCGTCGGTGATCGCGAAACCGATCAGCAGCACACCCAGCAGCAGCCACCAAATGACCCGCAGAGTCGCGTAATCAAGCAGAGTTTCGCTCATGGCAGCACTTGCGCGCGTTCCGGGGCCGGCGCCGCGGGAGCCCTTATCGGCCAATAGCCCAAGCCTTCGGGCCCGCGCCGAATGGTGCGCGTAATGAGAAATACATCGACGATCGCCAGAGCCGTGTAGAAAACGACGAACCCCAGCAACGACAGCCAAACGTTGCCGATCGCCGTTCTCGAGACCCCCAAAAAGGTGGGCAGCACGCCGTCAACCACCCAAGGCTGCCGACCGTATTCGGCCACGATCCATCCCAATTCCACGGCGATCCAGGGCAGTGGCAGACTGAAGAATGCGACTTTGAGAAACCATCGGTGCGCGTCGAACCTATGCCGGCTCGCGAGATAAAATGCCGTCGCGAACATCGCGATGAAAAATAGACCCAACCCAACCATCAGACGAAAGCTCCAGAACAGGACGGGAACGTTCGGTACGGTCGACCAGGCGGCGGCATCGATTTGTTGTGCCGTCGCCGAGGCAGGGTCATCCGTGTAGCGCAGCAGCAGCAAGCCGTAACCCAAGTCCGCCTGATGTGCCTCGAAGGTTTGCAGCACGCCGGGGTCGGGCTTGTCGACGGGCCCGGAGCGCAGCCGTTGCAGCGCGCCATATGCTTGCACGCCGCTGAGGATATGCACGCGGGCTCGAGCGACCAAATCCAATATGCCCAGCACCGGTTGGTCGAATGAGCGGGTTGCGATCAAGCCGAGCACCCAGGGAATTTTGATTTCCGCGTGCGTCACGCGTGCCGCCACATCGGGTAGACCGAACACCGTGAAACTCGCGGGCGGCGGTTCGGTCTTCCATTCCGCCTCGATCGAGGCGATTTTCATCTTCTGATTCTCACCGTCGAGGTATCCCGACTCATCGCCCAGCACCACGACGGACAGGGAGCAGGCCAGTCCGAAACTGGCCGCCACCGCCATGGAGCGCTTGGCGATGTCGACGTTGCGCCCGCGCAGCAGATACCACGCGCTGATGGCGAGCACAAAAACTGAGCCCATGACATAGCCGGCCGCCACCGTGTGAACGAATTTCGCCTGCGCCACGGGGTTGAACAAAACCGCGCTGAATGAACTGAGCTCCATACGCATAGTGTGATAGTTGAAGTGAGCGCCGGCCGGATGCTGCATCCAGCCGTTGGCGATC
>PKXS01000057.1:9528-48013 GCA_003132425.1 Gammaproteobacteria bacterium | reverse complement strand
CATCGCTTATTGCGACAGAACCGGCGGGAGAGCGCATGGACAAAGACGCGCTGGAGGCACTGCGAAAGTACCAGCAGATCAGGGCTGCCGGAGGCACCCCCAGAATCCAGTTCAGTGACCATCACGGCTGGGTCGTCACTGAATATTGAAGTCGCTTCGTCCTCCCGCATGCAAACTCGGGGTCGAGGAGCGCCGCTCATGCACGTGCATGCGCCGATGCCGAGGCTGTGAGCGGCGAAGTCATTCAGGCTGCGAAGATCCGGGTCGGGATGCCGAAACATGAACTGACTGTCGAGCGCGTGATGCCGCCGCTGTCGATCGAAGAGGCGGAAGGCATGAGCGATGAGCAAGCGAAATTTGCGATGGCCGAGTTTTTCAGGGGAAAAATTGAACGGATAAAGGAAGAACTCGCCCGCGAGGGCCTCGAGCCGGAGCATCGCAAGTGGCTGGAAGAGGACCTCGAGCACATGCTAAGGGCTCAGTTAGGCCTCAAGTCTCGGCTCGGAAATTGAACGTGGGCATCCCAAGAGACTGGCGAGGGCTGACGTGGTGGACGATTGCATTTGTAGCTGGGGTGCTGCTGATTGCCTATGCTCCCGGCGCGTGGCCCGCGCTCGGGACGCTGATCGTTGCGCCGACCGTCATCACCTTGATGCTATTTGCCTGGGGATTTCTGCTGTATAGACTGGCGAAGCTTTTCGGTGGGAATCCAAAATCCAACGACTCTTTCGGCACTTTGGGTATATGTCTCGTTCGCCTTCTTGATTGTGCCGCTCGTCGTTGCGTGGCTGAGTCGCCGATGAAATGCGGGCGCGGGATCGCCCGGCGAGTCTAAGTTAGAAGGCCAATGAGAAGAGGATTGCCGCAATGAGCGAAGACGTTCCGCCTTATGGCGACGCGCCAGCCGATGACCTTCAGGCGCAGATAAAGGCGCTTGTGGAATTCCCGGACAAGCCCGCGGACGCTTGGATTACGAAAATACAAGGTTCGCCGGCAGAGGTAATTGCAGGCGCCATTCAGACTTGGGTCTATAGGGGCGGCAGTAGGGGGTGCCAGGGAGATAACCTGGCACCGCGGCGCGAAGCCGCTCAGGGGTTTTTTGCAGGAGCGGCTTTCGACGCAGTTGTCGACCGCAGTGGCCACGCTCCAGACAACGATCGACACCTACCAGGCCGAGAGTGGGATACAAACCCGCAGGATGATCGTCCTGACTCGATGGATCGCGTGGCTAACCGGCCTGATGTTGGTGGGCTTGGGCGTGCAAATCTGGTTCGCGCTGAGGGTACCTGGCTGACATAGAGCCATGAACGAATTCAACGACCCACGCGACCGGTTTACGCTTCAGGCGGAGCGAGAGTTTCGGCCATCGGTGCGACCAATTTACCGGAGCATCGAACGAAGACCGGAGCAGCCTGAACATTTGGCAAGTTGCCTGCTGCTCAGCATCGACGGGATTGCGATTGTCTGCACTGCTGCGCATGTCGCCGATAATTCGCCGAAGCACACGCTGTACATTGGCGGCGAGGCGGGTGTAGGTGTCCGCCTGGTTTACATACCGGAGGGCGCGTTCTCAGGAACGATCGCTCCGGCAGGCGATCGAGATTTAGATTATTTCGATATTGCATTCTGGCCGCTGCCAGCTAGCGCAATTGCAGCGCTCGGCGCCGTCGTATTTCTGGACAGCTCACGATTGACCGACCAAATGCCAACGGAGAATAGGCTATATACCGCCATGGGGTATCCGCGCTCTCGGAATAAGACCAAGGTCAACCATAGTAAAAAGTCTATCGATACCAGGATCTCGATGTACACAGCAAATGTGGAACAGCGGCCCGCACTCGCCGCGGAACTCGGGATATCAGGCGCAGACCATTTGTTCTTGAGCGGGGAGACCCGTTCATTCGCCGGAAATAGCGGGCGCGTCAACACGTTCGGACCGCGAGGGCTTAGCGGCGGTGCGCTGCTCGATTTGGGTGAATTCGCGCCGCCGGAGTTCGTAAAGACCGATTCGCAAACGAATGCGCTGCTCAGCGGAATGATTATCGAATACTACGAGGAGCACCGGGCCTTGATGGCCGTAAGAATTAGCTTAATCGTCGCCAGCATCCGGCGCGCTCTAGCGCAAGATGGGTTGGGCGCAAAACGGTGAGAACGACTGCCGCCCCGTATCCGCCGGATCTTTCTCGGTCAACATGAGCAACCGTCGATCGGCATCGCGCCGAATGAATACGAACCCATATTCCGGCGTTCCCTCGGCCTGCCACCCATCGGCCTCGAGGCGCTCGATCGTCACCGCCATGGCTCCGGAGAGGTCCGCGGCGGGCTCCAGGCGCCGACACTCGATCACATACCACTCCAGGTTCCATACGACGATATAGCGCGACCTGGTCGACGTGGTGAAGGCGGGGAAGGCATAGCGGGCCATGGCCGGATTGTCGCGGAGCGTCGGCGATGGCGTCCATCCAGTTTGGGGCGGGGGCGAGAACTGTATAATCCCGAAAAATAAAAGGGAGTGCTATTCTGAGCATGAGGCGGGAGGGATAAGAACAATGCCAATGGTCTACTGCCGCGAATGCGGCAAACAGATATCGGACGAGGCAGCGAGCTGCCCGAATTGCGGGGCGCCGGCAGTCCATCGGGCAAGCAAGAGCCGAGTCGTAGCAATCCTGCTCGCCCCGTTCCTCGGCGGTCTCGGGGCCCACAAGTTCTACCTCGGACGCCCAGGCTGGGGAATTGTGTACATCCTTTTCTGCTGGACTCTGATCCCAGCGTTCGTGGCGTTGATCGAGTTAATCATTTACCTTTGCACTTCTGATCGCGACTTTGCGATCACATACGCAACGAAATAGGTTCAGCCGACGCGCTCAATCGCGATTCAGCCCGTAGCGCGCCGCACCACCCCGGAGATAGGCCCGGCGCACGCGCCTTTGATCCAGGCCGTCTGCTCTCGGGTCGGCTTTTTCGTATCTAGTGTTTGCACTCCCCCGAGCACGGGCCGGCAGACGTTCAACCCTTTCAGGTAACCGCCGAATCGTCGAGAATCATCGCGGAGTTTAGTCGCTGCAACTGAATTTGCACTGAGGGGAGGGGATCTGAAATGGAGGAAAAACCTAAGATCCGTCGATGCCTATCCGACCTGACACCCGATTTAGTCCCGTTCCGGGTTAGAGTCCACGGTTGATAAAGATACTCTTTCTGTCGGCCTCGCCAAGATCAGCGCTGCAAATTCCTCCGGTGTGATATCTCCGAGGGAGCTGTGGGTACGCTCGGTGTTGTACAACTCGACAACGTGAGACCCACAGTACCGATTGCCGCGAACTTCTCTATCCATGGCATCCCTGGCACGGCCGCCACGTTTTCATTCATCGCTCGGTCAACAGAGCATTCCCGCCAACTTTTCACGGTAGCTTGGAGGCGGCATCAACGCGGCGATGTTTGCGGACTCCGCAGTGGATGTTCGATACCGCGGCGCTGTGTCGGGTCCGTGCAGGCGAAGTCCCAGAAGTTAATTGCGAGGCGTTGATTGAGATCAGAGCGCTGCTTGCGTCGGTGATGAAGCAGCGCGCCGAGGACGTGCTAAAAGCACGGCATCCATCCCTGACCGACGCAGGAGAGAGCGATGCACAGGTCCTCGAAAGTAACGCGAACGGCGCAATTGAAGCTATTTCAACCAACTCAGGTACAACCGCACTGGAACCAGTTACCACCCGGGATTCGTCAGTCGACGCTACGTCTGCTGGCTCGACTACTTCGGGAACATCTCGCCGCCGATCGCGAGCGCGGCGGATTCGCGGAGAGCGATCATGAGTGAGAAAATTCGATCGCAGCACTTGCAACGCAAGGCGATTCTGTATGTCCGACAGTCCTCAGCATACCAAGTAACCCATAACTTGGAGAGTCAGAAGCTGCAATACGCGATGCAAGAACGTCTGATGCAACTGGGCTGGCGCGAGATTGAAGTCGTCGATGAGGACCTGGGCCGATCGGCGGCCGGGATGGTCACGCGCAGTGGGTTTGAACGCATGGTGGCGGAAGTCAGCCTGGGTCGAGTCGGGGCCGTTGCGGCACGGGAGGTCTCGCGCTTTGCCCGTAATAGTCGTGAGTGGCAACAGCTCGTCGAAGTCTGTCGCATTGTGGATACCGTGCTCGTTGATCAGGAGATGGTGTACGCACCGCGCCAGAGTAACGATCGACTACTGCTTGGGCTGAAGGGCACTCTCAACGAGTATGAACTGGATCTGCTGCGCCAACGATCATTGGAGGCGCGCCGCGAGAAGGCCAAACGGGGCGAGTTGATCGTGACGGCTCCAGTGGGGTATCTCAAAACCGAGGATAAAGGGCTGGAGAAGACGCCTGACCGACGCGTTCAAGAAGCGATTTCGCTGACTTTTGAGAAGTTTGGCGAACTGGGCAGCGTACGACAGACATTACTCTGGTTTCTCGAGAGCGGACTGCAATACCCGGCGCACACGGTACGAGGCGAACTGGTTTGGAAGCGCCCCTGCTACGCCTCGATTTATCGGCTGCTGACCAATCCGGTCTACGGTGGCGCCTATGCGTACGGCAAGAGCGAGCAAGTCACTTCCTACAACAACGGGATTGCCAAGCAAAGCCATCGTCGCAAGCCGCGCGAGCACTGGTTTTCGTTCATTCCGAACAACCATGAAGGCTACGTCGATGGGGAGCGCTTTGAGCAGATTCAGCAGCTGATCGGCGCCAATAATCTCGCGCCCGAACAACCCGGTGCAGCGCGCTGCGGTCAGGCGCTGCTCGCCGGCCTCTTGCGTTGCCGGCGTTGTGGTCATAAGTTGACGGTACGATATACGGGCAGCCGTCATGATGCATTGAGGTACTCGTGTTGGCGAGGGTTTCTCGACAACGGTGAGCCGCGATGCATTGCCTTTGGCGGTATGCCGGCGGATGAGGCGATCGCGCGCGAGGTGCTGCGCGTCGTACAACCTGCGGCGATCGAGGCGGCGATCTTGGCAAGCGAAGCCGAAGAACACAAACAGGACCAAGTGGAGGCCGCGTTGCAACGCGAGCTGGAAGCGGCGCGGTACGCTGCGCGTCGTGCTCAAAAGCAATACGACGCGGCCGATCCGGAGAACCGCTTAGTTGCCGATGAACTCGAGAGGCGCTGGAACGTCGCGTTGAAGCTAGTTCAGGCCATCGAGCTTAAGCTTGAGCAACAAGCACGGTCCCAAGGCCAGATTACCCCGCCGAGCCGCGAGGATTTTGTCGACTTGGCGGCCGATCTCGAAGCAATTTGGCAGCACCCACAAAGCGATGCACGGCTTAAAAAACGCATCGTTCGCACGTTGATGCGCGAGATTGTCGTGGATATCGACACCGCGGCCAGCGAAGTGATCTTGGTCATTCACTGGAGCGGTGGCATTCACACGGAGTTACGTCTTCCGCGCCGGCGGCGAGGTCAGAATAGCCGGCAGTCTTCACCTCAACTGATCGACGCGGTTCGCATACTTGCCAATCTGTGTTCCGATGATCTGATCGCCGGAACGCTTAATCGCAACGGCCTTTTAACCGGAGGCGGCAATCGCTGGACGCGAGAGCGGGTTACTGCGCTTCGCAGTCATCATAAAATCCCGTGCTTTTGTGCTGAGCGATCTGCCGAGGAAGGTTGGCTAAACCTGACACGTGCTGCCGCGTTTGTTAGTGTAAGTCCCAAAACATTACGCCTCGCGGTTGAGCGTGGAGAGATCGAGGCGTTACATCCATTGGCCGAAGGTCCGTGGATCTTCAATCGCCGTTCATTGCAGACTCCAGCCGCTACAGAATTTGCTGAACGCATTCGTCGTGGCACACAGCACCCCACGATACCGCCAGACAGTCAAGCAAACCTGGATTTTTCAACCACATAGACAAATGGGGCATTATGAAACGCACTTGTATTCGATCCGCCAGTCCTCGATGACTCTCCTCGCATGCGCCATCGTCATGAACCAGTGCTCGTTCAAGCATTCATCTCGGAACTTCCCGTTGAAGGACTCGATGTATGCGTTCTCTCAAGTCATCAACTGCATCGGGTCCGGGCACGACGGCAACCTCGTTTGAGATTACACACCTGTTCCACCCGAAGCGAGGCACGCGCTTGTCCCTGGTGACACGCCGGTGGAACTGGGGTGAAGATCGAGTGATGTACTTCGATGCGCAGGGCCGGCTGCGCTCGATGCTCGCGTCGTGGACCAATCTGGGGGATGAAGAACCCTTTGCGCAGGCATCGGCGGGGAGATCCTGGTTCAGGCCGGACGACCTAGTGCGGTTACGCGTCTTGCTCGATGAGTTGCCGGGGCAGATCACGCCATGACTGTGTCAGGTCAATTATGCCGCATATGTAAGACAGTAAATGCCGCTCCTAGTAGCGGATGTTGGTGCGGTGTCCTGTTAAAATCCTATTTAGTGGGTATTGACAGCGATCAAGATCGTTGCACAAGGCTTTACACCGATGGGCGGGCGGCGTATATTACATTACGTCCATATCGCGGAGAGCGCCGCTCTGAGCAAGCGCGACACCAAGACCGAGCGTCTACGGCAGCAGGGTGGCCTGAACCGCCATCCCGAGACTGTTGGCGCCTCCTGGTTCCAGAGCGGCGGCTTCTTCGACGCACGCGATCTGGTCCAAGTGAAGTACGAAATGCTCCGCCACGTGCGCATCGACGGCGCCCAGAAAGCGTCGACCGCGGCGCTCTTTGGGCTCTCGCGGCCGACGTTCTACCAAGCGGAAGAGGCCTTTGCACAGGACGGCCTCGCCGGCCTGCTGCCGAAGCTGCGCGGACCGAAAGCGGCTCACAAGCTTACGCCCGAGGTGATGGCGTTCATCGAGACGCAGCGTGCCGACGAGCGATCGCCTGGCGCACGGTCGCTGGCCCGGCAGATCCGGGCCGAACTTGGCCTCTCGGTCCACCCCCGCAGCATCGAACGCGCCCTGGCGCGGAAAAAAAAACGCTGACGCGCTCCGGCCCAGAAACGTCTCTGTCTCCCTCACTGGCAACGATGTACGAGAGCCTGCGAGCCGAGGTGTTGGATGGTCACGCGCGACCCGACGGCCTCGGGGCCGTCGTCTACCACGGCCTGGTTCACGGGCTGGCCCTGCTCGAGGGGTCCATACGCACCGGCATGAGCGTGATGCCGCGCTCCTCGCCCTTGACCGTTGTCACCGGCAGCCGCGAGCTCCTGCATGTGATTGCAAACATGGTGCTCCAGACCCAGTCGGAGGTGATGCATGTCTACTGATAACCATCAGAAGATCAACGCCGATCACTTGCGACGCGATGCGTTCCTGTACGTCCGCCAGTCGTCTCTGCGCCAGGTGTTCGAGGACACGGAGAGTACCAAGCGCCAGTATGCGTTGCGGGAGCGCGCGGTGGCGCTCGGCTGGCCGATCGAGCGCATCCGCACGATCGACAGCGACCTTGGCATCTCCGGCGCACACGCCGAGAACCGCGACGGCTTCCAGGAACTCGTCAGCGAGGTGGCACTCGGTCACGCGGGCATCGTGCTCGGCCTCGAAGTATCGCGGCTCGCCCGCAATAACGCCGACTGGCATCGGCTGCTCGAACTCGCCGCCCTCACCCGCACGCTGATCCTCGACGAGGACGGCGTCTATGATCCCGGCCACTTCAACGACCGGCTGCTCCTCGGGCTCAAGGGTACGATGAGTGAAGCGGAGCTGCATGTCCTGAAAGCCAGACTGCAAGGCGGTATCCGCAACAAGGCGCGCCGTGGTGAACTGGAAATGCCGCTGCCCATCGGCTTGAGCTACGATGCCCTCGGCGCCGTAATCCTCGACCCAGACCAGCAAATCCAGGGGGCTGTGCGCTTGTTGTTCGACACGTATCGACAGATCGGCTCTGCGACGGCGACGGTGCGCCGCTTCCATCGCGAAGGGATCCTGTTCCCGCGCCGCGTGCGCCGCGGTATCGGCAAGGGCGACATCCTGTGGGGGCGTCTCGATCACTGCCGCGTCATCCAGATCCTGCACAACCCACGCTATGCCGGCGCGTTCGCCTACGGCCGTACCCACTCGGTGCCGACCCGCGATCTGAAGTCGACCACCCAGATCAAGGTCGAGCGCGACCAGTGGCAGGTGCTTATCCAGACCGCCCATCCGGGCTACATCTCCTGGGAGGAGTTCGAACGCAACGAGATAACCTTGCGTGGGAACATCGCCGGCTGGAGCCGGGATGGGCGCGGTCGCATGCCGCGCGAAGGGATCGGTCTCCTCCAGGGACGCGTCCTCTGCGGTCGCTGTGGCGCTCGCATGCGCGTCCGCTACCAGACACTCGGGCCGGCCTTGCTGCCGTACTACGTGTGCGAAGAAGCGGCGGTGCGGCGAGCCGACAAAGCGTGTCAGTCGATCCGTGGGCGTGAAATCGATGCAGCAATCAGCGCATTGCTGCTCGACACGGTGGCGCCCGCGGCGCTTGAAGTCGCGCTCGCCGTGCAAGAAGAAATCGCCGGCCGTATCGAGGCCGCCGAAGTTTTACGACGTTCCCAACTTGAGCGCGCCCGATATGAAGCCGAGCTCGCGCGTCGACGTTATCTGAAGGTCGATCCCGACAATCGGCTGGTCGCCGATACACTCGAGGCGGACTGGAACGAGCGCCTGCGACGTCTTGATGCCCTCCAGCAGGAACACGATCGGCAACGCAAGGCCGATCAGAGTCTGCTCAGCGAGGAGGCGCGCGCGCGGATCCGTGCACTGGCTGCAGACTTCCCACGCGTCTGGAATGATCCACGCACGGCGTCCTTGGAGCGCAAACGAATGCTCGCGCTGCTGATCGAGGATGTGACGCTCGTCAAAGGCGAGCAGATCGCGATCCACGTCCGCTTCCGCGGTGGGCAATCCACCTCGCTGTCTGTGGCACGGCCACTACCGATGGCGCGGGTGCGTAAGACGCTTCCTGAGGTGATCCACAGGCTCGATCAGCTACTGGAGAGATGTTCCGACCGCGAGGCCGCGGCGCAAATCAACACGCTGGGCTTCGGCAACTGGAAAGGTGAGCCCTTCACGGCGAAACGCGTGTGTTACTTGCGCAGGATCTATCAGCTTAAAAGCCGCTTCGATCGTCTGCGCGACCGTGGCTTTATCACGGCCGAAGAGATGGCGCACGAACTGAGCCTTTGCCTGTCGCAGGTCCACAACCTCGGTCGCGAAGGGATACTGCCTCGACAACGCTATGGCAACGAACAGCGATGCCTCTACGCACCCCTCAACGGCGCTGTGCTCGTCCGGGGCCGGGGCGGCCGCTATCGTTCGCGGCGGCCCGCTTTAATCCCTGCTCCAATGTCAACACAGGAGATAGTATGAAGCCTTCGCCTTCTCGTTGGGCTTGCCAGGTCGGATGAACGATAGATGTACATTGTGTTGATACGCCCAGGCGTCGAGCACCTGGCCTTCAAACTCCGGACCATGATCCACCGTGATAGATCGAGGCAGGCCTCGAGTATCTGCCAGCCGTTCCATCACCGCTTTGACCCGAGATCCGGTGATCGATGTGTCGACTTCGATGGCTACGCATTCGCGCGTGCAATCGTCCACGATGTTCAAGCACCGCAGGCGCCGCCCGTCGGCAAGTCCGTCCGAGACAAAATCCATCGACCAACTTAAGTTCGCCGCGGCCGGCTTGGGCAACGGCTTGCGTTCGACCAGGCCGATGCGTTTGCGCTTGCGCCGCCGTACGGCCAGCCCGGCGTCTCGATATATCTGGTACACGTGCTTGCGATTCACTGACCAGCCCTCGCGCCGCAGCCGCAGGTACACCCGACGGTAGCCGTACCGGCGCTTCAGCGCCGCGATCTCTTCGATCCGCTCGCGCAGCCCCGGCCGACCGGTTCGACGCCGGCAGTAACGGTAAAGCGATCTTGAAATCTGAACCAGCCCGCAAGCGCGCGTCACGCCAAACTCGTATCCCTGCATCAGCAGAGTGACCGCTTCTCGTCTCGCCTGCGGGCTTACCATTTTCGGCCTAGAAGATCCTTCAGCGCTGCCTTCTCGAGCTCCGCATCGGCCAGCAGCCGCTTCAGCTTGCTGTTCTCGCTCTCGAGCTCTTTCAACCGTCGCGCCTCGGACACCGTCATGCCGGCGTACTTGGCCTTCCAGTTGTAAAATGTCGCTTCCGATATCCCGTGCCGCCGGCATAGATCCTTCGTCTTAGACCCGGCCTCAGCCTCTTTCAAAACCGCAATAACCTGCTCTTCGCTAAATCTCCTCGCCTTCATGTTCCGCTCCTGATGAGCGGACTCTACTACCGTCCCGTACTAAACTCAGGTGTCAGGTCGCGAATGCAATAGTGCAAACTGAGCCATGACCTCCATTCAGAGCGCCGTTGCTCCGCAGCTACTAGCCGTTGCCGATCCCGTTTGCCTGGCCGCGTAGCACCCGGATTGGACCACTCTCAGTCTGTCACTGTCCGCGCTTCGCGTATGGTCCGAATGTTGCCACCCCGCTGGATCTACGCGATGCAACCCCGGCGCGGTCGCAAGACGGCGAGCACCGCACCGAGCGCGACCACGGACACCAGGCAGCCCGATATCACGGTCAGGACGAGCGGCGGCCCCAATCCGAGTTTTGCGCCGAATACATGCGCAGCGGCAAGCGCCACCGCGGTGGGACCCAGTCCGGCTCCGATCGCGACATTCAGGAAGAAGCTCACCGAGAGGGCAAGGCCGAGCGAGCGATTTGGCACGACGTCGAGAATTGCGGAGGTCCCGATCGCCGAGACCATGCCGGAAAACGCGAAATACAGAGGAACACCGTACAGCACGGGCAGGAACGTCGGCGAATTCATCAGCAGGGAGACCGGCAAGATCACCAGCACGGAACTCAAACACAGGCGCAGCTTGCGCGCCAGCCCGCCGGCCATACTAGCGCGGTCGGCCAGAAAACCTCCGAGAAGCACGCCGCCGCCGAATCCCACTGTCAGCAACACTCCCAGTTCGACGCCGATTTGGGCGGGATTCTTGGCGAAGTTGCGGATCAGAAGCGTCGGCGCCCATGCGCCGACGGCACTGTCGACGAATGAGGCCGCCGCGAGCACCAGGTATATGGGGACGATCCGGGTCCATGCCGCTGCGCGCCGCGCATCGAGGTCAGCGCCGCGCTCCACTGCTACCGCCGCGTGCCGCGCCGGTTCATGAATGAGCAGAATGGCGAAGGCCCAAAGAAGTCCCGGGGCTCCGATCAGCACCAACACCATGCGCCAAGGCACCTGCATGGCGAGCGGCATAGCGGCGAGAGCTCCCGATTCGATCAGATGCAGGACGGCACCGCCGATCAGGATCGCCGCGCCGTAACCGAGCGCGATGCCGCAGAGATAGAATCCCACCGCTGTGCCGCGGCGCGACGGCGGAAAATAATCGCTGATCAGGGATATCGCAGCCGGAGACAGCGCCGACTCGCCCAGTCCGACAACGATGCGGCTCGCGAACATCTGGCTAAAATTGTGTGAGAGTCCGCAGGCGATCGTGCCTAGACTCCAGACGCAAACACCCGCGAAGATGAGATTGCGCCGTGAAATACGATCCGCCAGAAAGCCCAAAGGGATTCCCGCAATTCCATAGATCACGGCGAACGCCGTGCCGAGAAGTAGGCTGATCTGCGTGTCGCTGATGCCGAGATCGCCGCGGATGGGATCGTCCAGCAGACTAAGCACCTGACGGTCCGTGTACGACAGGACCGCCGTCGCTACCAGAATGGCAACGACGCTCCACGCGTACGGACGAGCGGGATAGTCAGTCGTGCTCATATGGGCACTCGAATGATTTGAAAGAAATATGCCGCGGAGATAAAGGCACCCGTTCTCGAAGCCTCCCAATCTTGATAAGATGAACACATCGTAGATCGAAGCCGTCGGGATGCAACACATGGCGAAGGCGTACTGGATTACCTGCTATCGCGAGATCACGGATCCCGCCAAACTTGCTGCCTACGCGAAGCTCGCCGGGCCATCGATCGAGGCTGGCGGCGGGCGCTATCTGGCACGGGGACCGGCCGCGCAAGTCTACGAGGCCGGACAGCTGCAGCGCACTGTGGTCATCGAATTCGAGTCGGTCGAGCAGGCGATCGCAGCGCATGATAGTGCCGGCTATCGAGCAGCCCTAGAGATATTAGAGGGCGGCGCGGTGCGAGATGTGCGGATCGTACCCGGCGTCTAAGAGAACACTTAGACCCGGGCCAGGTCACACTCGATGCCTCACTCTGGCGCATAGCTAGGAGTCTCGTCTAATCGGCGGTACGAGCGTATTCGGGTTTAGCTTTGGACGGCGCAGATTCCAGCCTGCTTCGAGTTCATAGGCGCGAGCGAGGGATAGTAGCCTTGCCTCCGAGAAGTGCGGGCCGGCGATCATAAGCCCTATCGGCAGTCCATCGTTGCTAAATCCGCATGGTACGGATACGGCAGGTATTCCGAAGACGTTGAATGCGGTGGTATTGTCAAGATTCGTTTTATCCGGATTAGTGGGCCCTGGGTGTTCTCCGCGACGAATAACCTCGCTTAACTTATCAGGCACCGTTCGGACGGTTGGCAGCACGACGAAATCAAAGTCGTTAAAGACACTATCAACAGTTCGGCGTAACAACTCCAGATCCCATCGATGACGAATGTAACTAGAGAGTTTCGAACTACATGATTCCGCCGAGGCATTTAGCTCATCCCTATAGTCTTTGAGAAAATAGCGGAACATCAACATGTATCGCGCCTCGTCAGTCTTGAAAAGATCTTCATGGTAAGCGTACATCTCGTATCCGAGACTGTTTAAATCCATCCAGGTGTACGCGGCAGTAGAGGGCAGCTGGACGTCCTTGGTGCTCTTAGTCAGCTTTGACAGTATGGTGATCGCGCGTTCTACTGCCTTTGAGGTCTCGGCATCGAGATGGTCATAGAAGGGAGCACGAGGAATACCTATTCGAATATCCGAGACTGGCCTTTTCATGGCCGCTACGTAATCCTCTTTGGGATGATCAACGCTGGTGATATCGAGTTGATCGTATCCTGCAAGTTGAGTGAGCAAGATTGCAGCGTCCTCGACCGTTCTCGTAATTGGCCCACAATGGTCCAAGGACATCACCATCGGCACAATTCCTCGAATGGGCACGAGACCGTACGTTGGCTTTAGACCAACCACACCGCAACATGCGGATGGCAGTCGAATAGATCCGCCGGTATCGGTACCCAATGCGCCGTATGTCAGCGTAGCAGCCACAGCTGCCGCGGACCCGCTTGAAGATCCCATTGGGTCGCGATCAAGCGCCCAAGGATTTCGTACCGATCCAAAGTAGCTGATTCCTCCCGCGAACTCGTCTAAGTTAGTCTTGCCGATGAGCACGGCACCCGCCGCGTTGAGTCGGCGCGTCACCTCCGCGTCTTTTGTCGGAATGCGATCGTCATAAACCTGGCTCCCTGCCGTCGTGCGGATGCTTGCTGTGTCGATGTTGTCTTTGAGTGCTATCGGAATACCGTGCAGTGGGCTTCGGATCCGACCAGCCTGACGCTCACTATCTAGTTGAGCCGCCTGCGCCAATGCTCGTTCCGCCAATACCGTAATGAAAGCGTCCAACTTCGGGTTATAGAGCGCGATTCGATCGAGGCATGCGCGTGTAAGTTCTGTCGACTTAAGAGAGCCGGACTGAAGCAGAACCCCCGCCTCCGCTATACTCAGTGCCGCGATTTCATCGGTGGTGGTCTCTGGGGCTTTTGTCTCCGCTACCGATGCCCCCCAGCGGGTTGCCGCCAGCGTGACGGTGGCACCAGCAAGTGACTGGGAGAATCGCCGACGCGTCAGCAGTTTCATAGAGTTTCCCGTCACTTCTCGGCCAGCGCTCATAACAAATAACTAATTCCAAATAACGCGTCATCGGAATTGATGAGTCGCACTACCTTGCCGTCGAGGAGCAAGCCGCCACCCGAGCGCACCAGACGATAGGTGACGTCCGCGGCGAGGATGCGAGTTCGATCATATTTATGCTCGATCAGATGTTGCGCGCCGCGGATGACCGCGCAGCCCTCGGCATTCTCGATCCCGCGAAAGCGCGACACGGTGCGCGCCGTGCGCGCCGAAGGGCTCGCCGCCACGGAGAGCTCGCCGCGCAAGCGCCGTACTCGGGCCGTCCGCATCGCATGGTCATCGTAGACGATGTTCAACTGCGCGGCGTGATCATCGCCCCCGCGCTCGATCGGAATCACGTAATGGCCGGTCCCTGTCCACAATGCCAGCCACGGATCGTAGTCCTGCGAGTCCAGTAAATCGGCCTCCAGCCAGATGAACTCGATCGCCTCTTGCAGCTCAATGCGCTTCGATGCCGCTCCGCGCTTCGTCTTCGCGGCCCTCACGAGATCATCATCCTCTTCCACATCTGATACGCGGCGCGCATGCCGGTCTCGGCGGTCACGCCGTGCCCTTCGCCGCGATTGAGCATGATCCAAAGGTCCTCTCCGGCGGCTGCGCCGCGCTGAACTCGCTCCCAGGCCTCGGCGTCGTCCGTGGTGCCGAAGCCCATGGGTCCTTGGAAATGCTCATGCAAGCGCAGGCGAACGCGGTTGGCCGCTTGCGGTCCGCCCTCCATCTGGATGGCCATGTGAGTAATCTCGGTCTCGTCGACGGCTATCGGACGCAGCACCCGAAAGAATGCCATCGAGCATGCCACGTTCGGAAACAAATTGACGAGGAAGCCGGTACCGCCGACGGCACGCACGATTCGCCGCACCGTTTCGGGGGGGTATTCTCCGGAGAGCTCGTCGGCGAGTGCCTGGAAGCGCTCCGGGATCGGCGCGTCCAGGTTTGCCTCGAGATCGACCAGATCTGGGATCATGACCATCACGCTATGACCGTTGCCAAGATCCTCCACCCAGCCGGTTTGGCGAAGGACATCGAACAAACCTTCCGTTTCATCGTCAAGCGAGCTCAAGAAGCTGCGATGCACTATCGGGAAATGATAGGCGTCCGTCGTGTTCTCGAGCTGGATCTTCCAGTTGCCACGGAAGCGAAATCGCTGCGCGCTCGCCGCATTGATTCCAAAGCCGGCGCCCTGTTTCATGAAAAGATCGATCCATTTCCTCGCACCGGCGAGATAGTCGTATAGCGGCTCTATGTCCTTCCTGAAGGTCGCGAAGATAAGGCCTGCATATTCCTCGACGCGCAATGACATCAGCGAATAGTCGTTCTTGTCGAAATCGGCGCCATATCCCGCGGCTTGCGGCACTCCGCGCAGCTTGCCGGTGATGTCGTAGCTCCAGCCGTGATAGCGGCAAACGAAAAAGCCGGTCTTACCCTTTCGATCCTCGCACACGCTGCTCGCGCGGTGCCGGCAGCGGTTCAGCAGAACGTGGACCCGCCCATCGTGTCCCCGGGTGACGATGACGGGTTGGCGCCCCACGTGGGACATCTTGAAGCTGCCGGCGGCCGGGATTTCGCTGGCATGCGCGACCCACACCCAAGTGTTGTTGAAGATCTTGTGCATCTCCGCCTCGAAGATTGCCGGATCCACGTACAACGACGTTTGGACGCGGTCCTCGAGGACAAGGCTGCTGTAATCGAGGTCAGGGGATTGTTCGGTCACCTTAGGTTCCACGGTCGCGAATTGGATCGGGCGATGCCGGTACCGGCACCGGCGCAGGGTCGTCCCAGCGGTCGACGGGCCGGCTGAATAGATTTTCGGTCTCGAAGCATCTTATCCTCCAGCGTGCCCCCTCCCGCGCAAACTCGACCGTGAGCTTGGCGCTTCGCAAATCGGAGGAACCGTTGCGGTAGGTCGAGGTCTGCAACATCATCCACTGCCCGCGCGCACCGTGACCAGCGACCACGATTTTCTCGGAGGTCAGGAAATGCGCGTTGAACGCGAAATGAGGCGGCGTGCGATAGCGATCGAGCATGGCGATGATGGCCGCCCGGCCGCGGTGGCTGCCGTACACGGCACCGTAGCGCGCACCGCGGCCGCTCCAAACTGCATCGTCGGTAAATAAATCTCCGAGCTCGTGCATCGGTGTCGATGCGTCGAGCCGATCGCACAGGCGCATGTAGTCGGCCATGACCGCGCGAATCGCGACCTGCGCTTCGAGCTCATCGAGGCGAGCTCTTAGCTCGGCGACGTGTCCCGCTAAATCCATGCGGACTCCTAATCGACTACTCGATGCGCCAAGGCGCACAGCGCGGCGTCTGCGCCGCGCCGCCCGACGAGCTGTAACCCGACCGGCAGGTTTGCGCTCGTCTTGAGCGGGATCGACAAAGAGGGATGGCCAGATAAATTGAAAGGCCGTACTAATTCGCTCAGGCGCAGCGCAGCGCCCGCATCCGCCGCCTCGAGCCTCGGCGGACAGTCGGGCAACGTCGGAAGCGCGAGCACATCGACGCTCGCCAGTGCGACATCGATCTCCTCGCGCAAGCTGACCCGGCGCCTTTCCGAGGTCACGAGCGCATCTGGCGTGATCTCGCGCGCCGCGAGCAGCCGCGCGTGCACATCGGCGCCCAACGCGCCGGAATCGATCAGATGGCCGTACGCAGCCCATGTTTCTGCACCGATGATGGCGAGGCCGGCGGCAAAGGCGGCCTCGAAGGACGGCAGACGGATGGGCGTGACCGAAATACCGGCATCGCTCAACGCGCCGCGAGCCGNNATGACCTCGGGAGCCGCCGCCACATCCACCCAACCCGCTCGCACTGCCGTCGGCGCAAGCTCAGTCCGAAACGATGAATCGATCAGCGTCATGGCTTTCTCGATCATCGTCAGACCGCGGGCGAACGGTCCGACGCAGTCCAAAGTGGAAGTGCCGGGAAGCACGCCCTCGCGGCTGACCCTCCCGAAGGTGGGCTTGAAACCATAGACTCCACAACATGCCGCCGGTATTCGAATCGAGCCGCCGGTATCGGTGCCGAGGGCGAAATCGACCAGTCCCGCAGCGACGGCCACTGCCGAGCCGCTCGAGGACCCGCCCGGTATGCGCTCGGGGTAGCGCGGGTTGCACGGCGTCCCGGTCCAGCGATTGATTCCGGTGACGCCATACGCCAATTCATGCATGTTGGTTTTGCCGACGATCCGGCAACCGCCCTCTAGCAACAGCTGCACCACCGCTGCGTGGCGCGTGGCATCGGGAGCGCAGGCGAGAGCGCTGCTGCCCGCGCGGGTCGGATATCCCGCAATATCGATCGAATCCTTGACCGCCACGCGCAGCCCGTTGCCGCCGAGTTGCATCCTCAGCACGAAGACCGCGTCGTTATGGAGGTCGTTGCTCATCGCTCTAAACTGCTCTGATGCGATCGCGCTCGCCGCCCGCCCGGGGCCCACGAGTGAGTACCGCGGGCGCGAGTAGACAGCGTGGCGATGGCGCCAATCATTATGCCCGTGTTTCGCGGCTCTAATGGTGGAACTCAAATGTCAGCCCGATCGTTCTGGGTTGATTGGTGGCTATCCGACGCAACGAGGGAATATTTTCCGCATAGTTTTGCGCGTCGGCGAGGTAGGCCTGCTTATTCGTTAGATTGTCGACGAACAAAAACGCCGACCATGGGTTCCCCTCGATCCCGAGGCGAAGCCGGACGATATCGTAGCTCGGCAGGTTGTCGCGCAAGTAGCTTATGTCCTGAGACGGTCCCACGAGAACGTTGTTGGCGCGCGCGGCGAATGAGTATTGACTCCAGGGCGAAGGGTGGCTGTACTCGAGGGACGTGGTGGTGGTGTAGGTGGGAACGTTCAGCAACTTGTCGCCCGACACCAGACCGGTTCCAAGCGCGGCCTCCGTCAAAACGGCGTGCGTATAACCTCCGCTCTGCGCCAAGGTCCAGTCCTGGAAGAGCTTCATGGTGACTTCCACTTCGCCTCCTTTCACGGCAGCCGTGCCGGCATTATCGGTATAGATGAATCCGCACGACAACGCGATGTTCTGCTGCACATCGTTCCACCGCTCGTAATAAACATCCGAATTGATCGTGAATCGCTTATCGAGCAAGGTCGCCTTCTCGCCGAGCTCATAACTCCACACCGAATCGGGACCATACTGCGAGGAGGCGGATGTCTTGCCGATGGACTCCAAGGCCGGCAGGCAGGAATTCACGCCGGTAATCGGAATCGGCTGATTGCCCGCTCCGGGACGAAACCCCTTTGCCACTGTCCCATACACCAAGGCGTCCGGATTGATATCGTACGAGAGCGTGAATTTCGGATTCAGTCCCGAATCCGACGCTGCGACGATCTTCGGGGTGGGGGCGAACGTTCCCTCGGCAATGCCGACGGCGATGTAGCTACCGCCCTGGGTGTACCAATATTCCCGCAATCCGGCGGTCGCCTTCAGTCTGTCGGTGATCTTGTAGGTCGCTTCGCCGAATACTGCCTTCTGCTTCATATTGGTTGCGACCGTCCCGGTGAATAGGTTGTTCGAACCGAATACGGGCACGTAGCCCGGAGCCAGGGCAACTTGGTACTGACCGTAGTCGAAATCGCTATAGAAACCGCCGACCAGCCACTGAAGCGAGCCGCTGCCGCTCGAGGCAAGCCGTACTTCCTCGCTGAACTGCTTCGTGTAGTCGATTTCCGTAATCGGGGCAGCTCCCACGCCGCCCTGCGCGATATAAAAGGACGGCACGCCCAGGATGGATTGCCCGGTCTCGGAAATATCCTGAGTTTGATTCTCAGAGCGCGTCCAATAAGAGGTCGCCGAGGTGACCGTAAATGCGGGCAAGGCATACTCAGCGACGAGATTATAAAGCCGGAAGGCATCCGAAAAGGGCTCCGGGACGTCGAAGGGTTGGTAGTGCGCCTCGGTTGTGGGCGGATCATCGAAGTAGCTCAGCCCGTCTTGAGAGATGGTTTGGTAGAAGGCGCTTGCGGTCACCGAGAATTGATCGGTAGCTTGGTAGCGCGCCATGACGCGACCTCCCTTCAACTGCTCGTCGTTTACGTTGTGGTAGTCCTGCAAGACCGGGGCAGCCAGCACGTTGCCGCGCGTGCAGCCTGCGAATATGGCGCACTGCGCTCCCGAGTTGGTGGGCAATGGAAAATCCGCGAGGACGATTCGGTCGATCCAGCCGCTCGTGTGCTCGTCGGTTCCCACGATCCGCAGCGCCAATGTCCCATCGATGATCGGCAGGTTGACCATTGCGTTGATGCCGCGGTTGAAGCCGCCGCCCTGCGTATCCGATGCGTCGACCTTCGCGCTGGTGGAGAANNGAGAATGCATGCAGATCGGGCTGGTTGGTGACGAGCTTGATTGTGCCGCCCATGGACCCCGAGCCATATAGCGTGCCCTGAGGTCCCCGCAGTACCTCCACGCGGTTTAAATCGTATAGATCCGGATCGATGACCACATGGCCATTCTGCGCTCCGGAAGGCGCCGTCATGGGTGCTTCATCCAAATAGAAGCCCACCGTCGACACCGCCGCTCCTGAGGATGACAACCCGCGAATCGTAAATTGCGTCTGGCCGGGACCGGAGGTCTGCACCGCCACTCCCGGAATCTCGCGCGCAGCATCGGTTGCACTGGAGATCCCCTGTGCCTGCAGCTCAGCGCCGGAAATTGCCGTGACGCTGATCGGTATGTCCTGAACGCGCTCGCTGCGCTTTTCGGCAGTCACCAGGATTTCCTCTAATTGGCCGGGCTCCGATGCAGTCGAAACACCTGTATCCGGCCGCGCGTAATTCGGCCCCAGCCAACCGATCGCGACCATCACCCACGCAATGAGGTCGGCATGCGCCGTGTCGCGTCGCCCGGATCGAGCGCGGCTGCATTCCCATGCAGCCCTGTTACCGTAGCATCGTAGATTCTTCATATCTCTCCCTGGTCTGGACAGGTGGAATGCACCGGATTGAGCGGACCCTCGAGCGTGCCGGAAAAGGCTACGGGCCACCCGCCACCCGTCGGTCTGCCGGCCGACAGGTGATGGATTCGCCCATCACGCAGGCGCTCGTGACCCGGGCCAACCGCGCAAACTCGCATCATCTTCATCTTCCCCGACCCGGTATGGGCCTAGATCATCTCAGTTGAGTGGTATACAATAATCGTATACACATTTCGTATACGAATACAACTGATTTTAATACGCGCGACGCATTGAGAATTTAAGGCACCGACTCCAACGAACGTTGCCGGAGCCCACTGTGACCGCGTTGCTCGCCGGGACTGCGTTTTGTATAGCGAGGGGAGTGTATGGCCGGATGAGCCCGACCACTGTGGAAAGCCTGGAGACATTCATCGTCGATCTGCCGACAACCCGATCGCATGTGTTGTCGATGGCGACGATTCACCGCCAGTCCGTAGTAATCGTGCGTATCCATTGTTCCGACGGCACGGTCGGCACCGGCGAAGGCACGACGATCGGCGGGCTCGCCTACGGTGATGAAAGTCCGGAAGGCATGCAACTCGCGATCGACACGTATTTCGCACCGTTGCTGCGCGGCATCGATGCTACGCACCCGGCGCTCGCGATGCGCCACATCGCTGGGGCAATCGTCGGTAATCACTTCGCGAAGTGCGCCGTCGAGACCGCCCTCTTGGATGCCGCCGGCCGGCGCACCGGGTTACCTGTCAGCGAGCTTCTCGGCGGCCGACTGCGCGACCGCCTGCCCGTTCTGTGGACGCTTGCCAGCGGTGATACGGAACACGACATCGCCGAAGCCGAGGAGATGATCGCAAGGAGGCGGCACAACGCGTTCAAACTGAAGATCGGCAGGCGCACGATGGCGCAGGACGTCGAACACGTCGGCGCCATCAAGAAAGCACTGGGCAGCCAAGTCAGCGTGCGCGTCGACCTGAACATGGCCTGGAGCGAATCGGTTGCGCGCCGCGGGATCGCCATGCTGGCCGACGTCGGTTGCGATCTAGTCGAGCAACCCATCGACCGCCTGAACCGCGCCGGAATGGCGCGCCTGCGCGCCACGTCCGCGATCCCGATCATGGCGGACGAGGCGCTGCGCGGCCCGCAGGATGCCTATGATCTCGCTGTCCGAGCGGCCGCCGATGTGTTCTCGGTCAAGATCGCGCAGTCGGGCGGCCTGTTCGCTGCCACGCGGGTGCAGGCCATCGCGGATGCCGCTGGCATTGCACTCTACGGCGGGACGATGCTCGAGGCGGGCATCGGAACGATCGCCTCGGCGCATGTCTTTGCAACCTTTCCCGAACTGGCCTTCGGCACCGAACTTTTCGGTCCGCTACTTCTGACCGAAGAGATACTCACCGAGCCCATTGCATACAACGACTTTGCGTTGGTCGTACCCGATACGCCGGGCCTCGGGGTCACGCTCGATGAAGATCGGCTCGGTTTCTTTCGCCGCGACCGTGTGAGCCGCGCCACGATCAGCGCTCCCGGACCCGGGAGCGCTTGAGATGCTGTTCCAGGTCGACATGCAAGTGAAAATTCCACACGGTCTGGACGCTGCGTCCGTCGACGCCCTGAAGGCCGCGGAAATGACCCGCGCGCAGGAGCTGCAGCGAACCGGCAAGTGGCGCCACCTCTGGCGTGTCGCCGGCGAGTACCGCAACATCAGCATCTTCGACGTCGACAGCAATGCTGAGCTCCACGACATCCTCGCCTCGCTGCCGCTTTTCCCGTTCATGGCCGCACATGTGACCGCGCTCTGCCGGCATCCCTCATCGGTTCATGAAGATGATCGCTGATGACACCAAGTCATTTCCACACCATAGGAGCGACCAATGACGTCCGATCTTTTGAACAGCCCCGAGATACGTCGCTTGCTCGACCGCGTCAGCGGTCTCGACCAACAGAACGGTAGTCCGCGCGCCAAGCAAATTTTACGCAGAGTCGTCGCCGATATTTACGCGGTCATAGACGAGTTCAACATCACGCCGGAGGAGTTCTGGTGGACGCTCGCTTTCCTGCAAACGGCCTCTCCGGAGTTCGGACTCATTGCTCCGGGTCTCGGCCTGGATCATTTTCTCGACATTCGGATGGATTTGGCCGACGGAGAGCGCGGCAGAACGGGCGGGACGCCGCGCACGATCGAGGGACCCCTCTACGTCCCGGGCGCTCCCTTGAAAAAGGCCTACGCGCGACTTGACGACGGGACGGAGACGGGCGAAGTTCTAATCATGCACGGAACGGTTTCCGGCGCGGACCATCGCCCGATCGCGGGTGCCATCGTCGATGTCTGGCAGGCCAATACTCGGGGCGCGTATTCGCACTTCGATCCGTTGCAGCCCGCGTACAACAATCGCCGGCGCATCGAAACGGACGGCGCGGGCCGCTATAAATTCCAGGCCATGCTGCCGGCCGGCTACGCAGTCCCCCCCGGAGGCGCGACCGATCGGCTGCTCGCCGCGGTAGGACGGCATGGACGCCGGCCGGCCCATATTCACTTTTTTGTTTCCGCCCCCGGCTTCCGGCACCTCACGACGCAAATTAACATCGATGGAGATCCCTATCTGCACGATGACTTTGCCTACGCAACCCGCGTCGGGCTCATACCACCGATCGTTCGGCACGTCGCCGCACTGGCCATTCAGAAGGAGGGACTCAAGGCTCCCTTTACCGAGATTGAGTTCAACTTCGAGTTGCTCGATGCCCTCGATACGAAGGAAGCGGAACTTGCGCTGCGCAAACGGGCCGAAGCGGTTGGATGAGGGGTACCATCGACAGCGACGGAGCATCGCTCGCATACTCCATCGAGGGTGCGCGCGACGCGCCCGTGGTGATGCTGTCGCATTCCTTAGGGACCGATGCGCGTCTGTGGGACCTGCAGATCCCTGACCTGGCTTCACGTTATCGAGTGCTCAGGTACGACTCGCGGGGTCACGGCGGCTCGAGCGTGCCGGAAGGCGATTACACGCTGGCGCGCCTGGGGCGGGACGCGCTCGATCTGATCGATGCCCTCGGGATAGACAGTGTCTCGTTCTGCGGGATCTCCCTGGGTGGAATGGTGGGGCAATGGCTCGGCTGTCATGCGCCGGAAAGATTGCGATCTCTCGCGCTGTGCAACACCTCGGCCTACATGGGTCCGCCGGAGAGCTGGGACGCACGGATCGCCGCCGTTCGCACAGGTGGCATGGCTGCCATCGCGGATGCGGTACTCGACCGGTGGTTCACCGCAGATTTCTTGGCAAGCGCTCCTCCTGCCGCATCCATTGCGCGCTCCATGCTGCTCGCGACCTCACCGTTGGGGTACGCCGGTTGTTGCGCGGCAATCAGAGACATGGACATGCGAACGTACAGCGCCGGGATTGCGGGACCGACACTCATCATTGCCGGCCTCCACGATCCGGCGACTCCATCAACCCATGCAGAGGTTCTGCTCGCTAAGTTTCCGAGCGCCCGTCTTGCAATGCTGCCGGCGGCGCATTTATCAAATCTCGAGCAGCCGCGGCTTTTCATCGACACCCTGCTCGAGTTTCTCGCCGATTCCGCGATCGGCGTGTGATCTCGAGCGGCGAGCAATCCTCTGGCCGCCGATAAACGCTTTACGGATTTCGCGCGAGAGGGCCCAAGGAGGGCCTGCGAGCGATTTCAACGTACATCTCGCTGATGACTTCCTCGCCGCGGCACAGATTCTGAAAAGTCAGCTCGCCGGCCCGATCGGCATCGCGTGCGACGATCGCCGCGAGGATCCTGGTCAAGAATTCTAGAACTGTGTCGCGTACCGTAGGATCCACCATCGTCGCATTGCGCATGAATTGCACGTGGTCCTCGTGCAACTCGATGACGCGTCTCAGCCGCGGGCTTGGGATGCTGGTGAGAGCCACATCCCGAAACTGCGCGTTTGCGGCCAAGAATCCCCGCGTGTCGCCCGCTCGTTGCGCGACAGATTGGGCTTTGACCGCGGCCCGCAGCGCCGAAATTTGCTCCTTCGTCGCATGCCTCGCGGTCTCCTTCATGCCGGCGGGCTCGAGAAGTTTTCTGATTTCGTAAATCTGATGGATATCGTCGATCGACAGTTCCGGAAGCATCAACCCCTTGCCGGTACCGACCAACAGGCCATCGCGCATCAACAGCGCCAGCGCCTCTCTGACCGGAGTGCGCGAGACATGCAGCTCCTTGGCGAGCGATTCTTCACCCAAATGCTGGTTCGGGCGGATTGCCCCCTCGCGCAGTGCTTTTCGAAGCAGGTTATAGACCCGGTCGCGTAATGCTTGCGGCTGCGCGGTTGGCGAAGAAGTTTTCTGCGTGATCATTTTAGCCATAACCATAAAGTTGTAAAATTATTCTGGAACGCCGCAACTCCTCGATGGGGATTCTCGCATCGATTCGACTTTTAAACCAATGTGTGATTGCCGTTGTTGCGCCGATGTCCACAACGCAGGGTGATCTGTTTGGCTGCGCCACGATAACACCGTGCCCAACGGTGTCTCGACGGTTTGATGCACCGTCCGAATTGAACCTTAATCTACGGTGTCGATGAGGCCCGGGGAATCAGCCGGCGTAGTCCGGCGAGCTGCGGTCCAGCATGCGTTTCAAGGCGTCGAAGTGCAGATCGGCGCGGTCCAGACCACCCACTGAGACGGCGCCTTGGAACTGCGCGACGGTCGCCTTCACCGCCGCCTCCGGAATGAGGCGCAAAGCCCTGCCGGTGGACAGCGCCAGCACCTGCGCCTGGGCCGCGCGCTCCAGCAAGTATAGCCGCTCGAAGGCCTGCTGCACGCACCGGCCCACGACGAGCACGCCGTGATTGCGCATCATGAGCACGGACTTGCTCCCGAGCGCGCGCGCCAATCTCTCGCCCTCGGTATAATCCAGCGCGAGGCCGTTGTAGTCGGCGTCGTAGGATATATCCTCGTAGAAACCGAGCGCGCTTTGTCCCGCCATTTCCAAGCGCGGATTCTCGAGCATGCACAGGGCGGTCGCATACGGCATATGCGTGTGCAAGACACACGCAGCCTGCGGAGCGAGTCGATGCACAGGCGCGTGGATATAAAGAGCGGTGTCCTCGATGGGACCGCGGCCACTCAACATCTGGCCGCCGAAATCGAGCACCGTGAAATCGCTCGCGCGAACCTCCGACCAGTGCAATCCGAACGGCAAAACGAAGAACCGGTCCCTGTGACCCGGAACCAGCATAGTCAAGTGATTGTCGATGCCTTGGTTCAGCGCAAAGTGGGCGCCCAAGCGATGACACGCGGCCAGATCCACTCGCGCTCGGTTCTCGAGCTCGGTCTGTCTCGGTACATCCATAATGCTTGCGTTCATGAAATTCGAAAAAAACTCTAACACTAATCCTGTCTTTGCGGCAAACGCATCTTCGCGACGAACGTTGCCGGCTGGCGCCGGCGGCCTGTCCTCTGCATCGACGATGCGTGAATTCGCATATCGCGAATCGTCGAAGCCCCTCAGCTGCCTACCTTGAGCGTCGAGGTCATACCGCGTATACAGGCAAGCACCGACAATGCGGCGAGGCGGCTGGTGCGCGGATTGGTGCTGGATGGAAGGGATTCGACACACAGGGTCAGTCGAACGGAGTCCGCGTCGATCCGCACCGTGTGCGTGTTGCGTTCCACGAACGGGTCCGCCCATATCTCGACGCGCGTGCGCTCCGGCCCGATGCCGGCGAGCGCGAGCGCCGCCGCGACGTTGGCGTTTGCAGGAAATCCGACTGCCGCTTCGAGCGCGTTGCCTCGGAACACGCAGGTCGCCGTGGTGAGTGTATGAACGTCGATCCCATGGCGCTGCAGATATGGCGCGCCCGCGAGACTTGCGGGGGACTTGCGCGTTTCCAGGCTCGCGTTTTCGATGACGCCCTCGGCCGCGGCCCGAATCGCATCAAGCCCGGCCAGGGCTCCCGACACCACGACGATGCTCGCCCCGGTTCGACGGGCCTGGTCGATGAGATGCATACGCGAGAGAAGGGCAGCCACGGAGGCGACGACGATGGTACGGCCCTTCTCGATGGCCGGGATGACAATCTGATCGAACGCCACCGCCGGCGCCGCTTCAACGACGATGTCGGCCTCCGCAAGCTCGGCTGCCCCGACCACGGCCGGATGTGTCCGAAACCGCGAGATCCTGCTCCGGGCACGCTCCCGGTCGGCGGCGCAGACCGCCACGAGCCGCGCGCCCCGGGGGTTACGGTCAAGCGCCTCGGCCACCACTAGGCCGATTGCACCCAATCCGCCGATCGCGACGGTGCGCTCCGCGACCACTATCCGTTGGTTGAAATTCATCGACGATGTTCGTGCTGCCCTGTAAGTTTACACTCCGGCAGCGACAAGTGTTCAGTATCCTCGCGCAAATGACCACTATCGTCTCATCTTCTCCGACCGGCGCTCACCTCGATCGACTCGCACGTTGGATGGCGCCGATGGCGCTCGCTTTGCTCTCGTCCGCGTCGGGCGCCGCGCCGGAAGCATTGGCCGCAAAGAGCGGCACAACGATCGAGTGGCCTTCTTACGGAGGCGATTACACCGAGCAACGCTACAGCCGCCTGGATGCGATCAACACCGCAACGGTCGGCCGACTCGGCCTTGAATGGGCGCTCGACCTTCCGAACGAGACCGGACTGGTTGCCACTCCCCTGCTCATCGGCGGGACACTGTATTTCACGGGAAAGTTCAGCGTGGTGTACGCGGTGAACGCCCGTACCGGCAGGATCGACTGGACCTACGACCCGAAGGCACGCGAGGTACTCACGAAGAGCCACAAGAGAATGACGATCAATTGGAACCCAAGCCGCGGAGTGGCGTATTGGCAGCATCGGGTATATGTCGCAGTCGCCGACGGCCGCCTGATCGCGCTGTCGGATAAGGACGGAAAAGAACTCTGGTCGACCCAGACGTTCGATCCCACGACGGCCCGCATTATTACTGGAGCGCCGCTGGCGTTCAACGGCAAGGTCCTGATCGGCTTTGGCGGAGGCGATTTAGGACCGGTCCGCGGCTACGTCACGGCCTACGACGCGCGCACGGGCAAGCGAGTCTGGCGCTTCTACACCGTCCCGGGAAATCCCGCCGACGGATTCGAGAACGCGGCCATGCGCAAGGCCGCAGCCACGTGGACCGGCGAGTGGTGGAAATTTGGAGGCGGAGGCGCCGTCTGGAACTCCATGACTTATGACCCCGAGTTCAACCGCGTTTATATCGGCACCGGCAACGGTGTGCCGTGGAACCAAAGCGTGCGCAGCCCCGGCGGCGGCGACAATTTGTTCGTGGCATCGATCGTCGCGCTTGACGCCGATTCGGGCCGATACGCCTGGCACTATCAGGAAACGCCGGGCGATGACTGGGACTACGACGCGACTGTGGATATGGTGCTTGCGGATATTGCAATAGACGGAAAGTCGCGAAAGGTATTGCTGCAAGCGTCGAAGAACGGTTTCTTCTACGTCATCGACCGCAGTACCGGAAAGCTGATTTCCGCCGAGCCCTTCGTCCCGACCACCTGGGCCAAGCGGGTTGATTTTAACACGGGCCGCCCCGTGGAAGAACCGCACGCACGCGCGAACGGCGCACAGGCCGCTGTCATTCGGCCGAGCTCGAACGGCGCACATAGCTGGCCGCCGATGTCGTACAACCCGGATACCGGCTTGGTCTACATCCCCGCGATCGATTTGGACCAGTACTATAGCGCGCGCGGCGTTGACCTCACGACTTGGATGCAAAAGCCCTTCACCGAATGGCTCGGCTACTCCGATGTCATTGGTCGCGACGATATCCCGCAAGCGCCGCAGGCGGGCGGAGCCGAAAGCGGCTCCGACAATGTGTTCGGCAACGACTCCGCCGCATGGCTGCAGGCACGCGATCCGCGGTCCAACACGACGATTTGGCGGGTTAAACAGCCCGGCCTATGGTCGGGAGGAACGCTGACGACGCGCGGGGGCTTGGTGTTCATCGGTCAAGCCAACGGCGCATTCGTGGCCTATGACGCCAAGACGGGCAAGGAGTTGTGGATATTCAATGCTGAACGTCCCATCTCGGCCCCACCGATCTCCTACGCAATCGACGGCCTGCAATACGTCTCCGTTCTAGTGGGATGGGGCGGAACTCCGGGCAACGAGGGCGCCCTGGGAGACCCCGCCGTCCGGATGAACTATCGAGACGGCGGGCGCCGACTGCTCACTTTCGCGATCGGCGGTCGCGCCACACTGCAAAATTCCCCCTCGAACCCCATCGAACCGATCGATGTCGCGGGCTTCGTTCCCGATCCCGCCAAAGTTGCTCGAGGCGAGCGCATTTTTGACGTGACATGCAATCTTTGTCACGGCACCGATGCTCGAAGCGGTGGCGGCGCGCCCGACTTGCGCGGCTCGACATTGGCGAGCGATCCCAATACTTTGCGGCAGATCGTATTGGGAGGAACTCTCGAGCTGCGAGGAATGCCGCAATACACCGATTTCTCGCAGGACGATGTCGATTCGCTTTATCACTACATCCGCTTTCGGGCGCGTCAGGATCTAAAACACACCGATCGCTCGCCCGCGAGCCAATAGCTCGCCGACGGGGCTAATACAGCCGGGGAATGCCGCGCAGACCCGTCAGGAACCGCAGCCGCGATGACGGCGCCAGCTCCAGCGCGCCCGCCCCCGTCCCTTCACCGGACAATGATCCTACGGACTGTCCGAGGGCCTCCGCGGGGCTACGCACAGCGCCTCAGCCATTTCGGCCATCGTCTCACGCACCATCAATTCGCGCAGCGTGCGCAGCCTAATGATATCCATTTCCATGACCGTGAAGCGAAGCGAAAGTGCCAATCCGGGGAGCGGAACGTATGTGGGGCCGCGACGAGGCGTCAGGCTGCATAACTGAATCCAGAAGGTGCCAGAAATCGAGGGTTTGCGATTCGATAGCCGTCGAGCAGCGTGCCGTTGCGTAATTCGGCACGGACCTGGAGCAGGTAGTGAGCTCCTCCTGGACTCCAGCGCATCTGCTGCTTTTTGCTCAACCGATGATTGACCAGGTGGTTCATTACCGACTCCACGTGCGCCGTAGAGATGCGGTGGCCGGCGGCCCTCTGTTTGGCGAAATCAGGCACGCTTCGGCGGTTTCCGCACACGTATTGCCGAAACTCCTTGATCACCTGCGTGGCGCGCCGCCCCGATTGAATGCAGCGTCCCGGATGCTCAACGGCCCACTGGTCGATGTCTCGACGCGGCCACGCGAATTCGAGTAGGGCGCGCCATGATCGACCTCGCCACAGGGCGTCACGCAATCGCGAGACACGACGCTGGAATGGCGCAAAGGCGTGGGGATCTTCAATGTATTCCTGGTAGGTGACAGGCATGACGACTGCCTTCCGCAAGAGCTCGAGGCGCATGCCGATATGGAACCAGTCGAGCTGCGATTCCATGGGCCTTGGCGAGCGACGCTGAACCAAATTGCGCAAACCGTCGTCGTCGTCTGTCACCACTCGCATTGATGTGTCCAGAAATTCGAACGCCGCGGTCGGAGAACGCGCAAGCCGGCTGCTCGATGACGCACGATGGTTGGTCAGTCGGTATACTGCGCTGCAATGTCCCCACCATTTCAGACTCTTCAATTGCTGCTCGTGATATTCGCCGGGTGGGTCAATCGCCATCAGTTGGACGTAATCGAGTATCTCCAGGAAGAGAACCGCGTCCTCAAGGAGCGCCTGAGTGGGCGGCGCATTCGCTTAACCGATGCCGAGCGCTGTCGACTCGCCAGAAAAGCGCACACTCTTGGACGCAAGGTCTTGAACGAACTTCATACCTTGGTCACACCGGATACCCTCTTGCGATGGTACCGAAAAATGGTCGCATGTAAATGGAACTACAGCCATCGTCGAGGCCCCGGTCGGCCTCGCGTCATGCAGACGATCGTCAATCTCGTTCTGCGCATGGCGCTTGAGAATCGATCGTGGGGGTACACNNGCCGAGAGGCGACCTACGGTGGTCGACATTCCTGCGTCTGCACGCCTAGGGAATCATAGCCTGTGATTTTATGGTCGTCGTGACCGCCACGTTCCGGTTGCTCTATGTATTCGTCGTCATCGAGCACCGCAGACGTTGCCTGATTCACTGCAACGTCACCGCGCATCTCGACGAATCGGTGAGCCGACTTGGCATCGAGGTGTTGAAGTCGCCGCCGCGTTGTCCGAAAGCCAATGCGANNCCCGTCACCGCCGCGAGGAATCGTACGCCGTCCGCGCCAAGTCGGTCCTTGGCGGACTGCATCACGAGTACTATCTCGCGCCCGCAACTGCGTGATCGAATATTTGCGCACCACAACACACGGATCCAGGGAGCAATGGCCAATCTGGGACATGAGGTCGGGCGCGGCACGATCGCCAGCCTTCTCAGAGAATGCGGCATCGATCCTGCCCCTGAGCGCGATAAGCACATGCCGTGGTCGACGTTTTTTCGAGCTCGCCGGGAATGCCTGGTGGCGACAGATTTTCTCACGGTCGAGGTCTGCACGATCAGGGGACTGGTGACGCACTACGTCCTGTTCTTCATCGATATAGCCAGCCGCGCCGTGAAGATCGCGCGGAATCTCACCGACCTGAACGACGGCTTCCTTCGCGGCAAGCGCTATTTGATTCTCGATCGGGACACGAAATACTCGGAGGCATTGCGCAGCGTTCTTGTCCGCGAAGGAATGCAAGTCATTCGACTGCCGCCACGATCGCCCAATTTGAACGCTTTCGCCGAGCGGTTCGTGCGTTCAATTAAAGAGGAGTGTTTGAGCCGGATGATCTTCTTCGGACCGGCGTCGCTTCAGCACGCAGTCCGGCAGATCACGGCGCACTATCATACCGAGCGCAAGCATCAGGGCTTGGAAAACCGACTTCCACAGCGCGCACCCGTCACTGCCCTACCCCATCACCCCATTCAACGTCGACAGCGCCTCGGTGGAATGCTCAGCCACTACTATCGGGCCGTAGCATGACGAAAGTCGATGCTTTTCTCACTGGCCTATTTAGCCCAGTTTTCAATCTTGAGATCTTGGACGCGACCGAACTCCCCGGTATTGTTGGTCACGAGCGTGAGTTCGAGATAACGGGCATGCGCCGCGATGAAAAGATCGTTCGCGCCGATCATGATTCCACGTGCTTTGAGCGCGGCGCGGATCTGGGCATAGTGCAGGGCTGCTTCGTCAGGAAAATCCAAAACCTCGACGTGCCGCAGATACTCATCGAGGGCAGCATGATCTTGTTGTCGCCGGGGAGACACTTCAACCCCAAACAGCAGCTCCGACTTGGTGATGACGGAGATGCAGACGACACCGATTGGGACCTTCTGCAGTCTTCTCAGAACAACGTCATGAGAGCGCTTCATGATGTAGGACGATATATCCGTATCGAGCATGTACTCTGCCATCAGGGTTCGCGCTCCTGGACCGGCAAATCTTCAACCGCTTCCATGAACTCCTTCGAAGCGACAGGTCCTGAGGCGAGATAAGCGGACCAGTCCGTCGGGCGGGCGGAAAGAATCACATCGTCGCCTTGCCTACGAATAAACACCTCAGAGGTATTGAACTGAAACTCCTTCGGCAGCCGAACGGCCTGGCTCCGGTTATTCATGAAAATCTTGGCTGTGCGTTGCATGGGCTGCCTCTAAAATTCGTGGCATATACATAAGTATATGCCATCGTTGCGCCGATCAGCAACCCTGAGGCAGGGTAATCAAGCAGCTCATTACCCATACCTTCTTTCTAAAATCATGTAAACCATAACTATCTGTTTTTATTAGATTTTGTAATCTACTGCGTTCGGGACGTAGGAGTCGCAGGTTCAAATCCTAGCACCCCGACCATTGATTCTCATCAAGTTTTTCTATTCGCGTACGCGCATGGTGTAAGTTTCATACTGTGCTTGGTGTAGTTTTGGTGCGAATTTCGACTGCAAATGTTCGCGAGAAACTCCGCGAAGCGATCGGTCCTTGATGACGCCGTGCGTGTAGATGCCCCTTCGTACCTCCGACGCCCGTCGAGGGACAGAACTCGATAGCGGCTGGCTCGAAGCCACGCTTCAACTGGGGATCGTGGGCCTGTCGATCACGGCGGTCATATGGCTGGTGTCGTTGAGCCGCGCCATTCGTTTCGCACTCTTCACAAGCGATATCGGCGCACAATTCATGGCGCTAATCATCATGAATTTGTTCATCCGCAACCTGGCCGAGACGGTCATGCTCGATCCGGGTGAGGCATACTGGCTGTGGTTTGTGATCCCCTATCTCCATCTCGCGCGCATGGCCGGAGCGCATAATAGGCTGGCTGCGATTCCCGCCGCCGCTGCGATCAGCGGTTGACGCTAGGTCTTGGCGACCGTTGCGCGCGTGCAAGGCGCGGCCATTAGGATTTGGAGAGTAACCAGATCCGTGGGGTGTAGTGATGCGACGCACAAGGGTAAGCTCGCGGAATGGCGCGGAACGAGCCAGATGAAATCTATCAATTCCGGGCGGTGCTGAGGGCGATTAGCCCGCTGATTTGGCGCCGCCTGCTGGTGCGCTCGCTCGAACGCCTGCGCTCCGTGCGCAGCCTCAAGGATCTGGACGCCCTTGCCACCACGCTCGCCGAGGCCTACCAACTGGTGGTGGATCCCACGTTGCCTGATGAGAGATTACGCGTCGCGGTGGAGGCGAATTACCAATCAAGCGGCGATGGGAGTTTCGAATAGTCCATTGCAATGCCGTTCCCATGCATAGTGAGCCAGGTTCGCTTTCGATGATGAGGCGTTTCCGGCGCGATTCGCGGGCATGGTGCCGTTGAGGGAGCGGTGAACGCGAACGCCGTTGTAATGGGCTCGGAATTTGTCGAGCTTCCGGTGAAGATCGATCGAATTCCAGAAGAACGTGTGGTCCAGGTATTCGCGCCGGATCGTCCCAATCAGTCGCTCAATGAAAGGGTGCGACATCGGGGCATAGGGCACTGACTTGATCTGCTCGACCTCAAGAATCCGTAGATTCGCGAGCCATCGGTGGAAACGGAACAAAGGATCGTGATCCGTACTTATCCACGCCGGCGGTGCGTGGCCGGCAATGGCTTGATTGAACATGCGGCATACTGACGGCCCGTCGATGCATTCGCCACGGATGCCGAATCCGATGATGCGGCGGGTAAACACGTCGATGACCACAAGGACCCAATGGCTGCGAAGCAGTATCGACTCGCAACGAAACAGATCCACGCTCCAGAGGCTGTCCTTGGCCTGCGCGAAGAAAGTGAGCCAGGAGGGACCCGAGGCGCTCGGATGATCTGGGCCGTGGTGCGTCGCGAGGACCCGGCGCACGACGTCCTTATCAATCCGCACGCCGAATGCATGCGAGATCTGCTGCGCCATGCGCTGATAGCCGAATCGAGGGTTACGAAGCTTCATCTCGATGATGGCCGCGATGATTTCAGGCGTCTGGCCCTTCGGACCGGGCTTGCGCCGGGTTCCCGCGGACGAGCACAGGCGGCGATATTTCCTATCGATCAGCGCCTTGTGGAATCGTAATAAGGTCGCCGGTTTGAGAATTTCGGCGAGCTTCGCGACTCGTCGGGGACGCACGAACAGGGTCATCAATCCGAGCACGAATCGATCGATTGTGTTCAGAGGCCGGGGCGCGTCGACGGGAACGGCCGCTGATAATCAGTTGGTGCTTGAGCAAAAGCGATGCCGCGATGACGGAGCGGACGCCGCCGGGACGCGCGAGCTTGGCCAGGGTGACGATCAATTGCACCGCGAGAAGAAGCAAGTCACGCATCGTCAAGGTAGGCTACCATGGACACAGTTCAGCGCAAGACTGCGCATATACGGCGCCTCACGCTATGATTGGCGAATTCGCACCCCACAGGCAAACCCAAGCGATTTACGCTGTTGAGCACCGTTTTAGCACTTGAAATCTACTGCACGCTAT
The DNA here is from genome assembly GCA_003132425.1 of Gammaproteobacteria bacterium. Taxonomy (GTDB): domain Bacteria; phylum Pseudomonadota; class Gammaproteobacteria; order Steroidobacterales; family Steroidobacteraceae; genus Bog-1198. The sequence continues at coordinate 14,277 of PKXS01000057.1, read as the reverse complement.
AGCCGCGACCTTCCAAACACGCCGCTTGGGCTCGCATATAATCTGAATGCTTGTTCGTCGAGGCAGTCGGCGTCTGGGTGGGATCGAATCCGCTCTGCGAGGCCGCCCATGCATTGCAATCCGATTTGTCTTTAGCCTGCTGCGCGTCCGTTTGGCCATTCTTGGGATACGCGATTAAGTTGGATGATTGCTGCTCGGCCTGGTGTTGCACCTCAGCGGGCGGATTCACGGTTTCATACTGACCAACGTTACCGTCCCATTGGTAGTAATTATCGTCCGCATAATAGTAAGGTGCGCCGGCGTACCAAATCGTTGAGTAGTAGTAGGGAAGTGTCGCGAAATACAGTCCGACGCCAAGACCGCCCCAACCCCAACCACCGTAGCCGCCCCAGCCATACCCGCCTCGGTATCCACCGTAACCACCATGCCCGCCGTATCCGCCTCGATATCCGCCATAGCCTGGGCGTCCGGCGTATCCGCCTCGATAGCCGCCGTAGCCCGCGCGACCGGCGTATCCGCCTCGATAGCCGCCACCGGCAAAATGTCCACCGCCGCCAGAATGGCCCCCACCACTAAAATGCCCCCCGCCCCCTCCGCCATGACCGCCGCCACCACCACCCGTGTGCGCTAGCGCGGCGCCGCTCCATCCGAGGGCGGCCAGACTAGCCAGCAGTACTGTAGCCATTCTTCGTTTTGCTAATCGATTCTTCATAAGTCACCCCGATCATCCATCGGCGCTAGCGGACGAGATCCAGCGCTCGCTACCAGTTGCGATAGCGTGTTTCGACTCTAATTAGACTGGCGGCAATTCTGGCAGTTCCGGGAAAGAACGCTGCAGATGGCGCACCGCGTGTAGGCGGCTTCTGACAGACATAATGCGCCCAACGTTAATCATCGTCTCGCGTGATTTTAATCTTCGGCAGGCACTCTCCTGTATAGAGGATATGCAGGCATGGAAACTTCTTCTTGGCATATCCTCAGTTTGATTGCTCGGGTGAGTAGGCCGGCGGACGCCACCGGCCTCTCATAGGTAGGGTCGAGGACTGGCGCGCCCGGTGTAGGTTGAAGTTTGTGTTCGCTGTTGCTCGCTCTTTCGTCTGCGAGTGCCACTGTATCTCAACCATGCCACGTCTCCAAGAGCTGGACCCACTCTTTGAGACAACGGGATAAGTGGCAACTCCGTTCATTACAAGCGAGGATATCGCTTGAAAGGAAGGAGAGCCATGACGAAGAGATCCCGCCGCAATCATTCTGCGGCATTTAAGGCCAAAGTGGCATTGGCTGCGATCAAGGGCGAAGAGACCCTGGCGCAGTTGGCCACGCGGTTCGATGTCCACTCGAATCAGATCGTTCAATGGAAGAACCAATTGCTGGAACGAGCGGCGGACGCCTTTAACGGCTCAGGACAGGCAGCAGAGGCCGGCCCTGACATCAAAACTCTGCATGCGAAGATCGGGCAACTCGCGCTTGAGAATGATTTTTTAGCAGGCGCGCTCGGACGGCTTCCCGGACCGAGCGCAAAACGGTGATCGATCCAACACACGAGCTGAGTCTGACGCGCCAGGCTGAGCTTTTGGATTTGTCGCGTGCCTCGCTTTACTACGAGCCGGCAGGAGTCTCGCAAGCGGATCTGAAGCTGATGCGTCGCATCGATGAGCTGCACTTGGAATGGCCGTTCCTGGGCAGCCGGATGCTGCGCAATATGCTTCGCCTCGAAGGCAACGCGATCGGGCGCAAACACGTTGCGACGCTGATGCGAAAGATGGGTATCGAGGCGATTTACCGGCGCGCCAACACAAGCCGGCGGCATCCGCGACACGCGATCTATCCGTATCTGCTGAGAAACCTGACTATCGATTGATCCAATCAAGTCTGGGCGACCGACGTGACCTATATCCCGATGGCGCGCGGTTTTGTGTATTTGGTCGCGGTACTCGATTGGTTCAGCCGTCGGGTATTGAGCTGGCGGATCTCCAACAGCATGACGGCGGACTTCTGCGTCGAAGCGCTCCAGGAAGCCATCAGCCGCTACGGCGCGCCGGAGATCTTCAACACGGACCAGGGCTCGCAATTTACCGCGGCAAGCTTCATCGATGTCCTTCAAAGAAACAAAATCCGCATCAGCATGGATGGACGCGGCGCGCGGCGCGACAACGTCTTCGTCGAGCGACTGTGGAAGTCGGTCAAGTACGAAAAGGTCTATTTGCATGCGTACGACTCCGTCGCGGCGGCCAAGGCAGGAATCCAACGGTACTTTGCTTTCTACAACACTCGGCATCCGCACACGTCACTTGACCGCAAGACCCCTGATCACGTTTACTTCGACTCTCAACCGCTCGCGGCGGCTGCATAACCCGCGGAGTTCCACTTATCCCGACCCCGAAAACTGTCTGAATTTGTGGGGCCACCTCTAAGTGATGGCAACAAAATCCGCAACAATGGCTTTAACCTCTTGCCGCAGATTCGATCTGAGGCTTCCCACAATACAATCAGCGCCTGTTTCGCCGCATCGTCATATAGCGTCGGCCGCACCCGCCCGCGATGCGCTGGCGGGCTCGGCTCTGCAGCATTCAACAAATGGATCGCGTATTTCGGGTGATAGCCGCTGACCGCGACGAACTCGCTTAAAATCTGCTTCTTTGTTCTACTCGATGCAGCCTGGTAACGCCGCCGCAGCGAGCTAGCGAGTTGAATCTTTGCCTCAGGCGTGAGCGTCTTATCCATCGCAGCCTCCTTGGTGAGGCCGCCAATGGTTACATTTTGTGTGAGGCAACGAAATCTATTGGTAAGAACTTAGATGAGACAACGCGGATAGCTACTCGACAGCTCCAGCAAACACTCCTTCTCCTTTACGGCTCAAGGAAAGACAAACGCAGTGATCACAAGGCTAAAAGAGGAAGCCGCAAAGCTCGGCGCTAATGGAATCCTGCTGAACGGCGTCAGCGACCAGGCAGCCGGTTCAGTGAGCACCGGCTTCGGCAGCGCAACGGCTTCCGGGAATACCGCGACAGGATTTGGATTCGGCGGCTCGGGGACCGTGTTCGTCAAGTCTGGAAGTGGGCTTGCCATCTACGTCGAACCCGATCAAGTAGCCGCGCGCTAAGGCAAACGCAAGCACTTCCGTCACTACGCTGCGCAGCGGCGGACAACGCCCGAAAGGGGCGCGACGCATGCATCGCGCGGGTGGCCATGGATGGTCACCCAGGGCTTGAGCGCAGCAGGGGCTGCGTAGCGCAATGCCCTGAGCTTGCGCGAAGGGTGAGGCATGAAATGCCGACTAATGCGGACGGTCTGGCCGCATTGAACGCCGGAGGGTGCGACGCACGCGTCGCACGGGTGGCCACTGACGGCCGCCCTGGGCTTGCGCGAAGCACGGACTGCGCAGCGCAATGTGCGACGGCGGCCCGTAGGGCGAGGCTGAAGGCCGAGTAATAACGCTCCTGGCGGCCCCGATGTCGCGCGATCTGTCGCCACCAGGTCTTGTAAGACTAGTTGATCCAGCCGGCACGTCCCTGCGAGGCTACGCCGCGACCGACCGTCTAGCCGACTTGCGCGTTCCCGCCACCAGATGCACCGTCACTCCGACGCGCGCCAGCATCTTGAGCAAATATTCCAGCGACAACCGCGACAAATCTCCCCGCACAATCTTCGAAATAGTCGGTTGAGGCACCCCGAACGCCACAGCCGCTTTAGCCTGTGTAAGCCCGTTCTGGTCGATGTAACGCTCGATCTCCACGGCCAGCGCAATTCGCGCCTGCAGCGCCGCCGCTTCGCCCTTGGAAAATCCTAAATCCGAAAAAACATTCTTACCCATGACTCTCTCCAACCAACATTCGATACCGGCGACGCGTTAACTCCATGTCTGATTTCGGCGTTTCAATCCCCTGCTTCGACTTTTTATGAAACGCATGCAATACGTAGACCCGCGTTCCGATCGACGCTACATAGATCACTCGATAGGCCTCTTTGTTGTCGGCAACCCGAATTTCCTGCACACCGCGCCCTACCGTCGGCAATGCCTTGCCATGCTTTGGATCCGCACCAAGCTGCACTCTCGTCAATTCCTGACCGACTTTTAGACGCGCACCCTTAGGAAAAGCCGCCACAACCGAGCGCGTATCGCCCAACCAGCGCACTTCTTTCACATGATTATTATAGTACTTTTACTATATTCGTTGCAAGCGCCATCCCCGGTCGCTTCCCCCACCAGCCATCCGCACTACGCTACGCAGCGGCGGCGAACGCCCTTTTTGGCGGCGCCTTCGTCGCCTTGAGATTATCGACGATCGGCTCGTCTCTGAGCCGACTGCGAAGGTGAATCCCCATTGAATGTGATGTAGTCGGACGGTTCGGCAAAACACTGGGCATATGCCGCGCCATCGCCGCGCGCCCACGCGTTGAACGATCGAGTCAACAGCGAGCGAATCGCAGCCTCCTCGTTAGTCGTGACGACTACGGCTGCGCCAGCATCTTGATCTGCCATTGTCTGATCCTGAAAGACACGCCATCAATCGCCGATCTTACACTCAGCCCGTCGCGGGTCCTAAGCTCAGGTTCACACACTTTTCGACGTGTACTTCTGCTCGCTCCGAGCACTCCAGCGGTACAGATTTTCATCCCCACAATGAAGGCATTTGATTGCAGACAATTGACCATCGAAATCCGTCAACGCTTTGCCGCCCGGTGGTGTGGCCGCAATCGCGATGACTCGCCCGCACGATCGGTTCTTGCACAGCCAACCTACGTAGA